>JBAXUW010000022.1:0-24327 GCA_037129495.1 Planctomycetota bacterium | reverse complement strand
GAAAACTTATCCCACGGAGGAATCCGGAGAGCCGGGATCGGCTGAAGCTCGACGAGCGTCGGAATTTCGCCCTGTTAAGGCTTGAACTACCGAGAGACCCCAACGGCGAAAGTCCTCGCGAAGGAGACTTCTGCCGGCCCGGCGGTGCAGTGCCACTCAAGGCAATAACACGGATTGGACAAGTTAGAAAACTTATCCCACGGAGGAGAAGCACTTGTCGCGCCGAACAGGATTGCCATCGTGGCCATTTTTCTTGGGCAAACGCTGTTTGCTGGTCCTCACGGCGCGGGGCCAGCGAGCCTTGAAATGTCGAGGGCGTCGATCGTCTCGATCGCCTGGCCGGCAATCCCCTGCAGATCGCCATACATCCCGGCGGTGGCCGCCAGCACGGCCTGGATCTGCATATCCCGCTTGGCCCAGAGCCTCGTTATCGTGGTCCGCTCCTTGATCAAGTCGGCCTGCATCTCCTCAAACTTTTCGATGATCGCGGTGACCCGCTGCCGAAAGCGATGGCCGGTGAGGTATTGGTAGACGAGTTCCATCTTTGTCTGCTGTCCCTCGCCCGCCTGACGGGCCAGAGACAATTCCAGCAGCGTGTGCCGCAAGGCGATCGCCAGCGGCACAAACGTCCGCGTGCTCGTTACCCAGACGCCCTCGACATGCCCAAACGTTTCCACACCCTTCGGGAGCGACTGGGTGACAATGACCGCCAGATCGGCCTTGACCGCCCGCTGATCATCACGGAGCTTCGGCAGCCAGGTGTCGCTCCAATGCTTCGTCCGCTTCGACTCCCAGAGGATCGTTCCGCACAGCGGCCCCTCGCCCCGCCCCACGCCGTGCACGACGTCACCACCAAACTCCCCCTTCGCCACCGGCGTGAACACATCCGTGGGAAACGACTGTTTCAGCACGGCCTCGATCTCGAGTTCCTGCACCTCGCCCTGCAACTGCTGCGATCCCTGTTCGGCCCGCCGCTTCAGATCTTCGATCTGGCGCTGCATCGCCGTGATCGTCTGCTCCTTCTCGGCCATCTTCAGCCTGAGATCAGTCTCGGCCTCCTTCTTCGCCTGCTCGCGGGCAGTGCCGAGCGACGCCTGAACCCGCTTTTCGATCGAGAGTTCAAGCTCCCGTCTCGCGTCATCAAGCTCCCGCTGCTTGCGGATAGCATCGGCCTGCGCCAGCTGCGCCTCGGCGAGTTTGCGGTCTTGCTCGCCGAGAACAGTCTTCAGGTCGGTGAGATCTTTGGCCCGCTGCTCCAGTTCACCGGCCATCTCCAGCTTGGCTTTTTTTGACTCGGCGGCGGCGATCACCAACCGCTCGGCGCGGAGCTTCGCCTCGTACTGTTCACGGGTCGCCTCCACCAGTGGTGCCGCGAGCGACTCCGTGAGCCGGACCTCGGCCTTGCAGTGTGGACAGGTAATTGTGGGATCGGCTGATATGGTCATGGCGAACCTCCGGAACACAATGGATTGGTTTTTGGATCGTGCTTGTCCGTGGCCAGACCGGGCCCTGGCCCGATGAGCCGGCGCCAGCACTCGGCATAGAGTTCAATCTGAGGCCGATAATGCGCGTCGAGTGCCGCCTCGCTCGCGGCGGTGACGGAATCGGTCTTCCAGTCGACGACCGTCCAGCGGTCGCTCTCGGGCTCCTGGAAGACAAGATCGATCACGCCACGGATGACAGTCGGCAGCGCCGCGTCTCCCTCCCCTACCAGCGACCGCACGTTGGCCGGTAGATCCTCTCCCCGCACCTGGAGCGAGAAGGGCACCTCGACATACCGCTGATCACTGGCCTGCGACCGCCGCCAGACATCACTCTGCATCACATCCTGCACCGTCGCCACTGCCCGCTCGACATGCACCGGCGAGAGTTCCTCTGCCGAGAGCACGGTGGCGGCCGCGGCGGCCAGATCGAGCGTGGGATGGTTTGCAACCAGCTCCAGCAGACAATGAATGGCCCGGCCCCACGGCTCTCCGAGCCCATGCCCCGTAAACCGAATGCCCTCGGCCGGCTCGGTCAGCACCTCACGCGGCGAGATCCGCGCAAATGTCGGCTGCAGGCAGTCTTCAAGCCGCCGGGCGAGCATTTCACGCGGTGTCTCCCGCTGGCCGCCGTCAGTCGCAACGGACGCCGGCCTGGCACCGCCGCGATCCACCGCCGCGGCCGGTTCCGGAAGATCGGCCGCCGCCGCGAGATGGTCCGCGAATCGACTCCATGCTCCCTCCGCCTGGAACGACTCCGGCCGCGACTTGGTGCCGGCGTCGTGCTTTTCAAACAGCGACACCACGAGACAGCTGCCGGGCCGGGTGGCCGCCACGTAGTCGAGCCGGATCTGCTCGGCCGTCTCAAACTCGCGTTCGCGACCGCAGAGGGCAGGCCAGCCGGGCGGTGCGGCGATGATTCGCTGCCCTCTTCCGATCGGCGTCGTCACGGCGAGCCAGCCTTCCGTCCGGTCGGCCGACCGGTCAATGTGCAGGAATGGCCCTTCCTCGGGCTTCTCTCCTGCCTCCCGACACTGGTAATCGACAAGAAATACGACCGCCGCCTCAAGCCCCTTGGCCTTGTGCAGATTCATCACCCGCACGCGGTCTGTCAAAACCGCGTCAATCGGCAGCGGATCAAACTCTGTCCGGGCGTTCGGATCCACCATGTCATCGAGCAGGTCAAGACAGTCGTAGACCGAGACAATCTCAAGCCGGTCACGCCGCACCGTCTCGAGATACTTCTGCAACAAGCCGGCGACGGCGCGGCCTTTTGGTCCCGCCTCGCCCTCTGCGCCAGCCGCGATGAGCATCAGCCCGGCATCGTCGATGATCCGCTCGATGGCTGCGGCCACAGGCAACTGCCGCACCCACCTTCGCCAGCGGGCAAGGGCCTCGCGGGCGGCCGCACAGCGGCCCCGCAGCTCGTCATCGAGCGTTTCCGGGCTGTCAATACCGCCAACAAACCGCCCGCCCGCCGCGGCGTAGGTATGCAGGTCGGCGTCGCTCAATCCAAAGACCTCGCCCCGCAGGAGCGCCAGCGTCGCCACCGGATCATCGGGGTCTGCCAGTGCTGCCAAGCAGCCCCGCAGAGTGCGGAGCGGTTCGGCCTGATCCTCGCCCCGCGTGCCCGTGACATCGACGGGCAGTCCTTGCGCGTGCAACGCTTCGGCGTAGATTCCCAGATGCTTACGCTCGCGGGCCACGATCATGAAATCGCCGGGGCGACAGGCCGGCGTGATTCCACGCGCCGCCTCATCGGCAGTGCGAGGCACGGCAGAGCCGCCGTCGATCGCGTCGCGGATGAAAGCTGCGATCTCGCGGGCCTCCCGCTCGGCCCAGGCGTCACCCGCGGTTCCACTCCTCACAAACCGCAGAACACGCAGTCCAGACAGCCAGTTCTGTTGACCCGATATCTCAACCTCCGACTCGCGTCGGCCGGAGGTGCTGGCTGTGAACGACGGCGACTGGAGGGTCTGAGCTGGCGGAAACTCCGCCTGAAAAAGGCTGTTGGTCCAGTCGACGAGATCGCCGCGGCTGCGGAAATTCGTCGTCAGGGCGAGCACGGCCCCGTGCTCTGCAATGATCGAGCGGGCAGCCGAGTAGGTGACGATGTCGGCCCGCCTGAATCGATAGAGCGACTGCTTGGGATCACCGACCACAAAGAGCGAGCCCGGCACCGGTCGGCAGCGACGCCAGTCTGTCTCGGCGGGATCATCGGCCGTGAGCAGCAGCAAGAGCTGCGCCTGCACTGGGTCGGTATCTTGAAACTCATCCACGAGGATGTGCGTGTAACGGCTCCGAAATCCACGCCGCACCTCTACCGATCGGCCCAAGAGCGCCGCGGCCTTGCAAAGCAGATCTTGGAAGGAAAGTACACCCCGTTCCTCCCGGAGCCGGTCATACTCCACCGTCGCCGCCTGCAGGGTAGCGATCGCCAGCGGATAGCGATGGGCCCGCCACTGCCAGAGCGCAGGCAGCGCTATCTGCTCCCGCGCCTCGTCCCAGGCCAGCGTCCATTCCGTAGCGAGTGACTTGCGAGCGGCCTTTTCCTCAGCCTCGGTGGCGCCGGCGCCCGGCCACCATTTCATCACTGCCTTCGGTCCGCGGTCGAGTTCCTGCAGCAGTTCCATCACGGCCACGAGCGACGTCTGATCACTGCGACGAAACATGCGGGCGAATTGCTCGAGCGCGTTCATCAGCTCATCGGTGCCACGGTCGGCCGGCGCAGGAAAGTCTCCGGCTTCGATGCGATCCACGAAGGGCTCGAGCGCCGCCACCACGACAGTGACATCGGGAGCCGTGGTCTCTGGGGCGGGCCAGGCCTCGACATCCCCATAGGTGGCAAACCGGTCGAGGAACAGCCTGCTCAGATCGCCGACCCGCAGACCGACAGCCTCTAATTGTGCGAGTAAGCCGGCGTGCTTCGTGGGGGCAACAGTCACAAACTCCCGCCACGCCTGCCGCCGCAGGAGGCGGTCCGCGGGATCGTCCAGCTCCCGGAAGCCCGGATCGACCCCCGCCTCGAGGGGCCGCTCCCGCAGCAGCCGTCCGGCAAATGAGTGGATCGTGCCGATCACCATGGCGTCGATCCGCTGCATCCCTTCCTCGAGCCGGGTCCGCTCCGCGGCGACGGTCGCCGTAGCAGCAGACTGCTGCAATTTCTCACGAAACCGCCGGCGGAGTTCGCCGGCGGCTTTCTTCGTGAAGGTCACGGCGACGATTGCCTCCGGTCGAGCCGCACCCGTCCGCACCAGCGCCAGCATGCGATCCACCATGCAGGTTGTCTTGCCGGTGCCGGCGGCGGCTTCGACAAGCAGCGTTGAATCAAGGTCGGCACGAATGCGGCTGCGAACCGCCTCATCCGGAGGCGTGTCCGCTGGGGCGGGGTGGGACGTAAGTCGCAGCAACTCGGCGGCTGGCCGGCGGAGAGCGGGCGTTGTGGCTGGCCGCATCGGGCGGCGGAGTCCGCTGAAGAGTTGCAGCAACGCGTCGGAGGCGGCGAGCATGCGGGCTGCATCGCGAGTCACTCTCCCGGGATCACCGCAGACCGTCGTGAAGTCGCAGTGCGTGCAGTCGGTGGCATTGCTCGTGGGGAGAAACACACCCTGCCGGGCAATCTCTGCAAGCTGGCGGACGATCACCGTGCAGTTGGCGAGTTGCTCTGCCGACCACTCCAGCCGGCGGCCTTTGCCGGCGCGGCTGGGGAAGAAATAGCCGAAGCGTTCCACACTCCCGCCAGTCGCGGCACACGCTGGATCCGCGAGCCGCTCGTGCAGCATGACCATATAGAGGCCGTGCTGGAGCTTGCGGCCGCCAACAAAGGGATCGTCGGCTCCCGTGGCTGGAAAACCAAACCCACTCCCACTTTTATAGTCCCAGAGCGAGTAGCGGGCACCAGCGTCGCCATCGGCGCCATCGTCGATCCGGTCGATCCGGTCGATCCGGCCACGGAGCCGGATCGTTTCGCCCGGCGCAAGGGTGACCGCCACTGCATCGCGGCAGTCGAACGGCGTGCCGGCATCAGAAGGCTCCAGGCCGATGGCCGCCTCGATCGCAATCGGCCGCACGCCCGTCTCCCGGCAGGCCCGCTCCTCGTCGTACAGAAATGTCCGCATCGCCGTCTCGAGCTCGCCGCAGCGGGCAGCAAAGGCGAGCTCCGTGAGCGGTGGATTGCGACGGCGGCTCTCGTCCAGCTCCTCCTGAAGAATCCCGAGCAGCTCATCGAGGTGGCGATCCTTCTCGGGCAGCTCTGCCCGCTCGATCATTCGCCGCATGAACCGCTCGAGCACCGTATGCAGCAGACTCCCTGCATCGAGTGGCGTCAGCCATCGATCCGCATCGTCGTCAAAATCCAAGAGCGGCTCGATGCCAAGGCCGTATCGAAAAAAGAACCGTCGTGGGCAGCCGCCCAGCGTCTCCAGACTGTTGGCCGAGGCGGCCCGGCCGTTGTCCGTACGCGGATCCAATTGCGGGCCGGCAGCCGGTACCAGGCCATCGTGCGGAGTGAATGCTTGAGCGGCACGAGCCACAGAAGCCGCCTGCCCGTCGGCCAGGTGCTGGCGGTGGGCGGCCAATGCCGCCGCCACTTCCTGGGGCGTAGCCTGCGGTCCGAGGATGGCGAGCCGCCACTGGGTCTCATCGAGAGCGGTCGCCGGATCGGCGGGCACGAGCGTTTCGGCCGCGGGCAGTGACCTGAGGAGGTCATCCATCTTCGCCAGCGGATTTCCCGTCATCTGCGCAAAAATCGACAGCACCGCCGGGGATGGAAATACCTCGCCATCTTCGACGGTATCGCGGCAGCAAAAGCCGAGCCAGACGCGACCCCGGAGCCGCGCCAGCAGCCGTCGCCAGAGGAGGAGGTTTCGCGCCGCGGTATCGTGCGCAACCGAAAGCCGGGCAGCCGGCTGGGCGGCGTTGAGCAGCGACCGCTCGCCATCGGTCAAGACTGGATCGGTCGCACTGCCTCCCGGAAATCGGTCTTCATCGAGACCGAGCAGAAATGTGTAGGGCCGGCCCGAATGACCACCGCTGGCCAGCGCACTAACATGCAGGCAGCCGGGCCGCGGGCCGGCTCCTAAGACCACCATCTCGGCTGGCAGTTGCGTCAGCCACTCGATGATGTCACGGGCCGAAAGCCCGGCGCTGCCACCCTGCCACTGCAGCATGGCATCGATCTCATCGAGGATAAGACGCCGGGCGTTACCATCGAATTCACTCTCTGAACTGCAGAGCGTGTCGACAAACAGGCGGGCGCCACGAAGCACTGCTGCGGCGGTCTGTTCAGACTCCGCGGGGCCAGAACCGCAGTCAGCAAGTCGGCGGACGAGTTCGTCGAGCGATTCGAGGAGCAGCAGATGGCGTTGCTTGCGGTCGGCAAGCTGTTGGCCACTGGCCGCGACGCCGTCGTCTGTCCAATCGTCGTCCTCGACGCGGCCCCGCGCAAATCCCTCGGGCGGTATCTCGCGAACCCGCGCTAAGGCCGCCGCCACGAGCGTCACCGTGCGGTCGAGCCCACGGCCGATCCGCACGCTTCGGAGCTCGCGCACAAGCGACTGCGACCGTGGCACATCCGGACGATGATCGCGCAGTCCGATCAGACCATCGCGAAGCATGCGTTCGAGGCCCGACTGCGGATACCCGTCGAGCTGCCATTGCAGCCAGGCTACAATTGCTCGGCCGGGCTTCGAGTCGGCCAGTGGCAGGCCGTCGGCAAACGTGACCGGCAGGAGGGCCGCGCTTCCGCCTTCTTGCTCCTTTCCCTCCGGCCGAGGCAGGGCCGCCACGATCTCACGCACCAGTGACGGATAGACCGCTGCATCGGTATGCACGATCTCGATTTCGTCGAGCCGCAGGCCGAGTCGCAGGCAGGTCCGCAGAACAAACCGCACCTCGTTCGACTCACCCGCCGCACGAAAGATCGACCAAGCCTGCGGATCAAGAACACCGCCCTCCGCGGGCAACAGCCCATCTGTGGCCAGATCACACACCTCTCTCTGCGGAGACGACCGCAGCGCCTCGAGGAGTTCCTGTTCAAGTCGGGGAAGATCGAGGTCGTCTGGCACGAGCAGCCGGGCAATGGTGGCCGGCACCTGCCCCGCGCGAACATGCTCAATGGCCCGCATCAGCTCCCCTGCCGCATCGATCAGCCGCATCTGCTCAAGGCGGTCGCCATAGCGACCCAGCAGCAGGGCCAGGTCGCGACCTTTATCTGTATTCCGTAGGCCGCGGCTGATCTGCTGCGGCGAGAGCCCTGCGGCCCGGACCGCCTCAATGCTGTGCAGAATCCGTTCGGCGAGCCGCCTCACGGAGCCCGTTAGACCGGTGAACGACACGAGCTCATCGCGGCTCTCAAGCAGGAGTTGTTCGATAGCCACAAGCTTTGCGCGACGCGGGGCCAGTTCGAGCCCGTCACGGGCGAGCGACTCTGCCACGATGTCGTAGGCCAGGGCCGACATCGTCGTCACATGGAGGTTGGCCGTGCCGCGGCCGGTGCGGGCGAGGGTTTCGATCCACTCATTGCCGACACGACGGGATGGGCTCACCAGCCACGTCGGGCCAGACAGCCCTAAACCAGACAGAGCAAGATCAGCCTGGTCCGCTGGCATCAGACTGCTGCCGGCGGCCGCGATCGACTCGATCAACTGGCTCGCCTGCGGTGACTCTCGCCCGGACAGCCCGCCGACGACCGGCGTGAGCCGACTCCGCTCGGGCACCGGCACCTCGAGCCTGTGCCAGCTGGGGATGTGCGCCGTGGGGCGACCGGCGGTCTTCTTCCGTGACGACGTCATAGGGGTGCATTGTGTCCATTTGTCTAGTGGCGTCTAGTAGCGGTTCATGAGGGTCCGGACCAAGGTTGTCCCGCGCGCTCGTTTCAGTACGCAGCTGGACACTTTGCCGGCCCTACCACCGCGGCCAGCAGCCGGCCCGGAGCCAGGCTTGGCTCCACGGCAGCCGGTGCCGCCACCGCCGCGCGTGGATTGGAAACCGGCGCGACTGATCCCAGGCACCATCCCACCAGGTCTCATCGGGAATCGTCTGCACACTCCGGGCGTGGGCCAGGAGCGTAAAAATGCTCTGATCGTGGCGATGCGCCCGAAACTCCGGATACTCCCCCTGCGGCGATGGCGAATCGTCCACGATCCGCACGTCGGCCATCCGCCGCTCCCACTCCCGCACGAATTCAAGCGTGGCCGGCCCCGCCCGCAGCACGAGAATCCCGGCCAGCACCATCGGCCGCTGCCGCACGAGATTGTCGTCATCAAGCCCTGCCGCTACGAGCGTCGCCCGTTTCGTCCACTCACCCACCTTGCCCGTCAGCGAAAACGCTAGGGTCTGAGCGGGATGATCGGCGGCGAGCGCCAGATACTCTTCGAGTCTTGCCCTCCCCTCGGAGTTGAGTGAGCAGCCAGCATCCGCATAAACCAGGAGATCGCCCGCGGGTAGTTCCTCGAGCCGGCGGCGGATCACATACGGCTTCCAGGTAAAGAGCCCAAAGCCCCGGCGATACTGTCGCACCGTGTCGGCATGCACCCGCCAATAGTCGGCCCCGAGCCAGCGATCATCTGGCACACGCACTGAGGCAAAGCGATCCAACGCCTCCGCCTCCCGGCGAATCCGCGTCAGCGCGCCCCGATAGCGACGATTCGCGAAGGAGAGAAAGTGTGCGTTCATCCGCTGGTCGTGTGCCACATGGGGGACGGTCGCCACGCCTACTTGCTGACCGCCAACATTCGCTCAAGCGCCGTTACCGCCCACTTCGCCGTCTCGTCGTCGACGCTGATCACGTTCACCGGCGTCCCTGCCTCCAGGTGTTCAAGGCTCCAGCAGAGGTGCGCCAGATCAATGCGATACATCGTCGCGCACATGCAGACCACCGGCGAGAGAAACCGGATCGTCTGCTCGGGATGCTGCTGCTCGAGCCGTTTGACGAGGTGGAGCTCTGTGCCGATCGCCCAGACCGTCCCCGGCGGGGCCGCCTCTACCGCTTTGATAATAAAGCTCGTCGAGCCGGCGAGGTCGGCCTTGTCGACCACCTCCATCGGGCACTCCGGATGCACGAGCACCTTCACTCCGGGCAGGTTGGCCCGCACGGCGTCGACATGCTCCGGCCGAAACATCGCATGCACGCTGCAGTGCCCCTGCCAGAGAATGACGCGGATCTTTTCGATCTGGGCCGCCGTGTTGCCACCGAGAGTGGGCGCGTGCGGATTCCAGACACACATCTCGTCCAGCGGAATGCCCATCTGCCGCGCGGTGTTGCGGCCCAAGTGTTGATCAGGAAAGAACAGGACGCGGCGGGTGCGGGCGAAGGCCCAGTCGAGCACGGCGCGGGCGTTGCTCGACGTGCAGACGATGCCGCCATGTCGGCCGCAAAAGGCCTTTAGGCTGGCCGCCGAGTTGATGTAGGTGACCGGCGTGATGTCGGCATTATCGATCACCGTGCCAAGCTCGGCCCAGGCATCCTCGACCTGTTCGATCGCCGCCATATCGGCCATTGAGCAGCCCGCGGCCATGTCAGGCAGAACGACCGTCACGCGGCGGCCGCGCTGATTCGGACGGTTCACCAGAATGTCGGCCGTCTCGGCCATAAAGTGGACGCCGCAAAAGGCGATTGCTTCGCACTGTTCCCGCTCGGCGGCCGACTTTGAGAGCTGGTAGCTGTCTCCCTGCAGGTCGGCGTGGGAAATCACGCCATCCTGCTGGTAGTGGTGGCCGAGGATCACCAGCCGCGGGCCCATCCGGCGGCGAACCGCCTCGATCCGTTCGTTCAAAGTGGCGTCGCTGAGGGCCCGGTAGGCGGCGAGCGGGCCGGCGAGATCTGGGGGGGCAGACGTGGGTGTCGTAGTGGCTGTCATCGTATCCAATAGTATACGGGTCTGGGTCAGGACCGGGGGCCCTGCAATGCCCTCCGCGTCTGCGGCCGCGGACGCTATACTGACGTTTCAACAAACCGCTTCGGCGGCCTCCCGCATACCCGGCAGGTAATCCTGCATTCCCTAATCTGAAGGATGGCAAGGCGTTATGGCGCGAAAAGTGGTGAACCGCAAGGAGCTCAGGGCCCAAAACGACGCGGCCGAAGCCCGCGATAAGGCGAAGAAGACGACCAAGGGCAAGGTTCTCAAAGAAAAGGTCTCCAAGGAAAAGGTCTCCAAGGATAAGGTTCCGAAGGCGAAGAAGGAAAAGGTCGCCAAGGATCCGAACGCCAAGCCAGTAAAAAAGCCTGCCCGGAAGAAGACCGTCAAAATAACGCGGATGAAGGCCTACTGGGGCGTTTACAACCAGGGCATGAAGCGGCTGGCGCTGTTTGAATATTCTGACAAGAAGGCCGCCGACAAAAAGGCGGCTGACCTGATGGCTTCGTCTCGCACCAACCACTTCGTCCAACTCGTCAAAGAGGCAATCACCGAGTGAGGGTGAAGGTTCATGCGCTCTGTGTTGACTGCTCTCACAAAAAGTTGTGCGTCTGAAATCCGTTCGTCTGGCAGGCGGGTGGGCGGGCTGGCCACAGCCACCTGCTGCCTGCTGTTAGCGGGCATGTTCACGGCCACCGGTTGCTCGAAGGCTCCGGCCAAGAAGGCGACGCCAGCGGCGGGCGGTGCCGCGGCTGAGGGCGACAGCGACGAACCCTTAGGCGTTGATTACGACACCGAGATCGCTGTTGACGGTGGGAAGATCGGCGTCTGCTCACCGACGGGCTGGACCCGCGCCTCGCAGTCGAAGGACTACCTCGTCAAGTACGTCCCCGGCAGGAAGAAGACCTTTCCGTCGATCGTGGTGACAGCGGCCGACGCGCCGGAAGGGATGGCCGAGGTCGACGGCGATTCCCAGCGGGAGTTTGTCGCCGCCATTGCTGCCAGCCTTGCCGAGACCTACACCAAGAGCGGCAAGAGCACGCTGGTAAAGAAGCCCACGGCTGTAAAACTCGGGTCGCACTTCGGCGTTACGTGGGCCGCCCCGGCGACGATCAAAGTTGACGGCATCAGGGAATCGATCGACCGTTCCAGCTATGCGCTGGTGATCGACGGGCGGATGTACACCGTTGAGGTGCGGGCCCCAAAGGACAAGCTCGACGCCGCCGGTCGGGCCGCCGCCCAGGCGGTCGCCGCAGCTTTAGCCCCGCCGGCCACAGAAGAAACTGCCGCCGAAGAGCCTCCAGCGCCAGCTGCTGAAGCGGCAGAGGCCCTCCCCGCTGCAGCAGAATAGCCGTCGCATCCATGCGACGCTGTCTTCTCGCCGGCGTGGAGAGGCCTGATCCGGAATTGATCCGCGGTTGACTCCGAAAGCAAATGTGGACAATAATAGTCCACATGAGAGACGCCACCGTGAGAGACCTCAGGAACAGCTTTGCGAAGCTCGAGGCGTGGCTCGCAGCCGGTGAAACTGTGCGGATTGTCAAACGTGGTGAGCCCATCGCCATCCTGACGGCGATCTCCCACCGACTCACAAAGCCACTCAAACGGCCCGACTTTGCCGCCCGTCGCCGTGCCATCTGGAAGGGCCGCGTATTTTCGGTGGCTGAAGTGACGGCCATGCGTGCCGACGAGGCAGAAGGCGAGCCATGAAGGTGTCGGCGGCTCCTTTTCCCGACACGTCGTTTCTCTGTTCGCTCTACCGAGCAGACGTCTATTCCCGGCGAGCCGATGCCCGTATGAAGCGGCTTGACGGCCCGTTGCCTGCGTCGTCGTTCGTGCTGCTTGAATTTCGCCAGTCGATCCGACTGCAGATCAGACTGCATCAGCGCGATGCGACGAAAGGATTCGGAGCGGCCGAAGGGCACGCCATGCTCAAACTCGTTCGGGCCGACCTTGCCGCCGGCGTACTCGGCGTTGTTGCCGTTGATTGGGCAGACGTTCAGCACATCACCGAAACACTCAGCGCAAAATACACCGAATCGGCCGGCCACCGGCTCCTCGACATCCTCCACGTTGCCACTGCCATCCACCTCGGCCTGAGTGAATTCCTCACCTTCGACACACTCCAACAAACGCTTGCCGAAGCCGAAGGCCTGGCCGTAACGTCATGAGGAGGCTCCGTGGGCGAGTCTGCCGCCTGAAATCCCGGCTTTAGGCCCAGGGGCTCTTCCAGTCGCCCCAGGCCGCCAGATAGCGGGCCAGCCCCGGGCTTTCCCTGCTCTGCTCTTCGATCCATCCACGGGCCGACTCGATCAGGGCATGCTCGGTCTTTAAGTCAATATCCCCCGCCAGCACCCGCGACCGTAGAAAGATGAAATACGTGTCGAGCACGTCGCCGCGGCAGTAGTCGTGGATCTCAGTGGCTTTCCCCGAGTCCCAAAGGTCTTGCACCATGTGGCCGGCCACCTCCATCTTCCCCGGCTTGCCGATGAGATTCGCTGCCAATGATAGGCCACCATGAAACCGCGAGGCGCCGTTGTTGGTGAGCCACTCGTGCAGGTCGAAGTGGGCCGCCATGTTGTAGCGGTAGCGGGGCTGGTCGTAGTTCCGGGCGTCTTCGGCGAACCAGTCGGGAATCGACACGCCGTAGCGAAACGCGCAGAGTTCGAGCAGCGGCAGGTCGAAGCCACGGCCGTTGAAGGTGATGAGCGTGGGCCGGTTGTATTTCCGCCAGCCCTCCCAGAAGAGTCGCACGAGTTCGTGCGGCCGCGACTCCTTCTCGTCGAGTGCCACCAGATCGAGGAGCTGGAAGTCGCGGGAGAGCTTGGCGATCACCAGCGATATCGGCAGCTGGTAGGTATAGGGAATGAAGTCCTTGCCGTTCTCGGCGAGCAACTCCGCCCGGAACTTCGCAATCGCCGCGGCCGGAGCCAGATTCTCCCCCGGATACTTGAGCTTTGACACGAGCCCGCCGTCGGCGACACTCTCGATGTCAAACACAAAATAGGCGGTGTCTTGCTTGGACATGGCTGACTCCTTTACCGCCGCGCCAGTGGATGCCGCAGCGGCAGCCAGGCGCCATCCGCCTTGCTTGAAGCTACCGACTGCTCGATGAAATACATTCCCTCCACGCCGTCACAGATGTTGGGATAGATCGTGTTCACACGCTCAAACGGCTGGCCGGCGGCGGCCAGTTCCATGGCGTCAAACGCGGCCCGGTAGACGTTGGCAAACGCCTCAAAAAAAGCCTCCGGATGGCCCGACGGCAGCCGGCAGGAGGCCTTCGCCAGCGGCAGCGTGTAAGGGGCGTTTGGGTCGCGGGTGTAGATCGCGTGGGGGTGGCCGTTTCTGCGGACGAAGAGTTGGTTGGGGTTTTCCTGGTGCCATTCGAGGCTCGCCTTCGTGCCGTCGATCTGAATCCGCACGTCGTTCTCACGACCGTGGCTGATCTGCGAGGCGGTCACGGTGCCCAGCGCCCCATTCTCGTAGCGGATGACGGCATGGCCGTAGTCATCGAGCGACCGCTCGGGTACGAAGATCTTGAGGTTGGCGCTGATTTTTTCCGGCAAGAGACCAGTCATCGATCGGCCGAGGTTGTAGGCATGCGTGCCGATGTCGCCAAAGCAGCCGGCAGCGCCGCTCTTGGTTGGGTCAGTCCGCCAGGCCGCCTGCTTCTGCCCTTCGCTTTCGAGCCGCGTCCGTAGCCAGCCCTGGATGTATTCAGCGCGGATCGCCTGGATCTCGCCGAGCTCGCCCGAGAGCACCATCTCGCGGGCCTGCCGTACGAGTGGATAGCCGGTGTAGTTGTGGGTGACTGCGAAGACGACATTCGACCGCTTCACGATTTCGGCCAGGTCCTCGGCCTCTTTGAGCGTCAGCGTCAGCGGCTTGTCGCAAACGACGTTGAAGCCCGCCTCGACGGCGGCCTTGGCCACTGGAAAGTGCATGTGGTTGGGGGTGGCGATCGTGACAAAGTCGATCCGCTTGTCGGAGGGGAGCGCCCGCTCCCGGTCAAACATCTCCTGATAGGATCCGTAGGCGCGGGAGAGATCGATGTCGTAATCGGCGGCGCTGGCCTTTGACCGCTCGGGGTCGCTCGAAAGGGCACCCGCCACAAGCGCCGCCCGGTTGTCGAGCACGGCCGCGGTGACATGCACGCGGCCGATGAACGAGCCCTGACCGCCCCCCACGATCCCCATCCGTAGCTTTCTACCCAGCGTGCCGTTTGTTGCCATGACTAGAATCCTGTTTGGTGTTCAAGTGGAAAGAGCGTCTGCCTCGGACGGCATTTCCCCGCCGGAAAGCCCGCTCCCGAGGTGGAGACTCTAGCACACACGCCGGAAAAACTGGAAAACGCCCCTTTGTAGAAGGGCCCTGCACCGGCCTGCTACGATTTCCTTGCTGGCCATCCAGCCCACCGCAGCCTTCATCCACCCAAACCCTGCTCAGGTGACACACCATGGGATTTTCTGATCGTGGCTACTCACGCGATTCCTCCGCGGCCTTCATGGCCGATTGGACGGCAGTGATGACGCTCCTCGTCGTGAACGTCGCGGTCTGGGTGCTGAATCTGGTGGCAGCCGGGGATTTTCAGATCAGTGAGTTTCTCTCACTCCAGGGCGATCTGCCGCGGCACCTGCTCAAAGCGTGGGAACTGGTGACCTACGGCTTCGTCCACTCGCCGCTCGACCCGTGGCACCTGATCGGCAACATGATGGTGCTCTGGTTTTTTGGCCGCGAGGTCGAGGCGCTGATGGGCCGGGGCGAGTTCTTTCGCTTCTACTTCACAGCCATCGTGCTGGCCGGGCTGGCCTGGCTCGCCAGCGTACAACTTTTCCCGGGCCGGGCCGGAGCGGCCTCAAACATGCATCTCATGGGCGCCAGCGGCGCCATCATGGCGGTGTTCGCGGTCTTTGTCTGGAATTTTCCAAAAGAGACTGTGCTCATCTGGGGTGTGCTCCCGGTGCCGGCCTGGGCGCTCGGCCTGCTCTATCTCGTGATGGATGTGCAGGGCGCCGCGAGCGGTGGCGGGCAGGTGGCCCACATGGCTCACATCGCCGGCGCACTCTTCGGGCTCTTGTTTGCCTGGCGGGGCTGGAACCTCTCCGGCCTTGGAGACCTCCAGGATCGGCTGCGGGGCTTCCGGCGCGGCATGCGCGTGGTAAGACCGCCCGAGAACAACGATGACGATAACAATGACGACTACCGCGCACGCCGCTCCCCGCCCCACGACGACGTGGCGCTTCAGGAGGCGGTCG
This sequence comes from Planctomycetota bacterium, assembly GCA_037129495.1. Classification (GTDB taxonomy): domain Bacteria; phylum Planctomycetota; class Planctomycetia; order Pirellulales; family UBA1268; genus CAMCQY01. Next base: position 8,733 of record JBAXUW010000022.1, on the reverse strand, counting down.
ATCGCATCCTGGAAAAGATCAGCCGCTCCGGCGAAGCAAGCCTCACGACCGCTGAGCGCGACACGCTCACGCAGGCAAGCCGCCGGCTTAAAGAGCGAATGCGGTAAACGGACTGCTCCCCGTGGGATACGTTTTCTAACGTGTCCTCTTCGTGGGCCGCTTACCGTCGGACGGTGGCTGGCGCGGCGGCGGCAGCGCGGATGTCGGACCGCGACTGCGTCCGAATCTGGTCGATCTCAGCGGCCAACTCTTTAAACTCCAGCTCGTCGAGGTGGCCACTGCGGACACTGTGCGTCCGGCCGGCGGTATCAAGGACGACTACATTGGGTCCTCCCGGCACAATGCCATAGCGCTGCTCCAAGACCCCTTGGAAGTCGAGCCAGACCGGCACATGCGGCGAGTCGGTGCGGAATCGCGCTCGCGCCACGTGCGCAAGCGGCTTGGGCACCTCGGGCAGGCTGGCGACCGGCACCACATGGACGTCGGGCACGCGGACGTTCGCCGGCCAGCCGCGGAGGCCGGTCACCGGCTGGCGTGACCACTCAGTCTCCGATGCGTTTTCAGCAGTCGGATGAAAGAGCACGTGCAGCCTACGGCCGAGTTCGAGCGCTGCCTCGCCCCCCTTTCGTTCGGCATAGACGAGCACCACCACGTCGCCATGCAGCGTCCCTGTTTCCCGACGATTGCGAAACTGATCCTCCATGACGACGTTGACAATGCGATCACCGGTCTGGGCATGCGCCGCCGTCGGCGTCGCAACCAGCAGGGAAAGCAGCAGACAAGCTTTAGAAACATTCAATGTATTCAGCTTCGTATTGAGCTTCATGATCAGGCGGTCTCGCTTGTGGTGCAACACTATGATTAAGCCGCCCGACGCTTGTCAGACAGTTCGAAGGGGAAGGTCACGGCATCGTCTTGGCCGCCAGCATCATCATGCTCATCGTCGGCCCCGTCGGCGGCGGTATCGTCGCTCGCCCGGCCGGGACGAATCAGCGCGAGCACAGCCGGCAGGAGGATCAGCGACGTCAGCGTGCAGGTCGTCACGCCGAGCGTGAGCACGCGGCCGAGACTCTCGAGGCCCCTGTGGCTGGCCACCATCAGCGCGCCAAAGCCGAGGATCGTTGTCAGAGCATCGACGAGCACAGAGTTGGCCGTCGAGGCGCTGATCCGATAGGGGCCCGGTCGCTCGAGGCTGTCGTGGACAATATGCACTCCGTAATCGACCGCGATGCCGAGGATCAGCGGAATGCCAATCAGGTTGGCCGGATTGAGATCGATGCCGAGGAGGCCCATCAGGCCGAGCGTCTGAGCCATGCCCAGCGCCAGCGGCAAGCTGGCTAGCAAAGCGTGAGTGATGTTGCGGAAGTCGAGCCAGAGCACCGCGAAAATCACGATCAGCGAATAGAGGGCCGCCTGTTCGTAGCTCCGCTTCATCTCCAGCGACGCCTCGTAGGCCTGGAGTGGATTCCCGGTGGCCCGTGGATCGACGCTGCGAACCTCCTTGACAAACCGTGTCAGCGATTCGAAGTTCCAGATGTCGCCGCGGCCGTAAATCTTCAGCAGGTGCTTGCCGTTTTGGCCGACGAATCGGTCAACGAGGCTCGGCGGCAAGTCGTCGAGCTTGGGCGACTCAGGGTCAGCGACGGCAGCGAGCGAGTGGAGCCTCGTGAGCAGGTCACCGGCCGACTGCTGCTGGAAGGCGGCGAGCGACTGAAAGCATTCATGAGGACCCATTCGCCGCAGCGTTTCGCGGGCCCGTTCCAAGTGCCAGGCCGTCCGCAGGCCACCGGGCCGCTTTGACGCCTCCCCCTGGGCCCAGGCGAGCGTCTCGCCCAGGCCGTCGAGCCGATCGATCGGAATCTCTGGTGGCCGCTCCGGCAGCCCTGCCAGCCGGCCCCGAATCCGTTCGATGAACGGCCGCTTGAGCTCTTCGTCGACTGGCAACAGGGAGGCGATCTCATCGACCCGCTCCACGGTGGCGAGCTTCGTAAGCTGCTCCTTGCGGGCCAAGAGTTCCTCCCGTGAATCGGCGATCGAGAGGGCATACCAGACGCTCTGATCACATTCGGCGAGGAGCTTTTTTTCAACCGCCACGCTCTCAAGCCCCTCGGCCTGCATGTTGAGCAGGTTGTGGTCGTAGTCGAGCTCATGGATGCCCGAGGCGAGCGCCATCGTCGCGGCCATTGCGGCCAGCGCCACAAACCGCGGATGGCGGGCAATCGGCGCCAGCCACTCATGCACCGGCACCGGCGTGGGGAGCCGGCGGCCAAGCGGACCGCGGTCGACCAGCGCCACCACCGCCGGTAGCACGAGCAATTCCGCAGCGCAGCAGAGGAGGATGCCGCCGCCGGCGATCATGCCGAGCTCCGCCACGCCGACGAAGCTCGTGAGTGCGGCCGAGAAGAAGGCCACCGATGTCGTGATCGCACCGGTGAGGATGCCGGGACCCACACAGGCGCTTGCGTCAAGCAGCGACTCCTCGCAGGAGAGCCCGCGCCGCCGCATCTCCAGATACCGGCCGATGTAGTAGGTGCCGTAGTCGATGCCGACCCCAATCATCGTGACGGTGAATGTCACGCTGAGGATATTCAGATGGCCCACGCTGGCCGTCGCCCAGGCGAAGGCCCAAGCCATACCAATGATGAGCACGGCATTGGCCATCAGAGCATGCCGCACGCCGCCAAAGCCGGCGATGATGATCACGACCACAGCCAACAGCGACAGACCGCTGGCCCAGATCATCGACTGCTGGCTGGTCCGCATCTCGTCGTCTTCCATTACCGGCAGGCCGGTGAGGCCGATTGTCACTCCGGTATGGCGGGCGGCGACGAGCTTGATAAGGCGGCGAAGCTCATCGGTGGCGGCCGACGCGCCGGCAAAGCCATCCTTCGACTTCGCCAATCGCAGGAGCACAAACCCTAGTCGGCCCTCCTTGGCGAGCAGATGCTGGCTGGAGAGATCGCGAAGCGTGGAAAGTGAGTCGGGCATCCGCGGCCACGGCGAGAGATAGCCGCTTGCACCAGGCTCGGCGCCCCGCCGACCGGCTTCCAGTCCCGCCAAGAGGCTTTCACTATATCGCTCAAGCGTGGCCAGCGGTGATTCTTGCATGCTCCCTGAGGTGGCAACTGGTGCTGCAGTCGCCGTGCCGCCGGCGACCATCTGCCCGCCGAGCCCGCCGACCATCGACGCCACCTTCAGATGCGTCCAGCCGCCCGCGAGAATCGGCTCCGTCCGCTCGATGAATTGGTCGATGTCGGCAAGGTCTTTGGGTGAGAGATAGTGCAGGCCCTTGGCGCGAATCTTCGAGAGATCCACCTCGTGGAGCACCGAGCGGAAGCGTTCGCCATCCTTGGCAAATTCCTGCGACAGCTCTTCCAGCACCTTGACGACATGGTCTCGCGTCGGCCCCTCGACGACGACCACCGCGTCGTCATCCTCCCCAAACTCTTGGACATAGTCGATCCAGAGCTTGTTGTAATCACTCTTGGGGTCGAGCAGGTCGACGCGGCTCACCTTGTAGCCAAGCGACTGCGTTGTCCAAAAGCCCGCTGCCACCGCCGAGATCACGGCCGTGAGCACGACTGCCAGTGGTGCCCGCAGACAGAGGCGTGTCCAACCGACGAGCGCTCGGCCCAGCAGGCTCTGGCCATGCTGCCCGGCCGACTCTCGAGCCTGTTGCCCGGAACAAGAGCCTGGCTCGCTCGGCTCGCTTGCGTCGGGCTGGTGTGGTCGCAGCATCGGCTCGAATTCCTACTCTGGCTTCCGGCTCTGGCTTCCTGCTCTGTGGGGGCCGGGGAACGTAGCGAACCTGCGGCAGCGGGCCAACAGATTCTTTTTTGGCAACTGGCGAGTTCAGAGAAGCTGGGTAAACCCGTCCGATTTTTCAGAGGAATGACTGGTTCGAAAGGTCGCCGCAGACCGAAAATCCTTCCACTGGTCGACCACATGGCAACAGGCTTGGCACGTGGCAACAAGCCAGGAAAATGTTTGCCATGGGAAGGCTCCGGGGGGGGACAGCATGACGATTGCGCGTGCATGGATGATATTTGTGGCCGGCGTGGTGGCGGTGGCTGGCTCCATGCCGCCGCGGACCGCCGCGGCCGACGTGGCAGACCTAGCCAATGTGACCGGCGTGGCCGACATGGCCGACATGACCGGCGGCGCGACAGCGCGGAGCGACACCGGCTCATCGAGCCGCGAGTCGCGGCGGCGGGCCGTCGAGGCAGTGCCCTTGGCCCGCATCGCTGAATCGCAGCGACGATCGATCGAACTCTGCCTCAAAGCCGCCACGCTCTATCGCCGGCTGCCTGTTGAAACAATACCCTGCGACTCCGCCCTGCTCGACTTCGCAGTCACAAAGCCGGAGGCCGTCGTCGACATGTGGCGGGTGCTTGGCATCAGCCGGCTGACGCTGGATCCGGTGGGCGAACGGCAATGGCGACTCAGTGACGGCTATGGCACGGTCGCCGTGCTCCGCCTTGTGCATCACGAACGGCAGCCCCGCGGCGGACTGCTCGTGTTTCATGGCCGGGGTGCCTACACCGGTCCGTTGTCACCGAAGAATCTCACCGGCAGTTGCGTGCTTCTCGTGCGTCACTCCCCGGCCATGCCGGCGGTTGACGGCCGCGAACGGCAGTCTATTCAGATTGACTCGTTTCTCGACGTAGACGGCGTTGGCCTGGAGATCGTGACCCGCACGCTGCAACCGCTGATCGTGCGCTCGGCCGCCGCAAATCTCCACGAAATCTGCCTCTTCATGGCCACGCTCTCCGACTCGGCCCGCAATAATCCCGAGGGTGTGGCGGTGCTGGCCAGCCGGCTGGGTCAGACCGCCGCCGCTGACAGGCAGACACTAGCGACAATTGCCCGGCGGTCTGCCGCGCAGGGGGGCCGTCGCGATCTGGCCGACGTGGCCGGGGCCGATCGGCTCCAGACCGAACTAGCCGCCCGCTGGCTCTCCGCCGACGAGCTTGACCAGGTCCAGCGGAAATAGTTTTGGAGCTTGTCCACTCCGTGTCCTTGCCTTAAGGAGGACCGCACCGCCGATCCCGGCTCCGTCTTTTCCTTCACTACCGTATGGTTCGGTCGGGGGAGGCCTCGGGCCGGGCCGCCATGCGAAGCCGCGCCTCCGATGCGACAACATACGGTCGCTTGTATTCGGGCATGTAGCCGCGAGCGCCCCGCACCGCCACATCCTGACCCACGAGCGGCGCAAGATTCACGCCTGTCTGTGGTGTGATAAACGCAATCACATTGTTGCTCTGATCCACGATCGCCCACCGCGGGGCATCGGGCCGCCGCGAGACAACCGTGGCCAGCCGGCCACTGGTCTCGGTGAGGTCTGGCGGCGTCCAGGTTGGCTGGCCATCGGCGGGCTGTCCACCGGGAAGTACGCCCGGCCGGATCGGCCGACTGCCGACGTTTGAGAGGCTCGACCACATGCCGCCGAGTTGCAGCGTGGAATCGGCAGCAGGAATCGGAGCGGCAGCCAGCGTGCGATGACGCGACTGGATCGCCTCAAACCGCGCGATCCTGGCGTCGATCGCGTCGACACGGGTCCGGTCAATATCGGGAGTTGACCGGGCCGCAACCCGCCGCAGCCGCTCCCGCACCGGTGCCAGATTCCAGGCGTCAGCTGGGCCGGTGACCGCCAGCGATAACGCCAGATCGATGTCGGCTAGTTCGTCTCCCGACACGGCCACAACCCCACTGCTCACCGCTACCGGCTGAATCGGCGTCGCTGGATCAAACACGCTCGTGCCCAACGGCAGCCAGCCGGCGAAGAGCCGCTTCGCTGACGGCATAAAGCCCAGCGGCTGCGGCGGCGTGGCCGGAGCAACGCTAGGGAGCGCGGCCGCTACGGGCTGTGGCTGCACGCTGACGGCCTGAGCCACGGCGACGCTCGCATCCTTGATCGCAGCTACCGCCTCGCCGAAAGAGGTTGTGCTTTCTGGCTCGTTGGCGGCCGCCAGCGCAACGAGGATCGCGGGTGGTACGAGGCCAGGGGGCGTTTGGAGATCAGCCAGACGGGCCCAACGAAATTCACCCGCCGGCGGCTCGATTCGTACCCAGAGTCCGGCATGGCGGCCCGCTTCGATGCGAACCTCCTCGATCACCTGCACGCGTTCGCCGGCTTCAAGAGTCACCTGCGCAACATGCCGCAGGTCGTTGATCTGTGATCCCACTCGTGAGACTGCGCCATCGGTCACGATCACGCCGCGGCGGCGACCGCCAACGGGCGGCGTGGCAGCAGTGCTCGCCACGGCCGCGTTTTCCACGGCGGCGGCATCATCGACATCGCAGGCCCGCAGCCAACTAAAGCTGCCCTCAACCGGTCGCACAGCGACATAGCCCGACGGATCGACGGACCAGGCTTCGAGCATCACGCCGGCAGGAAGCCGTTCGGTGGGATAGAAGTCATCGCCCGGACCGGCGCGGAGGTAGGTATGGTCGGCTACCACCCGCACGCTCGCGTGACTGGGCACCGGCTGTTCGTCGGCCACGGCCGAGGCCGCGACGCAGACAAGCATCGTCAGGCAGACAATCTGTGAACCAGTTCGTCGTGCTACCACCGGCAGAGTCTCCGACAGATGCACCGATAAAAAACAGGCGCGTAGACGAGGCTTGGGCACCTCGTCTACGCGCTGCAAGGGACCGCACCGAAGTGCACCCTCACCAGCCCTTGTAGACCACCGGGGGCCGGGGCTCAAGCCACAATTTTTGGGGGATAAAACAGCCGTGAATCGCAGCCCCTTCGCCCCCAGATTCCCAGCTTCGGGATGCTTTTCCGCAGGCGGCGCAGTTCGGGAAGTCTGCACAGGCACTGGTGCCGTAGTGCTAGCAGAATCGGTGCTAGCAGTGGCTTATCCTCAGTGGGATAAGATTTTCATCTTGTCCCCTTCGAGGGCATCGGCAGGTTTTAAAAGCTCACCATCTGTCGATCGGCCGGTCAAGAATCTCGCGCAGCAGAATCACCTGCCGGATCGTGGCCGGGTCGCGAAGCATCTTCACCAAATCCTTGGCCTGCGGGGCGACTCCCGCCGGCTCAACGGTCGCAGCCTGCCGCTCTTCAAACCCGAGTCCACCACGCAGGTGCTTCAGCTCAGTGCCGAATGCGTCATGCACATGCCGCGCAACTGATTCGGTCTTCTCTGCGGTTGACAGCGGCATCGCGGGGGGTTTCTTGGCCGCCACCTCGCGTCGTGGGTTCGGCTTCTTGATCATGGGCTTGATCATGGGCTTGGTCGCGACAGGCTTCGGCCGCTGCTCGCCCGTCGCCTCCCGGAGAAACTCTTCGATCTGCTTTTGCAGTTCGGTCCGCGGACCCTCGGCATCGCCGGCTGGAAGCGGCGGGCGGCCGCGACCGATACGTTCCGGATCAAACCGTGGCAGCAGCGGCGGCTTTTGTCCGCCTCCCTGCAGTCGGCGAAACAGCCCGAAAACTTGCGACACGATCCAGAACGCCACAAAGAGAAAGGGCAGGATCGCCTCAAGCCAGTCGAAGCCGGCGGCCAGGAGCACGCAGGTGGGAGCGGGTGTTTGCATCACTGAACCGAGGCGGTGCCTGGGGTAGTGCCGGTGGCGATTGTGCGTCGCATGTCGGTGTCGGCCTGCAGGTTTCGCAGCTTGTAATAGTCAAAGATACCGAGTTGCCCAGACGTCAGCGACTCTGCGACCGCCTTGGGGACAGCCGCCTCCGCCTCGACCAGCGCCGCCCTGCTCTCCTCGATGCTGGCGATCATCTCCTGCTCCTTCGCGACAGCCATCGCGCGGCGACCCTCAGCATTGGCCCGAGCCACGCGGGTGTCGGCCTCGGCCTGATCGGCCTGCAGCCGGGCGCCGATATTGGCGCCGACGTCGATATCGGAGATGTCGATTGAGACGATCTCAAACGCGGTGTTGGCGTCGAGCCGTCGCGCCAGCACGGTCTTTGAAATCATGTCAGGGTGCTCAAGCACGTCGGTATGCCGTTCGGCCGCACCGATCGCCGACACGATGCCTTCGCCCACTCGCGCGATGATCGTCTCCTCCATGGCGCCACCGATCAGTTGATTCAGGTTGGTGCGAACGGTCACGCGGGCCCTGACCTTCAGTTGCACGCCGTTTTTAGCAACCGCATCGAGCGACTCGCGGCCGCTGTTCTTGCCAGGGCAGTCGATCACCTTGGGGTAGACGCTCGTCTGCACCGCCTCACGGACGTTACGACCCGCCAGATCGATGGCCGTGGCGAGCTTCCAGTCGAGCTCCTTGATCTTTGCCTTGTTCGCGGCGATCAGCGCCTGCACGACCAGTGGCACGCGGCCACCGGCAAGATAATGGGCCTCCAGCGCCTGCTTGGTGATGCCAGTGGAATCGTCGAGGCCGGCCTGCACCGCCATGATCTTGCTCCGCACGATCACCGTCGGACTGACCTTCTTAAAGCTCATGGCGACGAGATCGAAGAGCCCGATGCCCGCGCTCGACGCATACGATTGCAGCCAGAGACGCAGATACCGGGTGAGCATCGCGAAGACCAACAGGAACGCAAAAATTCCCAGGCCAATCAGGATCAGGGGTAGCATCGCAGAACTCCAGAGGGAACGAGATTCACCCTAGCGTTGTTCCGGGGCGGACGCCGGTCAAGCGGCCGGCGGCTCCAGCCCGTCAAACTCAAACTCCTCAAGCGTCGGCGACAGGGCCGAAGTGCCCGCTGGAGCTGGTTTTTCCGGTGGTGCCGATTCTTCCTGCAGCGGC
>JBAXUW010000219.1:0-5436 GCA_037129495.1 Planctomycetota bacterium | reverse complement strand
GAGCGCGGCCGCCCTCAAGGACGCAGATGGTGACGGCCCCACGACATACTTTAGAAATGCCAACAGCGGCCAGTGCCAGAGGTAGAGTGAGTAGGACATGCGTCCGATCGTCACGAGCGGCGGGAGTGCCAGCAGCCGGCTCGTGAGTGTTCCGCCACCACTGCCGGTGGCGATCAGCAGGGCAGCGCCCAGACAGGGCGGCACCGCGGCTGCGGCGGGAAAGAGCGTGGTACGGCTGTAGAGGAAGCAAGGCCCGATCACCAGGCTGAGGCCGAGCACGCCGACCAACTCCCGCCAGGGCCGCGACTGTGGGAGCCGCCAGGGGACGAGTGCCAGCAGCGCTCCGACGAGCAGTTCCCAGGCCCGGAAAGGCAGCAAATAGAACACCGCCTTGGCGTGTGTCGACAGCCAAAACATGCTCGCCGCCAGACTGACGATACCCGCCACGATGACCGCAGCGATGCACACTGCACGGCCGCATTTCCAGAGGAGCATCAGGGCGAGTGGGAAAAACAGATAAAACTGTTCCTCCACGGCCAGGGACCACATGTGGAGGAGCGGTCGCTGCTCCATGGCGGGCGCGAAGTAGTCGTCGGACAGGCTGTGCCAAAACTGCACATTGGCCAACATGGCAGCCTGCGCTCTGGCGTCTTTGGCGGTGGCGACATAGTCGGTGGGCAGCATGACAAAGTAACCGACTCCTAGCACAGCGAGTGTGACGAGCACTGCCGCGGGCCAGATCCGGCGGATGCGACGACTCCAGAAGTCAAGCAGTGAGAACGTGCCCCGATCAAGGTCGGCGGCGATCAGCCCTGTGATCAGAAACCCCGAGATCACGAAGAACACATCGACGCCGACGAACCCGCCGGGCAGTCGCCTGGTGGCATGAAAGACGATCACCGCCAGCACGGAGATGGCCCGGAGCCCATCGATGTCTGGCCGGTAGCCGGTCGAAATCATGCCAACTCCGAATGAAAACGCAGGCGGCGGTCGAGTGACGCGATCAGTCGCTCGAGCCTTAGGCCATACGAAAAATGCTCGACCTCGAGACGGTGTCGCGGAGAATCGACATAGCGAATCGCGGTCGCTTGTGATGGCCGTTGGCGAGCCCGATAGAGCCACGCTGCGGCCTGCGGCGCGGCCTGAGCGGCCAGGGCCATCCGGGCAACGAGTTGTGACTGCAGGTCAGTCAGCCCCCACTGCCCGCTATCTGGCTGGATGAGGCCGACCACGGCGATGTCATTTCGCGTGGGATGCAAGAGATTTAAAAAGAGCTGTGGGCAGCCGTCGGCGTCGCAGCAGAGATGCTGTGGATCGATAAACGGCAGCGTGAGACGGTAGCCGGTCGCACAGATCACGATGTCGAATTCTTCCCGGCGTCCATCGGCAAAGACGGCTGTCTGCCCTTCGAACCGAGACACGTCGCTCGCCGAACGAATGTCGCCAGAGTCGATGCGCTGACCAACCTCGGCGTTGACAACCGGATGCGTTTCCCAGAGCCGGTGGTCGGGCCGAGGCAGACCGTGGTGCCACGGCAGGCCGATCTCCCGATCGATCGCTTTGAGACTCACGAGCCGCCGCAGCCAGAGCGGTAGTCCCATTTTCAAAAGCCGTTCACTGCGGAGATCAGCCGGTCGTCCGCGGATGAACCGCGGCACAAAAAAATAGCCCCGCCGCATCGAGAGCACTGTTGTGGCCGCCCGGCCTGCCGAGTCGACGGCGATGTCGCAGGCTGAATTACCTCCGCCGATCACGAGCACACGCTTGCCGGTGATATCGACCGGCTGCGTGGGGGATTTGTAGTGGCAGGCATGCAGGAGTGGGCCAGCAAACTCACCTGGAATATCCGGAAACCGCGGCTCGCGGTTATGGCCCGTAGCGATTACGACGCCGGCATACCGCTTTAGATTCTGTCCCGCCACCTGCACAGTCCAGCCGCCGCCGGGAGCCGGCTCGACCCGTTCGACGACGGCATGCGTGCGGATCTGCGGCACAAGGTGAAAGTGCTCGGCGTAGCTGCGGAGATACGTCAGGCACTGGCTGTGGCTGGGATAGGCCGGCCACGCTCGTGGCATCGGAAAATCGGTGTATTCGGTGAGTGACTTTGAACTGATCAGTCGCGTTGATGCAAAGACACTCGATGCGGCCGCACCGAAATACCAGTTGCCGCCCACATCGTCCTCGCGTTCGAGGCACTCCGCAGGGATACCGGCCGCAAGCAGGTTTTTGAGCGCCGTCAGGCCCGATGGGCCGGCGCCGATTACGCACCAGGGCGTGGCGGGCGATGCCTCTGGCGTCACGGCGACCGCCCTTCGCGGAGGATGGCCGTGATGGCGGCTGCCAGTCGGTCGAGATCGGCTGGCGTGTGGTGCCACGACAGGCTCACCCGCAGAAGGCTTTTTCCGTGGGGCACACTCGGTGGCCGGATCGCCGGCACGAACAAGCCACTGTCGGCCAGCTGCGCGGAGGCGGTGACCGCCGCCGTTGCCCCGCCAACCACGACCGGCAGAATCTGGGCGGTGGCGCCACCAATCTCGATGCCGCCGCTGGCCAGCCGCTCACGAAACGCCGCCGCCCGCTCCAGCAGTTCGTGACGCCGGTGAGGCTCCTCTTGAAGCAGCGCGATCGCCCGCGTTGCCGCAGCGGCCACCGCGGGCGGATGAGCCGTCGAGAAGATCCAGGCCCGAGCGGTGTGCTTGAGCCAGTGGATCATTTCGGCATGGCCGGCAACAAAGCCTCCGGCGGCGGCCAGCGCCTTGGAAAGCGTGCCGACGCGGATGTGAACGCCGTCTGCGCAGCCTAGTTTCTCGACGAGCCCGCTGCCCCGTGCTCCGAAGACGCCTGTGGCATGCGCCTCATCGATCATCAAGATCGCCCGGTGCTTCCGGGCAAGTTCGCAGAGATCCTCAAGCGGTGCGACTGTGCCGTCCATCGAGAAGAGCGAGTCGGTAACGATGAGCCGGCGGCGGGACGCGGCCGCCTGCGACAAGCTCGCGTCGAGCGCCGCCATGTCACGGTGTGGGTAGATCGCGACTTGGGCTCGCGAGAGCCGGCAGCCGTCGATGATGCTGGCATGGTTACGGGCGTCGCTAGCGATCAAGTCACCCGGGCCGACGAGCGCCGCGATCGTAGCGGTGTTGGCGGCAAAGCCACTGGGAAACGCCAGTGCCGCATCGACTTCCAGCAACCGAGCGAGTGCCTGCTGGAGCTGCTCGTGTGCCTGCGAGTGGCCGCTCACCAAGGGGCTCGCCCCTGCGCCAAAACCTTCCGCACAGGCGGCCTTCGCGGCCGCCTTTGTCAGTCGGACATCGCCGGCGTAGCCGAGGTAGTCGTTGGAACCGAAGTTTGTGAGTGTCTTCCCATCGAGATCCACCTCGCGGCCCTGCCTGCCGGACCGGACTCGCGGCGGCCGCTCCAGACCCGCGGCGCGGAGGGCAAGCATGTCGGCGGTGATCCAGGCGAGCGGGCGTGGCAGCGGCGTGCTGCCGCACGGCTGCTCGTGGAGAGTCGTCACGGCCGTAATGCGGCAGGTCATGCGGACTCTTGTTTCGCTTTGGTCAGGCTTTGTGGCGGCCGAGCTGGTGCGCAAGTTTTACAACCGTGCGAAACTCGGCCGCCGTGACGGGATGGACGGAAAGCCGGCTGCCACGGCGGAGCAGTTCCAAGCGGGCGAGAGTTTTCACGCCGCGGAGTTCGTCGAGTGAAATCTCGCGCGGAAAAATCTCTACGAGCTTGACGTCAACCATCGACCAGATCGGATTCTCAGGTGAAGCCTTCGGATCGTAGTAGTCGCTTTTTTTGTCCCACGCCGCGGGATCGGGATAGGCCGTGCGGACGATCTGGACGCTGCCAGCCACAGCCGAGGGTGTGGCATTTGAATGGTAGTAGAGCAACTGGTCGCCGACCTGCATCGCCCGCAAGAAATTCCGGGCCTGGTAGTTGCGGACGCCTTCCCAATGGGTCGTCTGCCGCTTCGCCTTGGCGAGATCACGGATTGAAAAGACGTCCGGCTCGCTCTTGATCAGCCAGTGGTGAGAGTCGGGCAAGCTGGTCATAACGGTTTTGATTATTTGACTGAGGCTCGAGGGATGGAGTGATCGGCTCCATCATAGCGGCCAGACGGCTGGCGTCCTGCCCGCTGAATCGCCAGAAGAGGCCCGGATGAATGAGGAACTCGCAAAACGTCGAGGTCACAAGCCCGCCCAAGATCACGGTCGCCACGGGATAGAGAATCTCTCGACCGGGCTTGAGGCCGTCGACCACCAGCGGCACCAGACCGACGCCCGCCGTCAGGGCGGTCATCAGCACCGGTGCGAGCCGCTCCAGACTGCCACGGCGCCGGCCAGGTCGCGGCCCTGAGTGTTGCAGCGAATCACGATCCGCCGGCGGGCATTCTCCCGGTTGACTGAACTGGGGCCGAGGCCAGCCCCAATCTCCGCCAGCGTGCCCAGCTCCACCTGCTCGAGAAGCACGGGCCGCACATCGCTGGCCTTGACGGGTACGCGTTTTAAGTCTTCGATCACCCGCTGGGCATCGGGCCCAAGGCGGCCCAGAATCCGGATCGGCCGCTCGCTCTCCCCCTCGGTTGCGAAGCCACCGCTGGTGTTGATATTGCTGGCGGCCAGCGCCTGCTCCACGTCTTCCAGCGACACACCGTATTCGAGGAGCGCCGCGGGCTCAACCAGGATTTGATACTGCTTCCGCTCGCCCCCCTGCACGAAGACCTCTGCCACGCCTGGAATCTTTCGGAGCCGGGGCCGCACGACCCAGTCGGCGGTCGCACTTCAAGGCCGAGGTTGCTGCGGGCCTCGGGTGAGAGCACAACAGCGGTCGTGTCAGCGGCCCAGGCGGAGCAGACTGCCGCGAATATGAAGGTGCAGGCTGCGACGGTCTGTGTGACTGAATTGGCCATGCGATCGAAGACGCCTGAACTCTCTTTATTCTGGCTAGGCGCGCTCTCGAGGCAGCGTATCAGAACTCGGGCCCAAGGCGACCAAGGCGACGCTCAATCGCGGCCAGCCCAGGCAGGTCGGTCAGCTGCTTCACGCCGCGGGTGGTCCGCTTCCACCAGGCGGAGAATGAGCCGCACGGCTGAGTCACTTCTGCAAAGAGCCGCGGCAGCGACCGCTGCACCACAGATCGCGGCAACGCGCCGCTGATCTGAGGATGGGACACTGTCTGAACTGACGCTGCGGTGGCAAGCAACCCCGCCAGCTCTGGCTGACTGGCGTGCCAGCGCAGGCGCGAAAGCTCGGCCATGCGTGTGCCTACAAACGTCCACCGGGCGGCCGTCCAAGGCCAAGCAGCGTGTTGCTCGGCGGGCCACCACCCCACCAGCAGTGTCTCTGCCGGCAGATCAGCGGGCGGTTCATCCAGCGCCCACGGATGAACCAGCCAGACATGGCGGCCCGCCACGTCGTCGGCACGAGGTGATTC
>JBAXUW010000218.1:0-5442 GCA_037129495.1 Planctomycetota bacterium | reverse complement strand
TCCTGCGGGTGTAGCTCAGTTGGTAGAGCACCACGTTGCCAACGTGGTTGTCGTGAGTTCGAATCTCATCACCCGCTCTGTTTTGAACCGCGCCGTGGTTTCGACTGCTGCTGGTGTCTCTTTTTCCTCAGTTCCCTTGATCCCGCCGGAAACAGACATGTCTTCTTCGAGTGATTCATCGACCACCGCCGTGGCAGCCCCTGTCTCCGGAAGCGACGAGGCGGCTGTTCAGTCGCTCACGCTGGATATCGCCATCGACAAAGTCTCCGCCTGCGAGCGTCGTGTGCGGGTGTCGATTCCGCGGGAAGACATCGACCGCTACCGAGATAGTGCGCTTGGCGAGATGATGCCCGCAGCCATGCTGCCTGGCTTCCGGCCGGGACGGGCGCCGCGTCGGCTGGTCAGCAGCCGGTTTAAGTCGGAAATCTCCGACCAGATCCGCAGCAAACTGCTCGCCGATGCGATGACGCAGGTGTCTGAGACCGAAAAGCTCTCGCCCATCAGCGAGCCCGATCTCGACGTCAACTCTGTCACCGTGCCTGCCGACGGCCCGATGACGTTCGAGTTTAAGATTGAGGTGCGGCCGGAGTTCGACATGCCCGTGTGGAAGGGGCTGTCGATTAAGCGGCCGTCGCGGGAAATTTCCGACGTCGATGTCGAAGAATCACTGACGAATATGCTGCGGGAGCGGGCCCGGTTTGTGCCTCATGACGGCCCCGCCAAGCCCGGCGACCTTGTCGTCGCGAATCTCCGGTTTCTCGACGGCAACAAGGTGCTGTCGGAGGCCACGGATCTCGAACTGGTGGTCCGCCCCAAAATGTCGTTCGCCGACGCCGAACTAGCCGACTTCGACGCGCTCGTTGCCAAGGCGCGGCCCGGCACGCCCGTCACCGCCCTGATCAAAGTCTCGGATGAGGCGGCCGTTGAGGCACTCCGCGGAAAAGAAGTAACGCTTGAACTCACCGTGATCGACGTCAAGAAGCTCGAGCTTCCTGAGTTGACCCACGAACTGCTCGAAGAGCTCGGCGCCTTTGAAACGGCCGATGATCTGCGGGCCGCAGTGCGGAAACAGCTAGAAAACCAGCTCCAGTGGCATCAACGTCGGCAGGTGCGACAGCAGGTTTCCAGTGCTCTGACGGCTTCGGCCAGCTGGGATCTGCCCCCGGATCTGCTCCGCCGCCAGAGCCTGCGGGAACTGGAGCGGTCGATTCTTGAACTGCGTCGCAGCGGCTTCGACGATGATTCCATCCGCCGCCATGTCAACGAACTGCGGCAGTCCGTGATGGGCAGCACAGCTGCCGCTCTCAAGGAACACTTCATCCTCGAACGAATCGCCGAGGATCAGACGATCGCCGACTCGGCGGCCGACTACGACGAAGAGATCCGCGCCATCGCAGCCCAGTCGGGCGAGTCGCCGCGGCGAGTCCGGGCCAATCTTGAGAAGCGGGGCCTGATGGATGTGCTTCGCAACCAGATCATTGAGCGGAAGACGATCGATCTCGTCACGTCTCACGCGAAGTTCACCGATACTCCGTTCGAGTTCCAGAAGCGCGACTCCGAGGCCGTTGACCATGCTGTCTGCGGCGTTGTAGTCGGCGACGAGGAGATTCCAACGGCCACGCAGTCAGAAGCCGGTAGCCCGCGCCGCGGCTAATGCCACGGCCAATTTCGCTGTTTCTCCATCCGCCGACTCCGATCCCAAACCACTGGCGATTTTTCAGCCCACCCGAGACCCGACATGCACGAGCGATCGTTCGTTCCGCAAGCTTCCAGCGCCTCCCGTGATTACCAGCGACAGCGGCAGATGACGCTGGGTGACCTGCTCCTTGAAAATAGGATCATCCTGCTCCAGGGAGAGATCTACGACGGTAATGCCAACGAATTGGTGATGAAACTGCTCTATCTGCAGAGCGAAAACCGTCGCAAAGACATCCACTTCTACATCAACTCTCCCGGTGGCAGCGTGACTGCGACGATGGCCATCTACGACACCATGCAGATCCTCTCCTGCCAGGTCGCGACCTACTGCGTCGGGCTCGCGGCCAGCGGCGGCGCGGTGCTCCTGGCTGGCGGCGCCAAGGGGAAGCGGTTTGTCCTACCGCATGCCAAGGTGATGATCCACCAGCCCTACGGTCAGGTAGGCGGCCAGGTGAGCGACATCGAAATCCAGGCCGACGAGATCATCAAGACCCGATCGATTTTAAACGACATCCTGTCGCAGCACACTGGCCAGCCGATCGAACGGATCGCGAAAGACACCGATCGCGATCGCTATCTGACCGCCACCGAGGCGAAGGCGTATGGACTCGTTGACGAGGTGCTCACCAAGCCACCGGTTACGGCCGAAGAAGACGCCAAGGACTAGCCGTCGCCCTGCCCCGGAATATTCACTCCCCCCTCGCCGAGACGCAGTTATGCCCCTGATTCCCTTCGTCATTGAAAAAAGCGGCCGCGAAGAGCGGGCGATGGATATCTACAGCCGTCTGCTGAAGGACCGCATCGTCTTTCTCGGTTCGCAGGTGAAT
The DNA here is from genome assembly GCA_037129495.1 of Planctomycetota bacterium. Classification (GTDB taxonomy): domain Bacteria; phylum Planctomycetota; class Planctomycetia; order Pirellulales; family UBA1268; genus CAMCQY01. The sequence continues at coordinate 2,917 of JBAXUW010000218.1, read as the reverse complement.
GACGAGGTTGCCAACGCCATCGTGGCCCAACTGCTCTTCCTCCAGTCGGACGATCCGAAGTCGGACATTCACCTCTACATCAACTCGCCCGGCGGCAGCGTCACGGCCGGCTTGGCGATCTACGACACCATGCAGTTCGTGACCTGCGATGTCGCGACCTACTGCATCGGCCAGTGTGCCTCGATGGGGGCGGTGCTCCTGACGGCGGGCGCGAAGGGCAAGCGACGGGCGCTGCCCAACGCTCGGATCATGATCCACCAGCCGCTGGCCGGCATGGAGGGCACTGCCGAGGAGATCATGATCCATGCCAAGGAATTCAAAAACATCAAGCAAAAACTCAATACCATCCTGCTCAAACACACCGGGCATCCCCTGGAAAAAATTGAGCAAGACACGGATCGCGATCGCTTCATGTCAGCGCATGAGGCGCTTGAATACAAGCTGATCGATGAGGTGATCGACCGGATGCCGACAGCGAAGACTGCCGGCTAACAAAGCGGTTTGTGGAAGAAATAGTGAACGGATGGCGGTGGCCCATTGAGGGCCGCGGTGAGGCGCAAGGAGGCGCGTCATGACACGATTCACGGTATGTCTGTTGGGAGTGGCAACACTCCTTGCCGTCGGCTGCCGCAGCGACCTGAGTCAGCAGTTGCTTGAACGCGAACTGCGGATGCAGGAGGATCAGATCTATCAGCTCCAAGACGAGCTCCAGGAAAAATGCGCGCGGCTCGACCGCGCTTCCGGCGAGAACACAAGCTTGAGGCGTCAACTCGGGGTCAATGACGCCGACGCTCCCGCCCGCGGGTTTTCGCTGCCGGGCCGTTCATCGGCGCCGGGCGGCCTGATGGGCGGTTCACCCGCTGGCGGACAGCCGATGTTTCCGCCACCGCTGTCTGTGCCCGGCGGAGCGACTCCAGGCACGCAGCCCGCGTTTCCACCACCGCTCTCGATACCGGGCAGTCCCCCGGCGGGTCCGGGCGGCCTGAAGATTCCCGGCGTTATCGCCCCGCCAAAGTTAGAGGGCGTGCCGCCACTGCCGGCTGAGCCGAAGTTTTCAGGGACTGCCATGCCCGACCTGCCCGACCTGCCTGCCATGCCTGCCATGCCTGCCGTCGAGCCGGCGGGGGCTGCTGGCTTTCCTCCAGGCTCGACGACCATCGACCCTGCAGCGCGGCCGATCAGCCTGCCGACTGATCCCGGCTCTGAGACTGCCCCTGGCCGACGGCTCTCCCACGAGGAGAGCCTTGCTGATGCTGGCCGAATCACCCACTTGGTGATCAATGCGGCACGGACAGGATGCTTTGACGGAAATGGCGACGGCACAAGCGACGGCCTGGCGATCGTTGTCGAGCCGCGCGATGGCGACGAGCGGCTGGTGACGTCGGCGGGGGATCTTTTGATTACCGTCTTTGATGCCGCGGCCGGCCCGACAGCCGCCCCGGTGGCCCGCTGGGAGATTCCGTCGCAGGAGGCGGTGACACACTTCCGCCGCACGTCACGAAACCGCGGCCTCCACTTCGTGCTCCGCTGGCCCGGTCCGCCGCCGGCAGGCAATCACCTCATCGTGCAGGTTGGCCTCACGACGTTTGATGCGGCAACATTTCAGACCGACTGCACAGTGGCCGCGGAGCAGCCGGTCAAGTAACGCTGCTCTGCAATGGAAAAGAAGAGGACGGCCAATGGCACTTCCGTAAGCGATTTGTGGTCGCTGAGCGGAGGGTGTGGCTGGGTGCGTCCGGCTGCGGGTGCTCACGGCCACGGGAATCAGTCCGTGTGGGCCGCGCCTCGTCATCCTGCCGGAGCACCTGATGGCTTTGCGGCTGTTCCAACTGCGTTCCATACACCCCGATCATCGGCACCCCGACCGCACGCAAATCGGCGATCAGCTTCTTGAGTTTTTCCTCGGAGCACTGGAAGCCCTCAGAGGTCGTCCCGTGCCACGGCTCGCGGCCTCCCGCTGGCGGTCGTCGAATGCTAGAAACCACGCCTGAGACGTGCGGCCCCCGGCCATGACTATCGCAGCGGCCAGTTGCATCGCATCGGCCGCCCGCAACGAGTGCACCCGCAAGAGTCGGCAAGCCGTATCCCGAACCACCTCTGCTGGCAGAATCTCGTTCCATCCCGCGGCCAGCGTCTGCAGCAACTCGATTGCCTGGGATGCTTGCCTAGGAGTGAGAACGGCGGCCCGCTCAAGCCGGGCGATGGCCGAGGTGCATTCGATCCGTGTACCCCACCATGTTACGATGCCTGGATCTTCGCCCAGAGCCGCCCGGGCTTCGTTGGTGCGGGGTTCCTGAACAAGCAGCGGCACAATCGCCGAAGCATCCCAGTAACGCATGCTGACTACTGCTCCCGGTCGGCCTGTAAAGCATCGACGATGCTGAGGGGCTTCGCGGGCTTTACCGGCTTGGGGAGGCCCTTCAGCGTCAACGGCCTGCCGGCGAGCGCCAGTAACCCCTCCCGAACCAGGCCAGCCAGCCAAGGCGATTGGGCTCCAGAGACGTCGCCGGGGCCGACTGGCTGCAGTCGCGCCACGGGCCGGTTACGGTCGCAGATCAAAACCGTCTCACCCCGGCGGACCCGATCGATCAAGAGGCTTAAGTTGTTCTTTGCCTGGGTGATGCTCGCCCGCTGCATGGCACACTCCAGAGAGCTTGAGTCAGTCCGTCAAATCCGAAGCTATAAAGCTAGAATGAGCGAGCGTTTCAATACCGTTCCGGCATTGACCGGACTATTCTTGACCCAGCATCGAGCAGTCGCCCTGAGCCTACAGGCCCTTGCTTTCGAGGAAGTTGAGCAGATCGGCAACGCGATTGGAGTAGCCCCACTCGTTGTCGTACCAGCTCACCACCTTCACGAAGTTACCGAGGCCGATCGTATCGACGGCCGAGAAGATCGAGCTGTGGGGATCGCCCTT
>JBAXUW010000217.1:0-5450 GCA_037129495.1 Planctomycetota bacterium | reverse complement strand
AGCCGAAGCAGAGGAGCCCGCACGCGAGATAGCCGCGGAGTTCGTCCTCAACGTATGCCGGCACGGGCCGCTCGGCGGCTTCGCGCCACTCGAGCCAGTTCTCAAGGTTCTCGGAGATGATTTTGTGAAGCGGCGTCTTCTCGGGCCGACGCCGCTCGTAACGGCGGGACGCCGGAGCATGCCGAGGAGTTGGACCGCCTGCGTCAAGAACTAGCCTGGGATGCGATCACGCACCATCCGCTCAGCTGGGTGACGGCCGCGACGGCCTCGCCCTCTCAATGAAACGTATTGTGAGCGGGTCACGGACGTGATGTTTCGGCCACCGTCGTTAACCGAGCCCACCGAGTTTGCTCGCGACTCGGCGACCGAGTTCCTGCATCGCCCTACGCCGATCGCTGGTTCTTTTCGTGCGCAGGTGGCTCTCCACCTGCATTCCGATTCGGTACAGGAGCCGCTGGGCTCTTGCCAGATTGCGGTCGGTGAAGGTGCTGTGGTAAAGGGGCAGCAAGCGATCGATTTCGGCAACCTGATCGCGGCGACCACCGATCCTCACGTATGAAGCCTCTCGCCACCTTACCAGGTCGAAAATACCGTCCTCACCCCCTTTGGGCTTTGCACCCTGGCTTGTGATCTGAGACGCCAAAGACTGCAGTTCTTGCGGACGAGGGGGCACGTCGATGAACTTCGTGCCGGGGTCTTTGAGGTCGACCTCGTCGACAGGTGCTTCTAGGTTACGCATCATACCGAGCCGCACCAACATGATGTAGGACTCAGGGTATGCCGCCTTGAACTTCTCCGCGAGGAGGCGACTCACCCAACCATTCTGATCCTTGTATCGCCCCAACTCCTCGCATAAGAACTCTGACGCCCAACAATCGCGGTGATGCTTATTCATGTAGAATATGTGATCACGCATCTCGTTGGTGATGTCGTCGGCTCGCCGATTGCGCCAGTAGCTGCTTGCAAATCCAATTGTGGTGACGACGGGTATCGAAATAGCGGTTCCCATAGCGACCGTGAAGGGGCGGCAGTTCACAATATCTTTCGGATTAGCCTTCGCAACCAGCGCCATTTTATGGAGGCGGGAATACTCCTCGACGTATTGTGCGGTAGTCAGCATGAATTCGGCCTGGAAGGGGACTCCCCAACTCTGAAACTGCTCCAGGAGCAAGCTGAGCGCAATACGGCTGGCCGGGAAACTCGCGAGGTCGCTCTTGACGCAACCGCTGTGTACGCCGAACAGCGGCACGTGCATGGGCGTGATGCCGCTCTCAAAACGCAGGCGATTGGGCCCGAGCACGCCGAAAAAGACCCTTTTGTCCACCTCCATCAGAATTCCGAAATAGTGCTCTACGTTGGGCGGCAGCACCTCGGGGGTCTTGCCGTCGAGGCCGAGGGTGGCGCGGTCTGCCGCATCGAGTTCCCACCAGGTGCTGAAGTCGAAGACGCCCCCGGGGACCGGATCAAACGCGAAGATGTTGCAGCCCACCCTCCCCTCGAACACGTGGTTGATCGCGTGCGCGATCATGTGGCAGGTGACTGCACCCCGGCTGTGTCCGATAAGGTTGACTTTGGTGATCCGGTGCTGTTCGTCGGCCTCCTTCAGCGTTGTCAACACACGTTTCACGTTGCTCCCCCAGCCCTTCCCGAAGAAAGTGCCGCGGAACTTTTTGGGAGTCTTGTCGGTCGCCAGCTGCAGAGGTGCGTTCGCCGGTGCTTCGAATCCTTTGAACCGTTTACTGCCGGGGCCGTCGACAATGTGCTTTTGATACGCAGCGCTCATGTCGTAATCGAGATATACGTGCGGCAACAGGTACTTTCTGTCGTTGGCGCTGTTGTTCGTACCCATGCAGTAGACGTTGTGGATCATGGCACGACCGCTTTCACAAGCTTGGAAAGAATTTGCACGAGTATGAAAAGGACCACCGACTCAGCCAAGTAATTCGCAGGCGATCTTGTCGTAGCTGAGCGAGACCCGCTCGACGGCGAAGTCGTAGCTCGTCGTGTCGAGGCTCCCCTGGGCGACCGCTGCGATCCACGCGCCTTTGAACGTCCAGCGGCGAATGGCATTGCCGTCATTAACCGCCGTCACCACGAAGCTGCGACGGGGCCGGCCCGAGGGGCTTTGGCTGCCGAGCGTCTCGACGAGCCAGCGGTTGAAGACGGTGTCGCGGCTACCCTCGACCTGCTTGGTGAAGCTCAAGAGCGGCTTGTCGGCATCGCCCTCGGCTGTCAGATACTCGAACATGTCGCACGACAGGATCGTGTCGATCGCCTCGCCATCGAGCGTGACGACGAACTCGTTGACCTGCAGCGAGTTCACTCCGGAAACATTACTCATCAAAAGTCCTCCTATCTTGTCGGTGCGATCTTTGGCCACACGAGCCGCGCATTCCTCCGAAGGTTAGTCCGTTCAATGGCACTTCCGCAACCATTGCCCGGCTGATGAGCGACTCGTGATTTGCGGAACCGCGTTGCACTGGCTCCGTGGCCCGGTCCTGGATCGCCCACCTGCGTGGCGTTATTCTGGCGTTGATGCAGACTCTCTCCGAGTGCGGCCTCAAACGCCGGCGTGACGGACTTTTGACGCCGCCCCCAACTTGATACCAGCCGGGCTGTTAGCCGTGCAGGGCCGGTAGCTGGGCATGCCCAGCTACCGGCCGCGCAAACTCCGACGACGTCCGGTTGCTCAGTGGCACTGCCGACCGTCGGCAGGTAACGGATTTCGTCGAATCGTAGATCCGGTCGTGGTTTCGGTTCGCGGCGCTTGCCCCCGACATAGCGGTGCCCGTGAGCGAACTGGTGCCGGGCGTGGATCGCAGCCTCACGATCGCGGGGTTTCCAAAATCCGAGCTTCGGGCGACGCTCGCTCCGCCGGATTCACCCGACACGCTGCCCGAGCAGTTCACGCCCCGCGCTGCACTTTTCGACCGGCGTTCACAGGGGTGGCGATCGATCTCTGTGCGGCCGCGCTATCAAACCTGACGAATCGAGTCCAGACCTACCGTGGCTTCGTGACCCCAAACTCTTCGTCGGCGGCAGTCTCCAACATGAGCAGTCTTTCAAAGACGCCCATAGCGGTGGTGTTGTCGTTGATCGCCTTGATCATGACATCACGAATCTCGACGTCCGTCAGCTCGAGCCCCGTCTCACGTCGAATCGCCAGGATCAAGACCCGTTCTTCGCCACGCTTGTAGTCGCCAAGCAACCACGCCTTGATTGCCGAAATGGCGTCAAGGTGTTCGAGCCGGTCGTATGGGTCTTTCTTCGTCAACATCGCCAGTTCCTCCTTGGGTGTCAGGAGCGTAGCTGACAATGATGAGCGTCATGCGACTCACAAAAAACTAAGAGTCGGCCCGAAAATCATGAGTCTCCCGTGAGGACATCCCATGACCGACCGCATGAAACGCTTGCCCCCCCCTTAAACGTCGCCACATCGAGTAGCCGCCGCAGGCTATTCCCGCGAGGGCCATGGCGTAGGTCCTCCCGATCCAAGGCCCGGGTACACGGTCGTGCCTCTTCGGCTTACATCTACCAACAACTGCCAGGCCGCTGCATCGGTCGGCAGTGCCGTACTGGACAGAATATTCTCCGGGCCAGAGTCACGCACACATAAAGGATAGCCCGGCCAATGGCACGTCCGGAACCGATTCCCAGCTGATGAGCGGCTCGTGAGCTGAGGGCGGGGTCTTCCTGGCCCCAAAAGTCGTTCCAGGAACGCCGGGCTTACCAATTGACGTGGCGTTTTTTCAGAATCTTCCGGATCGGCCCCGGCCGCGTGAACTTCCGGCCGCGGCCGGGCCCGACCCAGTTGGCTGCTTTGTGCCGCGGGAGCACGTAGCGGACTTGGGTGATAGGGCCGTCTGGGCCGCGGATCACGGAGAGTCGCTCGAGTGCGAAGGGCGGCCGGGCGCAGTATCGGAGCAGGTGTTCAAGGAGCGGTACCGCTGCTGCCGCGGCATGTTCGCCGGCCTGCGAAAGCTATTCGGCCGCTGCGGAACGCTGTTCGGGATCGGTCGAGGCGAGCTGTTTGCTCAAGCCCGCGACGTCAGGAATGGCGGCATCGCCCATCATCGCACCTCCGACGGGTATGGTGTTCCTTGCGAGCTTCAACAGCCTGCTACGGCGCCGCGACCTTCCAGAGCGCCGTCTCGCTCCGCAGATAGACACTTCCATCGGCCACGGCCGGCGTCGCCGTGAATGTGCCGGGTAGTTCGTTCTCGGCGATAATCTTCGGCTCACCATCGGTCGAGATGAGGAAGGTTTTGCCCTCCTTGTTGGCAGCGATGATCGTCGCGCCCGCGAGGATTGGACTGGCCCAGAACGAGCCCGCGAGGCGAACCTGCCCACGGAGCCGACCGTCGGCCACGTCGCCAACACAGAGCACTCCCGCCCGGTTGATGCAGGCGATCGAGTCGCCCCAGGCCAGCGGGCTGGCGATGCCGCAGGAGAGCTTGGTCGACTTCCATGCCGGCTTGGCATCGCCTGCCGTCGGCGACACGGAAGCAATCCCGTCCGCCGGCACGTGCAGCATCGATCCCGATTCAGTTGTCATTGGAATGGCGGAAATGTCGCCCTTCCACGACCAGACCGTTTTCCCGTCAGCCACGCGGTGCAGGTTCAATCCGTGCGGCCCCTGCAGCAGCACGCATACGCCATACTCGGGCGTTGTCAGCGGCAAGGGCGACGACCAGCTGGCCCGCTTCTCCCGCGGCACGATCCAGCGGTCTTCGCCGGTCGCAGCATCCACTCCCAAGGCGAAGGCATCGCCCTGGCAGTCGATCTGCACGACCGCCGTGCCTTCAACGATCCGCGGGCTCGATCCCATCCCAATATCGTTGCCGCTCCGCGGATGCTCGACAGCGAGGTTCCGCTGCCAGAGCAGCCGACCGGCGAGATCGACGGCGAACAGATCGCACGATGAATAGAGCGCGACGATTCGTTTGCCGTCGCTGGCGGGCGTGCCCGCGGCCACGGCGCTCGTGGGATGCGCGATCGTGCGGCCCATGGCCCAGAATCGCCGATGCCAGACCGTGCGGCCGCTCGCCTTGTCGATCGCGAGGATGTGCAATTGATCCTGCCTGGCACCGCTCGAGGCCGTCACGACCACGAGATCCCCCACCACGATCGGACTCGACGCCCCCCTGCCTGGCAACTCCGCCTTCCACGCAATCCCGTCGGCCTCGCTCCATCGCGTGCGAATCGCCTGATCCGTCGCCGCGCCACGGCCACGTGGCCCGAGAAACTCGGGCCAGTCGGCGGCCGTGGCCGTCACGCCCCAGAGCATCACGATCAGCATCATCGAGAGTCGTCGCGTCGTCATGATCATTCAGGCCCCTTCTCATGTGCGGGCTGCGTTGCCAGCGGCGAGCCGATCGAATCGCAAATCCGTAGTTGAAACTTCCAGTCCCCGGCCCACGGCTCGGTCTGTTCGTTCTGGCAGCACTTCA
>JBAXUW010000216.1:0-5456 GCA_037129495.1 Planctomycetota bacterium | reverse complement strand
CAAGAGTGAATCGACCCAGGATGTGGTCGTTCGACGATCGGCAGGGATGGATTGCGTGTGGCCAGACCGTGCGGCGTGAGCCAGATGGTCGGGCACCGACTGCGAGCCGGGAGGGCTTTACCCTCGTGGAGTTGCTCGTCGTGGTTGCAATTATCGGCGTGCTCGTAGGCCTGCTCCTGCCAGGCGTGCAGTCTGCCAGGGAGTCGGTCCGTCGAACAGCCTGCCAAAATAATCTCCGGCAACTTGCCCTAGCGGTGTTGCAGCATGAGTCGGTCACCCGCCGCCTGCCTGCTGCGACAGCCGTGAGCGAGGCGGTCAATCCGACGACCTGCACCGGCTGCTTGAATCCTTGGGCTGAAGCCCAGCTCACCGCCTTCACACCGGGCACAAAACAGGGCACGAGTTGGATCCTGACGGTCCTGCCCTATCTCGAACAACTGCCGCTCTGGAACCGCTGGAACCGCAGCACAAACGTCTTGGGCAATGCCGCCGCCGCCCAGACCGACATTCCCATGCTCTATTGCCCGAGCCGACGATCAAGCATCCGAATCGACCGTGGCGATCACAAGAATCTGATTGATAGCAGTTGGAGGGGCGGCGGCACCGACTACGGCGGCTGCTACGGCCGGCTCGACGGCTTCATCAACGACACTAGCGGCGACCGCCGCTTCGCCGACACTGATACCCCCATCACTGGCTCGTCAGGATATCGCGAGGGAACTTTTACTCCGAATGACGGCCGGCCGCTGGCAGCGGTCGGTGACGGTCAGTCTGGAACGATCCTGTTGGGGGAATTACAGCGACTCCGGCCGAGCGTCGGCGGCAATACCGCTGCCACCACCTACAACCGTACCAGCCAGGACGGCTGGGCCGTCGGCGGCGCGGCCACGCTCTTTGTCACTGCGACCGATCCTGTCCACGCAAATCCCGGCGGCATGAACAACATCTTCTTTGAGTCTCCCGGCAGCGATCATGCCGGTGGCTGCTCCTTCGCAATGGCCGACGGCTCCGTCAGATGGCTGAGCGAGTTTATCGATGCCAAAGACAACAACGCTATCTTTCCGCTGCTCGGCTCGATCCGTGACGGCCACGTCAACAGGCTTGAGAATGCAGGCTTTTAAACTACCTGGGATGGCAATCATGGTTTCCAGAGGCAGCCTCACCGACTATTCGCTGGGCATCTTGGTCGCGACCGCGATCCTTGGCTGCGGGCCCAGCCAGGGGCCGACGCTGGGCCAAGTCAGTGGCACCGTGACGCTCGACGGCACACCGCTCGCCCACGCCACCGTGCTTTTCACCCCTGCCGGGATGGGCCGCACCTCGCAGGGCATCACCGACGGCCACGGCCGCTACCAGCTCCACTACCTGCGGGACATCCGCGGCGCCAACATCGACCAACACTCTGTACGAATCACCACCGCCAGCGAGGCGACCGGTAGCCGCGAGCTACTCCCTCCCCGCTACCATACCTGCACTGAGCTTGCGGGGCTGGTCGCTGCGGGGCAGAACACGAACAACTTCGACCTGCAGTCTCGCTGACGAAGCCACGCGTCGCAGGTCCTTCGTGGGATGCGTTTTCTAACGTTACCGGTGCACGCGAAACATGGCCCTCCAGGCCATTTTCGCTTGGCAAACGCAGTTTGCTGGTCTCAGCGTCGCATCCATGCGACGCAATCTTCCCGCTTGTCCGGAGATATTGCGCAACTCAACCCACACTCCCTTGTTGAGCTACTTTAACTGCGGCAACTGCCGTGCCGAAGGAGACTTCTACCCGGCTCGGCGGTGCAGGGCCACAGTCGGTCGCAAAACGGATTGGACAAGTTAAAAAACGTATCCCACAGAGAAGGAACGACGCGGGTTTGACACTTTGGAAACCGTATCCCACGGAACATTCGTCTCGCTAGGGGCCGGTCTCGTGCAAGTGCTGGAGAAGGATCCGCTCCACTTCAATAATCGTGGTTGGATGGTGGTGCACCTTTGTATGTTTTGCCGGCACGTTGATCTCACTCACCACGCCTGGGATCCGCGCGCTTGACGCGGAGACGATGCCGTCGCCGGGACCACTGATGGGCGATGGATGCCCAGTGCCGATGATGCTGTGCGTGGTCACCCAGCAGGGCACTCTGAGCCCACGCAAGGCCATGAGGATTTCGGATTGCGGCTCGAGCACGTCGACGGTCGTCGGCAGGCTCCGCTCGTAGTCGGGGCGAAAGGCCCCCGGATTCGCCTGCACGATCGTATCGTGGATCGCCTTTCCCTCCGCTGGCTGCCGCACTGTGACTGACGCCAACCGGCCAACGCCGAGGGTCGCCAGCAGAGAGCCACCGTGCGGCGTGGCAATGAACACGACCCGCTTCACGAACGGTAGCGGGTGGAAGAAGTAGGCCGGAGCCACCTGACGGCGGAGGGCAGGGGACATGCGGATCTCCTCAAACGGCCGGCAGGCGATTGCGTCCCACAACGCGTTGCCAGGCTCCACAACCTGCAGCTTCGCATGGAGTCCACCCATGCTGTGACCAATAAGCACCAGCGACTGAAGCGCCGGATCAGTGCCTTGCGGATCGAGTCGCTGCACCGCCTCGGTGAGTTCCCGGCGGAGCACAGCGGACGACTGCAGAAATGACGCGCCGGTCGGATAGTGGTAGAGCCAGGCCTCGAACCGCCGGTGAAACGTCGGCCAAGCGCGGAGTTCGTTGATCATGTCGAACCATGTCGCCTCGTCGCTGGCGAGGCCGTGAATGAATACAACCGGAATTTTTCCGCGCTCGTGGGGGCTGAGAAACTCGAGCCGCGGCTGCGTGTCACTCCCGCCAAAGGGCTGTAGGTAGCCCTGAATCGCATTGCTCTTGGGCATGGACTCGAGCATGTCGCGCATCGGCAGCGTGAGATCGGCCGCCAGCATCGGTCTGGCTGGGCCGATCTTGACGGCAGCGACCTCAACGGGATTAGCGAGATCGAGAATGGCAGGCGCGTGGTCGCGGTAGAGCGGGCCAGAAAACTTTTGCAGCGGATTCTCCCCCCCCGGCATGGCAAACCGCAGCACTGCGGTGGCGGCGATTGCCTGCCGCGGTGGAAAAAATTTCTTTGACACGCTCCCCTCCGGCCCAGGCGCGAGCCGCACGGAGACCGGCAGGCCAAAGCCGCCGCGAACATGCCGCCGGGAGATGCGGCTGTCGTCGGGGGGACAGGCCGACTCGATGGTCTCGATCCCTGCCGAGCCGACCGCCAACGACCGCGTCTCGATCGGCACGAGAATGGGCCGCCACTTTGGTCCGATCAGGAGTCCTGCTCCCGTCAGCCGGCCGTGGCAGCGGGCCGTTTCGAGCAGGCCCTGCAGGCTGTCGGCATAGACTTCAGCTGCTTCGCAGAGGATCTCGGGCGATTCCGGACAGGTCCAGACGGCATTCCAAGACTCTTCGCAGGCCGTGTAGTAGCCGTCGACGGCATGCCAGTCACACTTCTTCTCCATCTCGCCCGAGGCCTTGGCAAGAGCGCGGGCCCGTTTGAGATGGCCCTGCGCAATCTGTTCGGGAGGCACTTGCAAAGCAGACGGTGGACCGAAGCCTATCGGCGCAGCCCAGCCTAGCCCACTCCCCGCGCTGAGGAGAAAACCCGACGATACGACCACGACGAAAAATATTCGGTACCCCATACCACGAGATATCGGCGTGCTCGGCCGACGTTCGCCGCATCTGCACCACAATCGGCAGACTCACCGCAGCCTTCCCGGCCTACGATCGAATCGCCGCATGCTCTTCGGCGACGAGTTCCAGATTGGCGCTTAAATACTTCACGGCCGCGGAAGGGGCGAGGTTGAAGTAGACGCGGCCTGCCGTGCACCAGCGGGTGCCGTCGTAGACAAACTCTGCCGTGGCAGCCCGCACATTGGAGACCGCCTCGACCTCCTCCATGCCGCCTCCCGCCATTGCTTCGAAGCTCACCTCCACAGCCACGAGCGCCTTAAGACTCCGGTTGCGGCGGTCACGGGCATAGATCACGTCGTCGTCGAAAGCAACGTTGGACCACAGCAGTCCGCGGGGCTTACCGGTGGCGGCCGCCCGGTCGATGAACTTGGCCTCCAACTGTTCCCGCTGGCGATGGAAGTCCCGTTGGATCCGGGCAAGCTGTTCGGCTTGGCGGACGGCCCTGATCGGCCGCAGAGCGACTACGATGGCGGCCACCGCCAGGATGGCCACGAGTCCCACAGCGATGATCGGGAGGAAGTAACCCACGACCTGTCCTTCAGACCGAACGTAATCAGCGTACAGACCATTCTGCACACCTCGAAAGTGTACGTTCCACGCTCGGTCCGTCAAAATAGAATCTCCAGGAGCTGGACAATCGCCTCAATTGCGCCGCCCCCCGGCATCCCAAATCGCCGTGACTGCGTAAACTCCTTCCCGTTCGCTGAATCTTCTTCCACCCACTTACCGCTCTTGAGCCGCGACGCATGAAGGAGCAGACCTCCAAACCAAGTCCCCGGCGTTCTCCCCGGCAGGGCGTTGCCCAACGGGTGATCGGTGCCCACCAGTCGATCGCGGGCGGACTATCCCGAGCGGTTGATCGCGCGGAAGAAACTGGCTGCCACTGTCTGCAGATCTTCACCCGCAACATTAACCGCTGGGATGTTGCCCCGATCGATCCCGTCAACGCCGCTGCCTTCCGGCAAGCCGTCAAGAAGGCTGGGCTCTCGCTCGTGGTCGCGCACAACTCCTACCTGATCAACCCCGCGTCCGCAGATACCACCCTCCGCGAGAAATCGATCGCTGGGCTAGTCACGGAACTCACGCGGGCCGAACTCCTTGAGATTCCCTGGGTCGTGGTCCATCCTGGCGCCGCCGGTGAGCAGTCGCGGGAGATCGCGGTAAAACGGGCGGCAGACGGCATCGCCGCGGCGCTCGCCGAAACGAGCAGCCTCGCGGCCGGCATTCTCATTGAAACAACCGCTGGCCAAGGTTCGTGCCTCGGCAACACGTTCGCGGAGATCGCCGCGATGCTTGAGATCATCGATAAAAAGGGCCAGGTAGGCCGGGCCGCCGTCTGCCTCGACACCTGCCATGTCTTTGCCGCCGGCTACGGTCTCGCACCGAAGTCGGAACTCGACCGCACGCTCGCGGAGTTTGATGCCACCATTGGCCTTCAACGACTGAAGTTGATCCATGCCAACGACTCAAAGCGAGAGCGTGGCTCGCGGGTCGACCGCCACGAGGCCATCGGCGTGGGCAAGATCGGCGCCGAAGCCTTTCGGCTCATCATGAGCCATCCCGCGCTGGCAAAGATTCCGCTGATCTTGGAGACCCCAAAAGAAGGCCCCGACGGCAAAGTCTCCCCAGACATGGACCGCGGTAACCTGTCGCTGCTGCGTGGGTTTGCGAAGGAGTTCCCGTAGACTGTGTGCCATAACGGCTCGCACAACGGATTGGACAAGTTGGAAAACTTATCCCACGAGAACGGCT
>JBAXUW010000215.1:0-5477 GCA_037129495.1 Planctomycetota bacterium | reverse complement strand
GTGTTGGACCGCACGATGCGGTCTCGGGTGCGTAGCACCCGCAAAAAACCAGGAGGTTTTCAAGTGGACAAAGTGCACGGAGGACTTTGTCAACGGGCAGCTAGGCGGGCCCGCCGTCATTGCTCCCGCAGCGCGGCGAGCAGGTCGGCGCAGTCCTGCAGCGTGATCACCGCCTCCAGTCCCACTGGCATGATCGACGTGGCGAGTTGCAGTGACTCCTCGATCTCGCCTGACCTGCCCCTCCTTAAACGGCACCACTTCCAGAGAGAGAATCTGGGTTTTCGCGTGGCCCGCAGTCAGTCGGCACCGTAAGCAGTAACGCAGGCATGGAGTTTGCGGGCGAGCAGCGACTTAGTATGATACCCCTCGCAGTTGGTATGTCTCACCCCTGCCCTATTCCCTCGGCGAAATGCGTGAAATGAACCAGACCGGAGCTGGATTGATGTGGCAAACCCTCCCTGATGACCAGCTCATGAGGCTGCTCGACCGCAGCCACACCTTGAATGGTGCGGTCCTAGTCGGATTGGACGGGCTCACGATCGAAATCCAGGCTCGGGCGATGGCCGTCGATGAAGATGGGATGCCCTGGCGGAGGGCCGTGAAGATCAGTGGCATGGCCAAAGGCTCCATCGGCGAAGCACTCGACCGCATCAGCGGTGCATTCCGGGCAACCGGGGTCCCGGATCCCAAGGTCGAGATTTTGATCAACCTCACGCCGCCCGACGTACCGAAAGACGGCACGTGGCTCGACCTGCCGCTGGCCATCATCATGCTGCAGGCGGCTGGCTATCTGCCTGACATGCCCGACCACATGGAGGGCGACTACATCGTGGTGGGTGAACTTGGCCTCCACGGCGAGGTGCGTCGTGTACCCGGCGTGCTCTCGCTTGCCTTCATGGCCACGCCCAGCCAAAAGCTGATTGTCCCCACAGGCAACGAAAAAGAAGCGTCGCTGATCCTCGCTAAGCCAGGTCATGAGGGATGCGGCGTTTATCCGGTCAGCCTGCTCTCCGAGGTGACAGACTTCTTCGCCGGCCGCCGCAAGCTCGACAACGCGCTCAAGCAGCGGATCGTCTTCGAAAGCGTCATCGATAAGGCTGTTGACTTCGGCAAGATTCGAGGCCAGGAGCAGGCCAAGGAGGCGGCTATCCTTTCTGCGGCTGGCGGCCACAACCTGCTTTTGATCGGCCCGCCTGGAGAAGGCAAATCACTCCTTGCCAGCGCTCTCCCAGGGATTCTCCCGCGTCTCACAGACGGGGAAAAGGTTCAGCTCACTCGCATCTACTCGGCGGCGGGGACACTTGAACGCGACGGACAGGCCGTAACCCGTCGGCCGATGCGATCCATCCACCACACAGCCTCAAAGCAGGCAATCGTTGGCGGTGGAGCCGGAATTCCGCGGCCCGGCGAAATCACGATGGCACACCTCGGCGTGCTGTTCCTCGACGAAATCGCCGAATTCAGTTCCGCCACGTTGGAATCAATGCGCCAGCCGATCGAGTCTGGCGAAATCACGGTCGCACGAGTCGGCGGGAGCTTCACGTATCCATGCCGCTTCACCCTCGTGGCCGCGATGAATCCATGTCCGTGCGGCTTCTATGGCACCGATCGCTGTCGGTGTAAGCCCGTCGAGGTGAAGAAGTACCAGGCGAAGATCAGCGGTCCCATCTCGGATCGCATCGACCTCCAGGTCACGCTCAGGCAACTCTCGACCGACGAACGCTTTACCCCAACCGAGGAAGACGTTTCCCCGAAACTGCGTGCCCAAGTGGAGGCCGCGCGGCAGCGGCAGTTGAAACGTTTCGAAGGCACGGAGATCGCCTACAATGCGGCGATTCCAGGCGGCGCGGTGATGGATTACTGCCGGCTATCCCCTGCCGCCTTGCAGCACTACAAGGCGACGATCGACACCAATACGCTTTCGACGCGATCTATGGACCGATTGGCGAAAGTCGCCCGCACTGCAGCTGATCTGGCCGGCAGCGACACGACCGAACCTGAGCATATCGATGTGGCCAGCAAGTTCGTGATCGGCGGCATGCTCCGCGAGAATTTTTAAAGGATATTTCAGTGACGTTCATCTCCGTCATCGACTGCGAGACCACCGGGCTCAACGCTGCCCGGTCTGATCGGGTTATCGAACTTGCGGCTGTGGTGATCGACAAAAGCGGGACGGTTGCGCGAGAGTTTGTCTCGCTCGTCAATCCGGGCCGCGATGTTGGCAAGACGTCGCTGCACGGCATATCGGCGAGCGATGTGGCAGAGGCACCGCCTTTTCAAGACATCATCGGGCACGTGACAGAGGTGCTCGACGGCACGATCGCGATTGCCGCCCATAACATTGGGTTTGACCAGCGGTTCCTGCGTCGCGAGTTTGAGCGAGCCGGGACGGAGGCACCGGACGGTCCGACCTTTTGCACCATGCGGCTGTCTGGCGGCGGAACCTTGGAATGTTGCTGCCGCGACATGGGCCTCGAGTTCGATCGGCAGAGCGCTCATTCCGCTTTGGAAGATGCGCGCGCCGCCGCAAGATTGTTAGCTCGGCTGGTTGCCGACGGCATGATCGACGCCGATGAGCTCAAGGGCTATCCGCCGGTCCGCTGGCCGCAAATGGCCCATTCAAAGGGCACTCCGTTGTCGCGAGGCGCGGCCCGCAACGCGGCTCACGCGGTTCCGAGTTACGTACAACGGCTACTAGCTCATGCAGGTCCGTTCCCGGTGATCGATATCCACGAACACATCGCGATCGAGTACCTGGGCACGCTCGAGCGAGTACTCGAGGATCGGCGGGTTGATGCTGCCGAAGGCGATGCCCTCGTGAGCCTTGCCGGTACGCTGGGCCTTGATGGCGACGCGATCCAGAAACTCCATAACGGTTACCTAGACAGATTGATCGTTGCAGCGCTGGATGATGGGGTAGTGACGGCGCACGAACGATTGGACCTTGATGGCGTTGCACGTCTACTCGGCTTTGACAACGCGCATGTACATGACGCTTTGGTCCGAAGCGAGGCGCATCGTTCTTCGGGCCGCCTTCCTTCACCAGTTGAGAAAGGGGGGGGCCTGGCCGGCAAACGCGTTTGTTTCACCGGCGAGTCGATCTGCTTCTATCAAGGCCAGCCCCTCACTCGTGAAGTTGCGGCGGGCCTTGCGTGCGCGGCCGGCCTAGAAATGGCCGACTCTGTCACAAAAAAGCTTGACATTTTGGTCGTTGCCGACCCCCATACGCAGTCCGGGAAAGCTCGAAAAGCTCGCCAATACGGCACCCGCGTTATTCACGAGCCCGTGTTCTGGCAAACGCTCGGCGTTACGGTGGGTTGATTCGTGACCCACTATTCAAGGGGCAGCAGGTAGTCCCGGTATCCCATGGCCGCCGGGTCGACAATGACATCTGACTGCTGAAGCGGTCTGGCCAGCGTCAGCCCCTCGAGCGTCCTGCATCGGCTCAGCGCCACGTACGTCTGACCGTGGGCGAACGCCCGATGGCGCATCTCGAAGTGAGCCCGTTCAAGTGTCTGGCCTTGGCTTTTATGAACCGTCATAGCCCAAGCCAAGCGGATTGGCAGTTGGGTGAATGTGCCGATCACGTCGTGCGTGAGTTTCCTGGTCTCGGGGTTGTATTGGTAACGGATGTTTTCCCACTGGACTGTGTCGACAAGATGCAGTGTCCCATTTAATTCGACCTGGACCCGCTCGGCCTCCACGTGGGCAACCCGCGCGAGCGTGCCGTTCACCCATCGCTTGCCTATATCGTTTCGAGCCATCATGATTTTGGCGCCGGGCTTCAGCAGAAGCAGGTCATCGACAGGATAGAAGGATTCCGGGAAATCCCCCCCACGACTGCCTCGAACTTGAAGCTGAGGCCGGGAAGTTGGCCCAGCATTACGGCATTGATGTCGTTGGCGGCATTGTTCTTACCCGTCAGTGTCACCGTGCTGTTGCGAAACGGCAGGTCGTCTCGGTCATCCACTCGCTGATTGAGGGCAGAAAGATCCTCGGATGTAAGCGAATTGCTCCGGATGCTGGCCAGGATCTCGCGAAACTGATCGTCTTTATGACGGAAGGGCTCGCGAAGCTCGACGAGCGAGAAGTGCTCGCGAGGAAAAGCACGAGTTTGGAAAAAGTACGGACCGGGATACTCGACGCCAAAGAAGGCTGCTTCTTTCTTTCCCATGACCGGAGAAAGCTGCGCGAGATCGCCCACGAGCACGACCTACAATGCACCGAATGGGCTGCCGAACTCGCGCCGAGCGTTCCGTAAAGCGCGATCGACGGCCGCCATCACGTCCGATCGCACCATCGACACCTCGTCAATGATGAGCGTGTCCAGATCGCGCAGCATTTGTCGGTTGCGACAGTTGATCGTCTCTTGCGATGTGACAAAACGTGGAGGAATTCCGAAGAACGAATGAATCGTTTGGCCGCCCACGTTCACGGCAGCGCACCCGGTGGGCGCAAGGACGGCTACGCGTCTACCGCGGGACTGGGATTCTTCGAGTATGCGACGCAGTAGCGTTGATTTGCCCGTACCAGCGTCTCCGGTCAGAAACACTGAATCGCGGTCTTCCACGACCGCGGAGATAACCCGCTTGAAGGCTGGCGTCTCCCGGTAACCGGCGATCGTCTCCGCCACGGACGGCGGGGCTGCTTCCTCGGTTGGTTTATCGATCGGCTCTGCGGTAGGCTTTGTGAAGGTCACCGTTCAAGACTTACGAACGTCACCTCCTGAAGAATCATGCGAACTGCGTCGGTCATTGCACGATGAACCGCCTCGGCTCGCTCCAGTGTTTGTGGGCTCGCCTTCTTTACTGTGATGTTGTCGCGCAACTGTTCGATTAGGTGCTCCATGTCGGCCAAGGCGGTGTGGGCAGCATCCACGACGTTGTCGGGGCATGACGACGCCAGTCCCATGCTCTCCAAAAACGGGTTCAAATGGTCACGTAACAGGTTGTAAATCGCGATGGAGGCGTGGGACTGGTCAAGCATTCCTTTTGACGCAACGAAGCCCCACAGCACGCCGTGCTTTTCATCGCAACCAGTGACACGAATGCCCTTGCCGAGCCGTTCCAAGACCACTGAGCCCGGTAGTCTTTTGTGAGGCCCATGAGTCTCCGGTGGGGCCCCTCCGTTGTCGTTGAAAAGCTGATCGAACGTGCGTTGCGAATTCATGAAAAGTCTCCCATGCGTTGAATGACCAATAGCCACGGCAGGTCACACATCCACTACGCCCAGGCCCGTTAGGTAGTCGAAGGATAGCCCGGTCAACGGCACTTCCGCAAGGTACTACCGCTATTTCAGGCGAACGTACCCCGCTGTGAGACTACGCCTAAAGAGACTTTCTTTATTGAAGCCCAACGCCCGCGATCAGCGACTCGCGACCTTACGCGAACCACATCGCCGGATTCTATCGCGAGTCCGCTGCATCGTGCGTTTTCCAATCGTGTCGAATGCCATCCCCGTGCGTGCGTTGCCGGAAC
>JBAXUW010000214.1:0-5534 GCA_037129495.1 Planctomycetota bacterium | reverse complement strand
CTTAAAAACTCGCCTCCACTGAGGACCGGCCTGCCTTTCGTAGAATAAGTTTTCTAAGCCGCTGGCTTTTTTGTCGTCCCGGTGCAACAGTAAGTTTGGCTGCTTCCCTCTTGGAAGCGGTCTCTTTGTTGGAGAACCACCGTGCCTGTTCCATCCCTGATGGACATGGTTCGCCGGCTGATGCCGCGGATCATCACGGACAAGGACGCCACACAACCTGACATTCGAACTCCCGCCAGTGGCGGCTTCGGGCTCCGCGCCGCCGGTACGGCTGCCGAGGAATTGCCGCTGCGGCGCGAGATCTTCTCGACCGAGCAGTTGCAGCGGCACGCCCGAATGGTCGCCGCCGCACATCGCGTCGCCCGCCATCATGCAACCAGCGGACTGCTCGCACGGCTGGCCGATAATGAGCGGCTCCTTCTCGATACCTACGAACTGCTCACCTCAGCTACGAAGCGGGGCCGCCGCATTGCGCCCGCGGCAGACTGGCTGCTTGATAACTTCTACCTCATCGAAGAACAGCTCCATTCGACACGTCGGCTTCTGCCGCAATCCTACCTCGACCAACTGCCGACTCTCGCCTCCAACTATCCACGAACGTACGCTGTGGCGTTGGAATTGATCGCCCATACCGACGGCCGCGTCGACGCCGCAGCGCTCGATGCCTTTATCGCCGCCTACCAGTTGGTCTCCTCCCTCACCATCGGTGAGCTCTGGTCGCTGCCACTCATGCTCCGGCTGGCCCTGATCGAGAACCTCCGCCGCGTCGCGCTCCGGCTCGCCAGCGCCCGCCGTCACCGCGATATCGCCGTCGACTGGTCTGAGCGGCTTCTCCAGGCCGCCGAGAAGAAGCCCTCCGAGCTCGTAGTCGAGCTGGCCGACATGACCCGCGCGGCCCCACCCCTGTCAGGAGCCTTTCTGGCAGAGTTCACCCGCGCGCTCCAGGGCCACGCGCCGGCCTTCTCCCTCGCAAGCACCTGGCTTGAGCACTGCCTGGCCGGACAGGGGCTCACGATCGAACAACTGGTGTTGTCTGAAGGCCAGTCGCAGGCGGCCGATCAGGTGTCGGTCGCCAACAGCATCGGCAGCCTCCGGTTTATCGCGGTGTATGACTGGCGCAACTTTGTCACGCGCCACAGCGCTCTGGAGCAGTCGCTTGGCAATGACCCAGCCCAAGTTTATGCCCGAATGGACTTCGCCACCCGCAACCGCTACCGCACCGCCGTGGAAATGATCGCCCGACGTACTGGCCGCAGCGAGGAGGAAGTGGCGGAGCAGGCGGTGGCACGGGCTCGTGACGCGGTCGCCACCACAGCCACGCCTCTGCGTGAGTCGCATGTCGGCTACTGGCTGATCGACGCGGGCCGTGACATCCTCTTCGATAAACTCTGCGGCCGATCATCAGCGCACTTGCCGTGGCGGTGGTGTGTCGAAGCCGCACGGCAGACGCGGCTCGGCTTTCTGCTGGCGACAATCGTGGTGTTGGCTGCAATCGCGGCCGGCGGTTTTTTCTGGACCGCAGGCCCGGGCGGAAGGACGGTGCTCCTGGTCGTGTCGGCGATCCTGGTCGCCTTGCAGCTGGGTGTCGGGCTGGCCGCATGGATTGCCACGCTCATTCTCCGGCCCCACCCGCTGCCACGGCTCGACTTCGCTGATGGCATTCCGGCAGAGCACCGTACGCTTGTTGCGGTCCCCGTGATGCTCACCGATCCCGAGACAATCGAGCGGCTGCTGGAAGCACTTGAGGTCCGCTTCCTGGCCAACCGCGATTCTCACCTTCATTTTGCACTGCTCTCCGACCTGCCGGACGCCCCCACAGAGACGCTCTCCACCGATGCGCCGCTTGTCCGCCAGGCGGAGGCTGGCATCGACGCCCTAAACCGCCAGTATGCGACTCTTGACCGCGACCGTTTCCTGCTGCTCCATCGGTCGCGCGACTGGAATGACCGCGATCGCATCTGGATGGGCCACGAGCGCAAACGCGGCAAGCTCGCCGACCTGAATGCCGTCCTCCGCGGGGCGGTCCTCAACGGCCGCGCCGGACGATTTTCCCTCGTGGCGGGTAACCCGGCCTTCCTGCCTCAGGTGGCCTTCGTAATCACGCTCGACGCCGATACCGATCTGCCACGCGACGCCGCCCGCGAGCTGGTCGGCGCGATGGCCCACATCCTCAACCGTCCCCTGCCCGCTGCCACGCTGCCACGCATTCTGGCGGGGCACGGCATCCTCCAGCCACGGGTGGGAGTGAGCCTACCGAGCGCGCGGCGATCGCGATTTAGCCGCATCGCCGCCGGCAGTCCTGGCATCGATCCCTACACGCGGGTTGTCTCCGATCTCTACCAGGATCTCTTCGACGAGGGCTCCTTCATTGGCAAGGGCATTTACGACGTCGATGCCTTCGAACATTGCTGCGGGGTGTTTCCCGAACAGACGATCCTCAGCCACGATCTGCTGGAAGGCTGTCACTGCCGTTCCGGCCTTCAGAGCGACGTGGTGCTCCACGAGGAATTCCCGGCCAGCTATCTGGCCGACGCGCGGCGACGGCACCGCTGGATCCGCGGCGACTGGCAGATCCTCTGGTGGCTCTTGCCACGCGTACCCGACCGCAGCAGCCAGTGGGTAAAAAACCCCTTATCGGCGCTGTCGCAGTGGAAACTCTTCGACAATCTCCGCCGGAGTCTGGTGCCGCTGGCACTGGTTACCCTGCTGGTTGGCAGCTGGCTATCGGGCTCGCTCCGCGTGGCAGCGGCAGCCGCGGGGCTCTCGGTGGCCGCTGCGGTCCTGCCGCCGCTGCTGGCCGGTCTGCTCGACTTTCTCCGGAAGCCACACGATGTGCCGGTCATCACACATCTCCTTGAGGCTGCGGGGGCGCTGAAGCGGCCCCTGGGGCAGGCGGCCCTGATGCTGACGATGCTTCCCTACGAGGCCGCCCTAGCACTCGATGCCATCACCCGCACGCTTTTTCGCATGCTCATCTCGCGCCGCCGCCTGCTCGAATGGCAAACCGCCGCCGTCACTGATCGAGTGGCGGCCGACAGCCTGAGCGGCTTTATCCGGGCAATGGCCGTGAGCCCGGTGGCAGCCATCGCACTGACCGCAGCGCTCGTGGCTTCCGGCAAGATCCACGGGATCATGGGGATCATGTGGATCTTGGCCGCGGCCCCCTGGCTGGCAGCTTGGTTCTTCGCGCCGCTGCTGGCCTGGTGGATCAGCCGGCCCCTGCCTTCCACGGCGGTCAGCCTCGCCCCTGCCGAGCGTGAGTTCCTGGCCACGGCTGGCCGCCGCACCTGGCGGTATTTTGAGGAATACGTGACCGCTCAGACCAACTGGCTGCCCCCTGACAACGTGCAGACCAACGGTGTGGTCGTTGTCGCCGAACGCACCAGCCCCACCAACATCGCGATGGCGTTGCTCTCGGATCTCGCCGCCTCCGACTTCGGCTGGTGCTCGACGGGCCGATTGGTCAATCGCGTGGGCCGCATGTTTGAGACGCTCGCCAGCCTCGAACGCCACCGCAGCCATTTCCTCAACTGGTACAACGTCCACACGCTCGCGCCGCTGCTGCCGCGGTATGTCTCGACCGTCGACAGCGGCAACCTGGTCGGTAGCCTGCTGGTGCTCGCGGGTGGTCTGGAAGAGATGATCGATGCAGGCGTGCCACCGCCACGATTGTTCACCGGCCTCAACGACACGCTGCGGGTGCTGACCGAGGTGCTGACCGAGGTCCAAGCCGCCTCGCCGTTGGGCCAGAACCCGCTGACCGCCGGCAAGGAGACGACAACTGCGCTCGGCGACATGCTTGATCGCGAGCCGGCCACGGTCGCCAGCGCGGCGGCCGTGCTGCCGCAGGTGATCGTCGCGGCCCGCATGGCCCAGGCAGACGCCACTGATGGAGAAACCAGCTGGTGGGCCGAGACGCTGGCCCACACCGCCGCCGACCAGCTTGCCGAACTGCAACACCTCACTCCATGGACCACGCTGCCCCCGCCACCCGAACACTTCTGGCAGCGGGTCGCCGCGCAGTCAAACCCGCGGGCTGCCTGCCTCCGTGAGATGCTGCAGCGGATCGACGCCGCTCCAACGCTCCGCGAGATCGCCCGTCTACCGGAAGCCGTGCTGCCGCTTGTCGAGGATGTGCAACGGGAAAATGCGACCAACCATTCTCCCGATGCCCCAGCCTGCTCCCAATGGCTCGGATTGCTGCACGGGGCGCTCAACCCCGCCGCGCAGCGTGCGGCCGCCCGCATCGCGGAACTGGAGCGGCTCGCGGCGGAGTGCCGTGATCTCGCCGATATCGATTTTCAATTCCTCTACGACTCGGCGCGACGGCTGTTCTCAATCGGCTTCAATGCCACTGAGCACCGTCTCGACGCCGGCTACTACGACTTGCTAGCGTCGGAGGCGCGACTCGGCAGCTACGTGCTCATCGCGCGGCGGCAGCTCGATCAAGACCACTGGTTTGCGCTCGGACGCCTCCTGACCAGCGCCGACGGCGATGCGACGCTCCTCTCCTGGAGCGGCTCGATGTTTGAATACCTGATGCCGCTGCTCGTGATGCCCTCGTGGGAGGGCACGCTCCTCGACCATTCCTGCCGCGCGGCAGTCCACCGGCAGATTGGCTATGGGCAACGTCGCGGCGTGCCGTGGGGCATCTCCGAATCAGGCTACAACGCCCGCGACACGCAAATGAACTACCAGTATCGGGCCTTCGGAGTGCCGGGCCTGGGCCTCAAACGTGGGTTAGCCGACGATGTTGTCATCGCCCCCTACGCCAGCGCCCTGGCACTGCTCTTCGCCCCCCAGGCCGCCTGCGACAATCTCCGCCGGATCGCGGCGGCCGGCGGCCTAGGCAGCTGCGGCTACTTTGAAGCCATCGACTACACGCCCTCCCGCCGCGTGCCCGCCGCCGACGGCCACACCGATGTCGCCGAGACCGTGGCGATCGCCACCGGGGGCCGCAGCGTTGCCAAGGGAGTGCTCGTGAGACAGTTTATGGCACACCATCAGGGCATGAGCCTGCTGGCCATCACCGCGGTACTGCTCGACAGCCCGATGCAGCGCCGGTTCATGGCCGATCCAGCCATGAAGTCGGCCGCGCTGCTTCTCCAGGAACGGATTCCCAAGCTCAGCGTCACGGTCTTTCCCCACGCCGCTGAGGCGGCTGCCAACCGCAGCACGACGGCTGACCAATCTGGTGGCATCCGTGTGATAACCGATTTCGACAGCCCGACGCCGGAAATGCATCTGCTCTCCAACGGCCGCTACCACGTCGCCATCTCGGCGGCCGGCGGGGGCTGGAGCCGCTGGTGCGGGATCGCCGTCACCCGCTGGCGCGAAGATGCCACCCGCGACTGCTGGGGGCAGTTCTGCTACCTACGAGACCTCGATGGCGGGGCGGTCTGGTCGAATACGTGGCAGCCGACCAACCGGCATCCGCTGATCCAAAGTGGCCGCAGCGGCCAGGCGGTCTTCATGCAGTCGCGGGCCGAGTTTCGCCGCGTCGACTGGCAAATTGAAGCCCACACGCTCATCAG
>JBAXUW010000213.1:0-5535 GCA_037129495.1 Planctomycetota bacterium | reverse complement strand
CGAGTTTTCCGAGCGTGGCAGGCACGGTTTTGTTCCCATTTCGGACGTGTACTCCCCTTACGGCGTCGCCTTCGACAACGGCATCCAGGTCGTCATCGATTTCGGCGACCCATCCGGAAACAACGCCATATGCCCCTTGTCGCCATGCGGCCGCCACCCGGCATCGCCGCGCGCCGGATCGACATTCCACACCCAGAAATCCGGCAGCATCGCATACTCGCCCAGCAGCCCGGCATAGACCGGCTGCAACCGATAAAACGGGATCCAGAACTCGTCGTAGATGAACGCAAACACCGGCGGCAGCCCGGCCCGGTCCAGCGCCCGCACCGTCTCGGCCATGACCGCGATATCCATCAGCCAGGCGATGTTGCTGGCATGGAAATACCCCTCCTCCAGCACCAGCGCCCGGATCGCCGCCATATCGGCCTCATTCGGCGTGATCGCCTCCAGCGCCTGAACCGACCGCGCATCGCCAACATGCAGCCCCGGCGCAAACGCCTGCCAGAAATCCGCCGTGCCCAGATCGCGCACCGGAGCGGCCACAACGCTGCTCGGCACGCCAACTGGATTCAGGATACTCGACATCGTCCGCCCTCCCTCAAACCCGCTCACTCGCCGCGATCGCCACGCGGCAACCCGCCTTGATCAGCCCGGTCAAAGGATAGCCCGGTCAATTGCACTTCCGCAAGCGTTTGACCGGTGACCAACTGCCGATTGGGTGAAGGTTAGGCCGTTCACGGCACGTCGGGCTGTGCCGTGACTGTAAAGACTTCAAAGCTCCCCCAAACTGCGGCTGCGCAAGGGGTTTTTCACCGTCGGCACAGGCCTTCTCCGAGTCGGGCCATCGGACGGTTGATCGCACCGGCCCAGAAAGCGAGTGACTGTCGATCGCGGGCAGCTCGCCGATCAATGCGATTCGCTCAGCGCAAACCAATGAATTCAATGCGTGCGGATTTGTCATATGGAACTGCGTCGAGCAAGGCGACGAACATTGGCAGCCACGGCCGCGGGTGGGGTGTGGATCGAAAGACCCCTTCTCTGAGCGTAGTTGTGCCCTAAGGGGCACTTCAAGTAGCGACCGCTCGCGGCTCCCGCGGGTCCGCGGGCTGATTCTGGCAACCATCTTGGAGGTTTGTGACTCGCGTGACCGCATTTTTCGTGGCGGATTGTGCCCTCTGGCAACCCGCTCTCAGCCATCGTCGCAAGAAGGAGACTAGTACAGCTGATCCGCTAGGAAACCGCCTTGGGGCATCACGATCATGCCCCAGGTTTCGCCCACATTGACCCGCACTTCTTCTGATTGGTCGGGCTCGCCCGGCACTTTCATTGAGACGGTGTATTTGCCGGGCATGACGTCCAACGAGACGCCGTCTTTCGGATCCTTGCTGCCCATCTCCGCCGCAACTTTGTAAGGGCTGCCGTTGATCGTGAGCACGGCCTCTTTGGGCGAGGTGTTGCCCAAAATCAGCCTCGCGCGATTGGCCTGGGGCGTTACACCCGCGGCCTTTGCCTTGCTGGGATCGCGCGTCATCAGCTGGATGCTGACTTCCTTATCCTGGCGCTGGATGCTGACGACCACATCACCCGCGGCACCGCCAAACGTGAAGTCGGCGCGATCCGACGTGATCTTTGTCGCCTCGGGCTTTTCCTTCCAGCCTCGTGCGGGCAGTTCCTTTTGATAGAACGCCACTACGGCCGCGAGCGCCTCGGGCACTTGCGCGGTAACACTCTGGCGATAGCGGCTCTTCGTCGACATGCGGCTGCTGGCGTTATGCGGAATGGGCAGGCCGCTTTCGTCGTCGGCGATCAGCTCCGCCGGTCCGGCGTCGTCGGCCGGAGCACTGTTGGCGTCGGCCTGGGCCGTGGCCAGCTTGCAATCGAATACAGCTTCGAACCGGTACTGGTGCTCGAACAGCGCACCGGGCTTTTTCAAGAGCGCCTTGCCGCGCACCCGGCCATCGGACACGGTCATTTCGGTCGTCACCACGTCTTGCCCGGGAACGTCCAGGTTCACCGACAGGCCGTCGGCATAGAGGAACAGGTAGTCGAGCTTTCCGTTCTCATCGAAGCGGAGCTTGATCTTCGGATCGGACTGCAGCACGTCGTCGCCGTCCTTGCCTTGGTTGATGAGCGGGGCGATCTTGTCGGCAGCAATCGGCTTGACCGACAACAACACCTCGGTCGAGGGCTTATCGTAATGCAGGGCCTGAAAGGCCACACCGTATTCGAGCTTGTACGTCTTACTGTCGATGGACAATTTGACGCCGGTCTGCTTTTGCTCGGCCACGCTCACTTTTTGCGGCACGACCCGAAACGCGGGGGCCGGCTTGGGTTCGTCGCTGGGGGCAGCGGGCGCGCTGGCTACCGATTGTTTGGCGGGAGCTTTCTTCCGAACGATGGTCTTGGTGCGTGGCACGACGTCCCACGACATGCCCTTGGTGACCATCTTCACGTCGGTCCCGTTGTCGCGGTCGTGAAGAAATAGCGTCAGATTGGCTTCGGCTCGGCTAAACTTGAGGATGCCCGTGCTGGCGGTTACAACGCCGGGATTCGTCTTTTCCCACCCTCGCTGAGTGAGGGCATCGACGAAAAAGTTGGCCACCGTTTCCACGTCGGCCGGGCTGGTGACATCGATCATCTTGGTGATTTTGCTGTACTCCACGCCCGCATCAGCCGGCATCGGCAAGTCCGCCACTTGAACCGTGCCCTTCGCGCTTGCTTTATTCTTGGCCAAGTTGGACTTCTGGGCCGATCCCTTGGCGGCTGCCGGTTTCTTGCCGGTCGCCTCTTCCACCGACTTGATCAGCTCGCCGACGTCGGGCATGTCGGGCAGCTCCACCCCTTCAGGCAAGTCGGCTAAACCGGGGATGTCCTTCAGGCTGGGTTTATTTTTGGCGGTTTTGGCCGGCTCGTTGGCCGGTGCCGCGGCGGCCGAGAGTTTCGGCTGCAGCTCGATCTTGAACGAACTGGAGACGCGAATCTTGGTGGGGGTGAATCCCGCCGTGATATAGCTGAAGTCGAGTTCCTCCTCTCCCTTGCGCAGTTCCACGGTGCCGTGATTCACGTCAAACTTCGACTCGCCTTCCTCAGTCCAGCCGGCGGACAGGAAATGTTTGCGCAGGCTCTGGAGCGCCGCAGGCCCTTGGCCCTTAGCCACCTCGAACTCGAACACGGTGGGACCCGATTGGTCGACCAGCTTTGCGTCTGGTGGCAGCGGCACCTCGAGCCCGGTCTTCTCGTTTTCCTTGGCCATTTCTTGGCGGTGCCGCTCGGCGGCTTCCTTGGCCAGGCGCTCTTCCACTTCCAACTCGGCGGCGGTTTGGTGCGAGACGATAACCCGCACGATGTCGTTGAAGCGCCGCATGTCGACCGAGATCAATTCCTTGTCGTCATTGCGAAAGATCAGAAACGCCGTGCCTTTGTCGTCGTCGGTAATGGGGTTATCGGTCGTGGGCTTCCAGCCTTGCGCGGTCAGCTCTTGGTGGTAAAAATCGACCACCGGCGCAGTGTCCTCGCCGGAGAAGTCGTAACGCAGCGTCTTGTCGCTGTCGTTGTAACGCGGGTCGGGCACATCGGGCGGAATGGGCAGATCGGCCGACAGTAGGGCGGTCGTGTATTGAAGGTGCGTCTTGTTGCCCTGAGCCGGCGCGGTCGATACCCATGCCATGAGGCGAATAGCGTTCTTCTTGAAGTACATCATGGGCGACTGCGGATCGGAACTGGCCGTTCCATAGGGCTCCCACCCGGCCGCCAACAGTAGCTTGCGGCAAGCTTCGGCCGTATCGGCCACGTTGCCCTCGGCCAGGTACGAGGCCTGGGACGGATTGGAATAGAACCGCTTCACGCCCGGGGGGAGCGGCAGTTTGGCAGTATCGACGTTACCGTGGTTGACGATCGTCACGCTCGAGCGGCCCGCCTTGTCCGGATCGCTGCTGAGGTCGGACGAGGAGAGAGCCACGATGAACCCGTCTTTGCTCAGATGGGCCGATCCGCTGGTTTTGTCCAAGTACGTGCCGGGCAGTTCCTTCCAGTCGAGCTGGGTCAGTTGCTTGAGCTGTTGCGAGAAGGTTGCCTTGGGCGTGCCCGACGTCTCGTACATCAGGATCGCCATGGTATGGATTCCGCCAGGCCTGGCCCCTTCCGGCAACGGCAGCGTGCGCAGATCCAAAACCTTCGCGGCGGCGCTGGCGGTGGTTGGCTCGCCGGGTTTGTCGGCGCATAAGGCATGGCGTTCCGCGCTCACTAGCACGATGCCAAGCACCAGACCTGCCAGCATCGCGGACGTTGGCCCGTGATCTGCGCCCCGCGATGCGTTGTACCTGGCCAGCAAGGGTCCGCGGCACGAATTCGACAACGCCATGACGAATCTCCTTGTCCTATGGAGGAGCGAGTATTGAATTAGCGGCGGGGGCGTGACTTGCTCACGCTCATCGCACCTATGGCGTTAGGATAGCCCGGTCAACGGCACTGCGGCAAGCGTCGAAGTCAACTTGAGTGTGAACTTGAGTGTCAAGCAGATGAGCCGAATATCACCGCCGCAGGAAAGAGCGCAGAGGTGAAAACTCCTCCCCGACCCGGGCCATGGCGCCGGCGAAACGGTCAGGCACCTGTTCCTGCGGAACACGAGCCAGGCGAGGCCGGTGAGCGAAACGATGTTGAGAAACTCACGCCGTGAGCGACTGCCGGAACCGCCAAGGGATCAGCCTCTGGAGGACGCAATCGGATCTATCCTTCGATGCCGGGGCACCACCATCGCGAAATCTATATCTATGGCTGCACGAACGAATTCGGCACGACGAAGTCTTCCGCCCGGCTGCCATCCGGCTCTCGGATCAGTTCCAGCGTCTCGATGGGCCACCCAGACCCGGAGGGCATGGTCGCCGATCACCGCATAGGGACCCCCGCCGCCTCAAGAATTGCTACCGATTTGCGCAGCCTTGTATTGACTTTTTTCACAGTACGTTCCATGCGAGCCAGAGTTCCTCACCCGTGATTATAAACTTGACCATTGTCTACGTGCCCCCGATCAGCCTGTCACTTCCGATCGTAACCGTTCACGGGGCGGTGCCAACAATAGGCGGTGCGTTTCTGGAGAGCCTGCTTCAGAGGCGGTTGCTTTTAGGAGCGGCGCATTCTTTGCACCTCGCCCGACGTGCGACGGCCCCTGCGAGGGAGACAGGCACCTATTCCTGTGGAACACGAGCCAGCGATGTGTTCCAGAATTAGTGGCGCGTCTATAAAGTAAGGATAAAAGATCATTCGCACGCGCGGTCTATTGGATGTTTGCATCCGACACCGATCACCCGGCGAATGGAGTGTCGGCCTGAAATCCCTCCAACCGAGACTGCGAGTAACACATGTCGAACCGATCCGCAACTACCACTCAATTCGGAAAAACGATGACACACAATTTCAAGTATCTGCTGCTGACGGTTGTTTCTCTCTTAGTTTTAGGGGGAGAGCAAGCGTGCCGGGCTGAGACGGGTCACACGTGAGCCTTGCGCGTGACCCATCGCGTCGCACAGATTGAACGGA
>JBAXUW010000212.1:0-5574 GCA_037129495.1 Planctomycetota bacterium | reverse complement strand
GAGATAGAGATTGTGGTGATCATAATAGCCGGTCAGGAGTTCGTCGGCCGCGGTCCGCGGGATATCCACGCGCACCTGACGGGATCGCTCCTGGTCGTCCGGCTGCAGGGCGTGCTGACGCCTGCCGAACGGCAGTTGCTTGCCCCTCGGCATGAGCCACTCAATGGCTCTGCAAACGGCAACGGTGCCGCAAACGGTAGCGGCACCGACAGCGGCACCGACAGCGGCAACGGGCGGTCGCTGCTCAAGCAGCTTCGATCCCATATTATAGTTACCGCCCGCCCACAGCTTGAAGCGATTGTAGAGAATGCCGTCGGCGTGAAACTCGTCAGTGTGCACCACGACATTTCGACGGTGACCGGCGAGGAGATTCTCGTCTTTTCTCTCGCCGAACCGCCGCTCTGCCGGGCAACAAAAAGAAAATAGGCAGCGGCGTCAACTCAACCAAGTTCTCCCTTCTGGAAGTGGTGTCCATTCAGGGGGATCGGGCCAAATGGAGCCGGCCCCATCAGGGATCGCCTCACCAGATCATTTTATCCCACCCACGCAAAGCAACCTTTTCCTTGGGAATCATCCAGCCGCTCTCACCTGACGAATTACTGAGCTACTAGACCCCCCTTGCGGGTGGTTTATTAATCGCTTGATGAAAGGGCGGGGGTGGGGACATTCACACAAGACACCGGGGGAGAGATTTTGTCATGGACGCTCTGATAAAGATTTTCATTTGGCGCCGGCTGCGGCCAGCTTGGTTTGCTACAGCGGCGGCGTGGCTGATCCAAACAATGCCCTGCGCCGCGACGGCTCAAGAGCTGCCGCCCGTGCTGACGCCGGAGCCAGCGTTCGATACGGCAAGCGTTGGCTTCCGTAACGTACCGTCGGTCGCCGAGCCGCTCTGGACTGACTATGCGCTTACCGACGCGCTCTTCTGGGGCCGAGACAACCAGGCGGCAAACGTGCCGCTTGTCACAGCCGTCGGGAGCAACGCGGCATTGATCACAGCCCAAGACCTGCAATTCCCAGTCGCCGCGGGCGTGCGGGCCTTCTACGGTCAGCGCAACCCGAATGAATGCGGCTGGGAAATTGGCTACTTTGGTGTCTATGGGATGTCGGCAACACAGGTCGCAACGACGACCGCGCCGCAATACCTCCAGGTGCCCGACCCGATCGGCAGCCAACTGACAGCCGACGGAGAACAGGCGATCCTGAAATACAGCTCCACCATCAACAGCGCGGAGGCCAACGTCTTTCGCACCTGGCAAGAGTGGCGCGACTTGAGCGAAAGCTGGCTCACGGTCGACTGGCTCGCTGGCTTCAGGTATGTGGGGGTGGAGGAAGAGGCATCGATCACCACGAATTGCTGCACTGACGAGGCCTCGGTGCCCTATTCCGTCCGCACTCGTAACAATATGTTTGGCGGCCAGATCGGTAGCCGTGCCCGCTGGACGTGGGATCGGTGGGCCATTGAAGGCTGGGCAAAGGCTGGCCTACTCGGCAATTCAGAAAAGCAAATGCAGGCTCCGCTCGTCGATTACACCGGCTTCCAGCAGCGTGGGGCCTTATCGGCGACCGGCACCGACGTGGGCTTCATCGGCGACATAAATCTCTCCGTGATTTACCGACTCACCGAAGTCTGGGGCATTCGCGCCGGTTACAACACTGTCTGGATCAATGGCCTGGCCCTCGCGCCCAACCAGTTTGACTTCACCAATACGTCTGCCTCCGGCACCGGCCTCAACTCTGGCGACGGCATCTTTCTCAGCGGTGCAAACCTCGGCCTCGAGGCCCGTTGGTAGGCGGTCTCGGCAGCTGTGTGCGGGATTCGCCTGCATCTTGCCCAGCGGTGCTGCAGAAGCGTGCCTGATCGGCAGAGTCGATCAGGCACGCGACGTTTCAGGTCGCCAGAAAATTATCGACCCGATTGGTGATACCGGTGATCCTCATGCCGGCGGTGCCAGGCCGCGACAGCGCGTTATCGCGCACACTGATCAGCTTTCGGCCATCGAACGACAGTGTCAGGCTGTTGCCGACAACATCAAACTGCAGGAGGCCTGAGCTCCGCGGCACGGCCCGGGCGGCCAGGAGCCGCCAGACGCCGCCGACATTCCGCCAGATCTGCCCAACGTAGCCGGCGGGCTGCTTCACCAGCCGGCCGAGATACATATTCCTATCGCTCGGACCGCTGTATCGCGCGACGAGGCCCACGGCCTGCCCGGTGACGGCCCGCACGGCCACCGTCGCCCGAAGATGTACGTCGGCCACTGACAAGCCACGGAGCACCATGACTGAGTTTCCGGCCACCGACGAGCTGGCGGTATTCGCGGAGATCGTGATCCGACCGACAGCCTGCACCCAATCTCTCTGAGCCGCGGTGGGTGGGTTCGAAACTGGTGCGGACTGTGGAGCGGTTGCTCCAATCGACGCCAGGGCTGCAAACGCATTGAGTCGCCCACCCGTCACGGTCTTGCCCACAAGGTTGGCCACGGGCGTGGTCGTTCCCAGGATTGCCGACCGCACCTCGGCGACGCTGATGCCCGGCTTGGCGGCGGCGAGCAGCGCCACAACCCCCGTCACCTGCGGCGTTGCCATCGAACTACCCGATAGGAATCCATAGTTGCCGCCCGGAAACGTCGACTTGATCAGCGTGCCGGGCGCCGCCAGATCGACGTTCACAGCGCCGTAGTTCGACATGGCGGCGAGCGTGTTTGACTCAGAGAGGGCAGCCACGGTGATCACGTTCGGCAGATCATAGCCAGCGGGATACCGTGGGATCACGTCGTTGTTGCTGGCGTTATTGCCGGCCGCGGCGACGAAAGTGACACCGACGGCCCCCTCCGCCCTGATCGCCTCTTGAACGACCACGGAATAACCAGCCGCCGACACCCAGCTCGCGTTTGCGGCCACGATGTTGATGCCATGGTCGCGTCGCATCATCGTGATGTAGTTGAGGGCGGCGATCACCGAACTCGTATATCCGATGCCGCGGCTGTCTTGGATCTTGAGCACCATCAGCGAAACCTGCCAGTTGACACCGCTGACGCCGATGCCGTTGTTGCCCACCGCGCCGATGATCCCCGCGACGTGTGTACCGTGGCCGTAGCCATCGGAGACGTCATTATTGTTGTCGACGAAGTTCCAGCCGTGAATGTCGTCGACGTAGCCGTTGTTGTCGCTGTCGACCCCTTGCCCTGCAGCGTCACCGGGATTCGTCCAGATATTTGCGGCCAAATCAGGATGGGTGATGTCGATCCCGGAATCGATCACGGCCACCACCACATTCCGCGACCCCGTCGTCACGTTCCAGGCCTGGGTGGCCTGGATGTCGGCGCCGATCGCGGTGGAATACTGGCCGACGTTCTGCAGCCCCCACTGCGACGAGAAGAGCGGGTCGTTGGGGATAGCTGTCGCATGCACGGCCAGATCGGGCTCGAGTCTGGCCACGGCAGATGTGTCGGCCGCCCAGTTGAGCACGGTCTGCCGAGTCGCCTCTGGAGTTGAAAGCGAGAAAAACCCATCGCCAAGCGATGCCGCATGCCAGCCGGGATAACGGCCGGAGAGTTGGGCCTCAAACATCGGCATCCCCGTCGGTACGGCGAGTCGCCCCACCCAATGATCAACACGGGCCTCAATGGCACGGCCCTGCCACTCTATCGACTCGATCTCATGAGCCGACGGCGCAGTCGACGCCGCCGCCAGCAACTGCCGGCCTTCCAGCTGTTCGAGGCCAACGAGTGGCCGCCGTTGACGACGCTGCTGCCGACCCCATGGGCCAAACCTCGACCACTCCATGTCGTAATCACCCGCCCTCCGCTCAAACACCTCCGTTTCCGAAGATTTTCGCGCGGCACTCGGATTGCTAGCTCATTGCCAGCTGCCAGATCACGCTGATCAGGCGTCTCGTCCCAACACCTTCAACGGCCGGGCAGGCCGTCCTAGGCAGGCCTCTAGTTCCACTTTTATTCGTGGCACGAAAGTCCTCGGCGGAATAATTGCTCCCGGCTCGACAAGATTCCAGCGGCGGCTGGGCGGGGTCAGAAGATTCTGCTTTCGCAGGCTTTTCGGCGGAACCGCAACGGATTCCTGTCCCTCTGGACAGTTAGCAAGAGAGCGTCCTGCCCGAGGAGACCGTCTCGGAAAACGGCGTCAGAACGCGTGCTGTGAGGGCATTCACATCATCCAGATCAGCCCGCGACCCGCACGATGATCGGTGCGATCCGGAGCGGCGGGGCGAGAAACGTGGAATTCGGTAGCGTCGCGGTCTGCTGCGTGTTGCGATTGAAGGCCCGTACGCCCTTCGAACCGCCACCGCCATCGAGCCCTTTCACGCCGTAGATGTTCTCCACGATCCCAGGGTTTGCGATGCTGTCGAGCGCTGCAGTAAAGACACGGGCATTTGCCTTGGCAAAACTCGAAAAAGCTGACAGCTTCGCGAGCTTGCCGCCTGTCGCCCCGCTATAGATCTCCACGACTGAACTACCACCGATGCCTGCGCCCACGAACAGATCGTCGACCGCGTCAGAATCATATTTGGCGACCGACAGCGTCACACCGCCCCGGAATTTCGGCCCAATCGGCTGGATCGTACGAACCACCTTCGGCGTGCCCGAAACGTCGTAGACCTTTACTGTCGCCTTCATGCCAGCATTGCTGCCCACCGCGATTTCGGCGATCCCATCGGGCAGACTCGAGGTCTTCACCCCTTTCGAGTAGGTGCCAAAGTCTCCCGCCGCGATCATGACGCCGCCGGTATAAGGACCGGGGAATCCGCGAAACGATCGGTAGGGACTATTCGCCACGGGATCGCTGGCATTCGGGTTGACGAGAAAGGCCCGCACAAGGCCAGCGTTACTCGACTGGCCGGCGATGATGTCGCCGATGTCGTCGCCGTTGACGTCGCCCACGGTCACCTCGACGCCGCCGCGGAAGGCCCCAAAGGGTAGCGTGCGGTAGGCCGGCAGTTCGGCATAGTTGGTCGACCCAATAGGGGTCGGCGTGAAGACGCGAATCTGTCCCACGCGATTGCGGCCAGGGGACACGATGATCTCCGGAACTCCGTCGCCGGTGACGTCGCCCGTGGCCACGCGGACGCTGCCCCGGAAGCTCTTCTCGTAGGCGAGGAACTCGAAGATCGGCGTGCCCGTGTCGGGATCGAGCACGCGGACCCACGGCGGGCCGTTGCAACCGTCGTCGCTGCCGACCACCAGCGCCCGAATATCGGCCTGTGGATTAATCGGGCCGTCGTAGGCGTTGATATCGGTTGCGGAAACCGGCTGGCCCGAGCCCTGCGGCGGTGTGGCCGTGACGGTATTGGTCATGTCGCCGAGTGCCGACGTCAGGATGTTCGCGTTGATCGTGATCGTCGCGAAGGTGCTTGGCTGGGAACCGACTGGCTCGTGGTGGGCGGCCATTGTGTTGGTGGTGCTCGGCACAGCGGCGTTGAGCGCCTGCGGCTTTCTGCTCGCCGGCATCTTGCGAGCCGAGGCGGTGCTCGCGGTAGCCAACGCGGCCTTCATCGTGCTGATGCTTGCCGGCGGCATCGTCGTTGTCGAGTACGTGTTTGCTTTCCCTGGGATTGGA
>JBAXUW010000211.1:0-5606 GCA_037129495.1 Planctomycetota bacterium | reverse complement strand
GCCAGCCGCTCTGGGTTTCGACGGACGGGTATGTGCTCCCGTTCTTCACAAACCTCGCACTCCCCGACGAGTTGCAGCTGTTGATGACCAAAGCCAACACGATCCCCGCGCCGTGCGTGGTGCACGCCCGACGGCTGCTGGAGGAAGTGGGCTACTGGCCGGAGGACGTCCCTGAGGCAGCAGACTGGCGGCTCTGGCAGCGGATGCTCGATGCCACCGCCGGCAGGACCGTGTTGGTTCCGATGGCCACCGGACTTCACTTTTCAGCGCGGTGGCGGGAGTCTCGCGTCTCTGGGGGCGCCGACGGCAAGATGCTCCTCGAGATCGCGGAGCGGGCCGCCTGGTGGCCGACGGCGCTGAAGTTCCAACTCGCCGGGGGGCAGACCGAGCAGGATGCTGCCTGGACGGTGCTGACAAGCCGGCCCGACTGGGTGCCGGCGGTGCGGTTGGCTGTCTCAACGGTGGCCGGCCGGATCGCCTGGATGGCCGTGCGAAACCTGCTTCCGCAGCTGGTCGCAGCCCGGGGCGAGGCCCCCTCAGCGAAGCAGTGAATCGACGAACACGGCAGCCTGATGGACATCACCGATTCCAAGGGGCTCGCCATCGAATGCAAGAAACACCGAGCCGTCGTCCTGAACTTCGACGCCCACCTGCTTGGCGTGTTGACCGCTGAACCGCAGCGGCACGACAAACTCGCTGCCGCTGAATTCGTAGCGGTTCACGAGCCGCTCCGCATCGGCCACGAGGTCGTCGTAGCGGGCCGGATCCTCGTTGAGTTCCCCGAGGATGCCATGCACCACGTCGGCCACGCGGATCGGCTTGTCGGCCAGTTCCGTGAACTGATGGGCGGCACGGAGCCGGACCGAGGCGAGATGAACTGCCAGAGCCGTCGACTACGCAGTGTTCAAAATTGCCCCGCAGCCCCAGCCGTTGGGGCGTGCGGACATAGCGGATGCGGTCGGGCTGGGCCAGTCGCTCGACGAGCGCACAAATGCCGGGGGGGCCCTGGTCGTCGGACACCACGATCTCATAGTCATCCCCCGGCTGATCGAGGACCGTGCGGAGGCAGGCCTCGAGTGTCGCCGGGTTGCGGTATGCGGGGATACAGACGGAAAACTGTGGGATCACACCGTGGTCGTCCGGGGATGGCAGGGGGGTGGATGTCGGGCACCTCGGGTGCAGTTTCGCATCAGGCTGCGCGTGAGATGGGCTGCTGCCGGGCTGGTGGACTGGATCCGCCGTGGCCTCAGCGGAGACGCGATCCAGTTCCCCGACCGCGCGGCCTCGATGAAGATCACCCGCGGTGCCACGCCACGTGACGATTGCGCCGCACGACCGACCAGTCTGCCTGCCCTCAGTTGGAACGTGAGCCTTGATGTGCTGGTCGAGTGCAGCCTGGCCGTGCCCGACGCCGCCGGACGAGCGAGTAGCCGCCGCAGGCCAGGCCGGCGAGGGCCATGACGTAGGTCGAAGGCTCGGGCACGGCGACGAGCCGAAAGCCTACGGTGTTCGTCTGGTTCGTCGTTGCTAGATTCGTTCTGGATGATGCCGATGACATGGGGATGGGGTTATCCGCGCTGTCCCAGGCGGCGCCACGAGCCCACAACACAGTCGTGTTTGCTTGGGTGCTCGTCCGCTCCCACACGTTGCCGGTCATGTCGTAGGCGCCGTAGGCACTCGGCCCGCCGTTGGTTCCCACGGTCGTGACGTTGCCGGTTAGGCTGTTCCAGGTCGCATTGCTAGCAAAGTTCGCGAATTCGCCCGTGCCCAGCGGTCTCGAGCCGACACCGGTCGTGCCCGACGTCACCTTCCCCGGGATGGTGTCGCTCCGCGTCGCATAATTCCAATACCCAGCGCTCGTGCCAATGCCCTTGTAATACGCCGCCTTGTACCACTGATTTTCCGTGGGGAGGGTGTAGATCGCTCCGGGATTCGGTAGCGGAAAGGTGCCGCTCGTCTGGCCACCCACGAGCGTGTAGGCGCCCGTTTCGGTGCTGGACGTGCCCGTCGCGCCGTTCTGAAGCCAGTTGCACACACGTGCCGCGTCAAAAGGAGACACCACGTTGACCGGCTTGTCGCCAATGTTGGCCTTGACGGAGTAAACGAAGCTCGGTGCCGCACCACTCCGGGTCACTCCGGAACGCGGATCTCCTCCCTGGCCCACGGGCTGATACAAGGCGTTGGGATCGCTCACCGTCGCCACCGAGTTGAGAAAATCGACGTACTGCTCATTCGTGAACTCGTACTTCATGATCTGGAATGCTGTGGACACCGCCCCGAATCCGGACGGATCAGTGTCGGCCGCATTTCCCGCATCGCCGACCGTCACCCAGTCGATCGTGATGGCGTGGGTGGAACCAGCGAGCGCAACGACCAGGGCCGCGACACCAAAGATGGAGCAGAGGCGGGGCAGGCAGGCAAACGACATCGGCATCACGAGCAAGCTCCTCGAGTGGATTCACAATCACAGGAACGCCGGAGTTGTAGTGCCGCAGGAGCCGTCAGCAACCACAAAAATAGGAAATGGGACGAATCGGGCATGGGCAGGGACGAATCCGCCGAAGCCTGGGACGAATCGGCGGCGAGAGCTGCTGCGTCTCGCGGAGTTGTGGCGCCGGCGGGGGTCTTCCGTGTTGATCGGCAACGTGGACAGACCACCTTGCGGACGGTCGACGGACATGTCACGGGGCGCTGTTGCGACACGACGGCAAAGCCCCGCTCGCAAGACACGTCCCGTATCGTTTGGGCGACACTGATGGCGCGGCTCGATGAGAAGCTTCCTTTTGCGTGCCGACACTGTGGCGGAGACATCCGGCTCCGAGTGGACGGCCCGCAGGAGCGGGCTCACGTCGAACCGGAGGTTCGCAAGCGGAAGAAGGCCAGGATGGCTTCGCCCGCGTGACGTCAGCCTCTCACGCCCGTAGGAGGGCGTGATCCTGCTATCGGGGCATAATGGGGGTGGTTCCGAGGATCCGCGCAGTGAAGAGTTCGATCATGTAGAATGCTGCCGATAGGAGAATGTCTATGACGCTTGCCGAACTGCTCCCGGCTCTCCATGGCCTCGCGAAGTGTGAGAAGCTTCGGGCTATCCAAGTATTAGCAGCCGATGTCGCCCGCGAAGACGGAGAGATGCTGGTGCCTTCGGAGGCGGCATATCCCGTCTGGTCGCCTTTTGATGCGTTTGATGGTGCTGCAACGCTCATGCGCCTGCTCGAGGATGAGAAGGCGGCGTGAGTGCCCCGATGCCGCAGCGTTTTCCCGCGGAGTCAGAAGCCCGTGGCCTCGTCCGCACTGGGCACATTGAGGGATTCCCGCCGGTCCGACTTGCCTTTGCCTGGAGCCAGAGCAATCGAACCCCAGTGATCCTCGGTCAGACCAATTTCTTCTTGGAGTTTGACGTGCGATTCTGTCGCTCCCACATGTTTTTTGAGATTGCTCTGCGGAGTAGCCTCGGGAGCTGATGGCGGGGAAGAGCGAACGAGGCGTTGGAGCAGACCCGCGATGGCGTCCTGCGGCATGGTGAGCCGGTTGGACGCGAGCTGCTCAACGTGGTCGATATCGTGAGCACGGCACCGTTGGTCAGGCATGTGGTGGCGATCAGCGTGCACCGCGGAGGCTCCACCGTCCGTGATCGTGTCGTGAAAAACGCATGATTGAACTTCGGCATCAATCGCATCGGTGCCGCGCGAGGCCGGAGAGCGTGATCG
This sequence comes from Planctomycetota bacterium, assembly GCA_037129495.1. Lineage (GTDB taxonomy): Bacteria > Planctomycetota > Planctomycetia > Pirellulales > UBA1268 > CAMCQY01. Next base: position 1,899 of record JBAXUW010000211.1, on the reverse strand, counting down.
CCGTCTGCTCGACGAGCGACGTCACGAGGTCGTTCTCATCACGGGAGAGCGGCCGCGGCGGGTCGAAGGCGATCAGCAGCACTCCCAGCGAATTGCCACCGTGCCTGATCGGCAGGCACGTGACCACCGCTCCGGGGAGCACGGCCGTGCCCAGGCCGGCGCTGCGGCCGGATTCATGCGTCCAAGAGACGACGCCCGCCTCCGCCTTGTGGTCGAGGATCGTGCCGCGGCGTACCGTCATCTGCAGGCCATGCTCTGGATCGGCCAGATACACCTCGACGACGTGTGCGTTGGTGACAGCGGCCACCGATCCAGACAGCGTGGACGCTGCGGCATCGGCATCCACGGCGACGGCGAGGCTTCTCGAATGGTCCAGCAACCGGGCTGTTCGCCGCTCACGTTCGACGGCCATCGCCGTCTGAACCTTGAGCCGCACCATCAGTTCGGCCACGAGCAGCCCTACCGACATGAGGATCGCCAGTGACACGATGTCGGTCGTACTGGCGATGACGAACGTGTAGAACGGAGGCACGAAGAAGAAATTAAGGAGCAAGGTCGCGAGGACGACGGCGACGATGCCGGACCGTCTGCCAAACCAGAGCGACGACGTCACCACGATCAGGAGTGACGCCAGGCTCAGGACATAGGTGTCGAGGAACGGCCAGAGCCAGCAGCCCGCCGCCGTCATCGTGGCGAGCGTCCCTGTGGCATAGGCAAGGCCGGAGAGGAGACGGGACGCCTGACTGACGCTCCCGGCGAGCTCCGCCGGTGGTTCGCCGTCATCGCCGCAGACCACGAGCACGTCGATGTTCTCGCTTTGCCTCACGAGCCGGTCGACGACGTTTTCGCCGAAGAAACCCCATCGCGCGTGGTGTCGCGGCTTGCCGATCAAAATGCGGGTGACCCCCGTCCGCTCGGCCTCGTGGAGAAGCGCATCGGCGACGCTCGTGCCGGAGAGTCGCACCACGTGGGCGCCGAGTGATTCAGCGACTCGCAGGTTGGCCTCCAACTGCTCGAGCGCCTTGGGCGGTGGCGGCGACTTCGCCGGCATCTCCACTGAGGCAGCCACCCATTCGGCGCGGAGGACCGCCGCGAGGCGATGGCCCTTGCGGAGCAGGCGGGCTGCAGTGGGGCTCGGCCCCACCGCCACGAGGATTCGTTCCGCGATGCCCCTGGCCCTGGTGTCGCCACCAGCCCGGCGGGCTGATTCCACGTCGAGATCCACCCGCTGGGCCATCCGGCGGAGGGCGAGCTCGCGGAGTTCGAGCAGGTTCGATCGTTTGAAGAAACGCTCGGTTGCGCGGGCCGCGACATCGGGCAGATAGATCTTTCCTGCCTTGAGCCGATCCAGCAACTCTTCCGGTGGCAGGTCGACCAGCTCGATCTCGTCGGCCTGATTGAGGGCCTGGTCGGGCACGGTTTCCTTGACGCGGACGCCGGTGGCCTGCTCCACCAGATCGACGAGGCTCTCGACGTGCTGCACGTTGAGCGTGGTGTGCACGTCGATGCCGGCATCCACGACGGCGAAGATGTCCTGCCAGCGTTTGGGATGGAGCAGGCCGGGGGCGTTGGTGTGGGCCATCTCATCGACGAGCAGCACCTTCGGCCTGCGGGCGATTGCCCCCTCGAGGTCGAACTCACGGAGCGTGTGGCCGCGATAGGCAACCGACAGCCGAGGCAGCACCTCAAGCCCCTCCACGAGTGCAGCAGTCTCGGAGCGGCCGTGAGTCTCGATGATGCCCACGACCACATCGGTGCCGTTGGCCACGAGGCGCCGGCCCGATTCGAGCATCGCGTAGGTCTTGCCGACGCCGGGCGAGAACCCGAAAAATACCTTGAGCCGGCCACGAGCCGCAGCCTTCTCCTCCGCTTTGATGCCCGCGAGGAGCGCGTCGGGAT
>JBAXUW010000210.1:0-5670 GCA_037129495.1 Planctomycetota bacterium | reverse complement strand
CGACGATGTCCAGAAGCTCGACCGGCTGCGCGAGTCATACCACCGCCTGCGGCAGGAACTCGGCCGCGTCATCATCGGCCAGCAGGAGACGATTGAGCGGCTGGCGATCTGTCTCTTTGCCCGGGGACATGCGCTCTTGATGGGCGTGCCCGGTCTGGCCAAGACGCTGCTGGTCAGCCGGCTCGCAGAGAGCGTGTCGCTGAAGTTTAGCCGTATCCAGTTCACGCCCGACCTGATGCCGATGGATATCACCGGCACAGACATCCTTCAGGAAGGTGCCGATGGCCGCCGGGAGTTTCTCTTCGTGCCCGGCCCGGTGTTTGCCAACATCGTGCTCGCCGATGAGATCAACCGGGCGCCGCCCAAGACGCAGGCCGCGATGCTCGAGGCGATGCAGGAGCAGAAGGTGACGGTGGTCGGCAAGACCTCAACTCTTGTGCCGCCATTCTTTGTCTTGGCCACACAAAACCCTGTGGAGCAGGAGGGCACCTACCCGCTGCCCGAGGCGCAGCTCGACCGGTTTATGTTTCTGATCGAAGTCGATTATCCATCCGAGGAGGAGGAGGTGATGATCGCCCGCACCACCACCGGCGAACCGCTGCCACCGCTGGAACATGTGCTCACGGCCGCAGAGATCATCGACTTTCAGCAGCTCGTTCGCCGTGTGCCGGTGCCCGACCACATCTATCAGTTCGCCGCTCGGCTCGTGCGGCGGACGCGGCCGCAGGGCGCGACCGCCCCCGACTGGCTCAAGCCGCTTGTCTCCTGGGGAGCCGGGCCCCGCGCGGTGCAGTATCTGATCCTGGGCGCGAAGTCGCGGGCAGCGCTCACTGGCGGCTATATGGTCCGTCTGGAGGATGTGGTTGCCGTGGCGGCGCCGGTGCTCACTCACCGCGTGCTCACCACGTTTGCCGCGCAGGCCGAGGGGATCGACGCCCGCAAGATCGTGGAGCGGCTCGTCACTGAGGCGCTCGCAGAACAGAACGGCTGAGCCATGTTCACCGACCGTCCAGCGCGGACGTTCCTCGACAGCGGCGTGCTCTCCCGGCTCGCCGCGGTGCCGCTGCTCTCGCGTCGACCGATGATCGGGGGTGTGTCTGGGCGGCACACCAGCCCGCACCGCGGTTCGAGCGTGGAATTTGCCGAGTATCGCAAGTATGTGCCCGGCGACGACCTCCGCCGGCTCGATTGGCGGGTCTACGGCCGAACCGACCGGCACTATGTCAAGGAATATGAAGCCGATACCAACCTCCGCTGTTGCCTTGTCGTCGACTCAAGCGGATCGATGGGCTATGGCTCCACGGGCATCACGCGAATGGAATACGCCCGCCGCCTCGCCGGCACACTCGGCTTCCTCGCCTGCCGGCAGGGAGACGCAGTCGGCATCTCCTGCGTGGCCGACGGGATCGTTCGTCACCTGCCGCCCCGGCGGAATCCCGCCCATCTGCGGCTCGTGCTCGACGCGGTTGAAGAGGTGCGGCCGGAGGGGCCGTCGCGGCTGCCGGAGGTGCTCCACGAACTCGCCGAGACGATCCGGCAACGGGCGCTTGTCGTGATCATTTCGGATCTCTTTATGGATCCCGAAACGCTCGCCAGTTGCTTCGGTCACCTGCGGTTTCGCCGGCACGACGTGGCGGTCTTTCATCTGCTCGACCCGCAGGAGATGGCGTTTGACTTCCGTCGGCCGACCCGGTTTCTCGACATGGAGGGGGGCACGCCATTATTTGCCGACCCGCTCGACATCGCCGATCGCTACACGCAGGCGCTCTCCACCTACCTCGCGGCGGTCAGGCAGATTGGGCTCGAACAAGGGATTGACTACCACCGCACGCTGCTCGATGAAGACTCCGAGAAGGTGCTGGCCCGGTTTCTCGTGAGCCGCGCCGCAGGGAAGGGGCGGCGATGACATTCCTGCAACCCTGGCTGCTCTTCTGCCTGCCGCTGGTGGCGGTGCCGCTGGTGATTCATCTGATCAACCAGCAGCGATTCCAGTCGGTGCAGTGGGCGGCGATGATGTTTTTACTCGCCGCCAAAACGCTCAATCGCGGCTACACAAGGCTCCGTCAATGGCTGATCCTGCTGCTGCGAATGGTGGCTGTGGCGGCGGCGATTCTGGCGATCAGCCGGCCGCTCTCGCAAGGCTGGCTGGCGGTTGTGGGAGGCGATCGTTCGGAGGCCGCGATTGTGCTCCTCGATCGGTCGCCGAGCATGTCGCAGGGGGCTGCCGCGGGGGGTGAAACAAAGCTTGCCACGGCCCGCCGGCAGGTGGCAGCGGCGCTTGAAACGCTCGGCACGAGCCGGGTGGTGCTGATCGACAGCGTGTCGCTTGCGCCGATCGAAATCGACTCGCCACAAGGGCTCGAGCGCATGCCCGAGACGGAGCCCGCCGCCGCCGCGGCCGACCTGCCGCGGATGCTGCAGGCGGCCCTCGCGGAATTGACCACAGCCAAGTCGGCCGCCAGCACGATCTGGATCTGCTCCGATCAGCGGGTCAACGACTGGCAGGTGGCCGACGGCGCGTGGCCAGCGCTCCGGGAAAAGCTCGCTGGCCTGCCGCAGTCGGTGCGGCTCACGCTCCTCGGCTATGCCGAGCCAGCGGCCGACAATCTCGCAGTGCGGGTGACGCGGGCCGAACTCGAGCCACAAGAGAAGGCCTGGCAACTCGTCCTTGATATCGCGGTCCGTCGGCAGGCTGATACGGGGCCCACCCGCGTGCCCATCCAGATCGAACTCGGGCCCACGCGGTCGACCGTCGACGTCGAACTCACTGGCACCGAAACGGTGCTGCCACGGCATCTGATCGCCATCGATGCGGCATCCCTCGCAGCAACCGCTGGCGGCGGGGGCGGAGGCGTCAAGCCCCGTCAGGCCAGCGGCTTTGGACGGGTCTCGATTCCCGCCGATACAAACCCCGCCGACAACGATTTCTATTTTGCATTTGGCACGCCGCCGGTCCGCCGCACGCTGGTGGTGGCGGAGGATGCCCTGACGCAGCGAACGCTCGAACTCATCGCTGGCATCGCCCCCGATCGGCTCCTGAAGGCCGCCGCCGAAATAGTCACTGCGGATGCGGTGGCGGCACTGCCGCTGGATGATGTGGCGCTGATCATCTGGCAGGCGGCGCTGCCGGAGGGCGACACTACAGTCGTGTTGAATGGCTTTGTCGATCGTGGCGGTCAGGTGATCTTCCTGCCCCCAGAGAATCCGACGGCCGCGGCCTTTGATGGTCTGGCATGGCAGGCATGGGTGGAGCATAGCCCACCGCTGCGACCCAGCTCTTGGCGGGCCGACGAAGGGCTGCTCGCCGCCACGCTCACCGGCGAAGCACTGCCTGTCGGTGAACTGGAGATCCGTCGCTCGTGCGGCATCGGTGGCGCGGGCACGCCGCTGGCCGTGCTTCCGGATGGCAGGCCGCTCCTGGTGCGGGCGGCCCGCGCTCGCGGGGGCGTTTCATTTCTGGCGACGACGCCCGTCGACCGCGACTCTGATCTCGCGGCCAATGGCGTCGTGCTCTACGCCCTCGTGCAGCGGGCCATCGACACTGGACTCGCTGCCGTTGGTGCTGCCCGGCAGGCGGATGCTGGGCCGACCGCCCTGGGTGGCACTCCGCTAGAACAGTCGGCATGGCGACAGATCGCCGGTCCTCCTGCGGTCTCTACGGAGGCGGGCTTTCATGCGGGAGTGTATGCGGCTGCGGGCCGGCTCGTGGCGGTCAATCGACCTGCTGCCGAGGATGCTGCGGCGGTGGCAAACGACGCGCAGATAGACACGCTCTTTCAAGGACTCTCATTCAACCGCTTTCAGCAGCAGGCCGGTGGACTCGGCAGCATCATCGAGGAGATCTGGCGGCTCTTTCTCGTGAGCCTGCTCATGGCGTTGATTGCGGAAGGCCTGCTCTGCCTGCCGAGTCGTCTGCGGCCCGTTGCCGGCCAGCGGCCGCGGGAGGCGATCGCATGACCAGGCCTTTGGTTTCGCTGCTGGCCGCCGCCAACCCGCTCCGGTTTTACACAACCCCGTGGCTGCTCGCGGGCTCGCTGCTGTTGCTCACGATCGTGGCCGCCGTCTGTCTGGCCGGCTGGTGGCGAAGTGGTTTTCGGGTGGGCTACGGCCTCCTCGAACTGCTGCGATTCTTAATTGCAACGCTCGTCGTGGTGGTGCTCAACCAGCCGGAGTGGGTGACCGAGCAGCGGCCGACTGAGAAGCCGGCGATCGTCGTGCTCCTCGATGCGTCAAGGAGCATGGAGACGCTCGATGTCGCGCCCGGACGGCCGGACCAGCCAGCACAGCCGGACCAGCCAGCGCAGCCGCGGGGCAAGGTCGTGTCGCGGCAGGAGTCGGTCGCGGTGCTCGCCGACATGGCGTTTTGGAAACCGCTGGAGGCGCGGTTTACTATAAGGGTCGAGCCGTTTGCGGCCACGATTGGGGAAGCGTCTGACGCTTGCACAAATCTCTTTGAGCCGCTGGAGGCGGCAGCGCGGCGAACGCCAAACCTGCGGGCGATCGTGCTGGCGTCTGACGGCGACTGGAACGCAGGCCGGCCGCCGATGCAGGCCGCCACAGCGCTGCGGGTCGCCGGCATTCCGGTGCTGGCGGTGCCGACGGGCAGCCCCACGCCGCTGCCCGACATCACTGTCGCCAGCCTCGACTGCCCGGTGACGGGAGTGGTGGGCAAGCCGTTTCGCATTCCGTTTACGATTCGCAGCACGCTTCCGCGGGAGCAGACGGTCGCGGTGGTGATCGAGGCCTCCGACAGCCAGACGTTCACGCGGCAGGTGCGGCTGCCCTCGATGGGGAAGACGAGCGACGCGATCTACTGGACGCCGGCCACGATCGGCGACTACACCCTGAGCGTGCGAGTGCCGCCGCAACCGGGCGAACTCCTCACCGACAACAATCTACGGTCGGCTCCGGTCAGCATCCGGCAGGAGAAGTTGCGGGTGCTGGTCGTCGAGAGCATACCGCGGTGGGAATATCGCTTCCTCCGCAACGCACTCTCCCGCGATCCGGGCGTGGAACTCTCCTGCCTGCTCTTTCATCCGGGGCTCTCAAAGGTTGGCGGTGGCAACAAGGATTACATCAAGCAGTTCCCTGGCTCACTCGACGAACTGTCGGCATTTGATGTCGTGTTTTTGGGTGACGTGGGGCTCACGAACGGCCAGCTCACCGCGGAGGACTGCCGGCTCCTCAAGGGGCTCGTCGAATACCAGGCCAGTGGGCTCGTCTTCATGCCCGGCTGGCTGGGCCATGAGATGTCGCTGGTCGATTCACCGCTTGACGACCTGCTGCCGGTGGTGCTTGATAGAGCGCGGCCAGAGGGCACGGGCACTGCGCTACCGGGCCGCTTCTCCCTGACTGACAAGGGCCGCGGCAGTCTCCTCACTCGGCTAGCCGATTCGGCCGACGAGAATGTCGCCGTCTGGGAAGCTCTCCCCGGCTTTCAGTGGTATGGCCCGGTGCTCCGCCCAAAGGCTGGCAGTGAGGTGCTCGCCGTCCACGAAGACGCCGCCAACGACTACGGTCGGATTCCCCTCTTGATCACGCGGCCGTTCGGTGCGGGAAAGGTGCTCTTCATGGCGACCGACGGTGCCTGGCGGTGGCGAAAGGGAGTTGAAGACAAATACCACTACCGCTTCTGGGGGCAGGTGGTCCGCTGGATGGCCTACCGCCGCA
>JBAXUW010000021.1:0-24378 GCA_037129495.1 Planctomycetota bacterium | reverse complement strand
AGCCGGCGGAGGCCGGCCAAGACAAAATGGCCTGGAGGGCCATGTTTGTCGTGAATTAGAAATCTTATCCCACGCTCACCCAGCCTTGATGCGAATGGGAACCGCAGACTCCTCGTCGGGAACACGCAGTCGCAGCGTGGCAGGAGGTGGAGCTCTGCGCTCCTGCGCAAAGCCGCGTGTACCGGTCGAGAGAAAATCAAGTAACTGGGTGACGGGCCCCGCAGAAAATTCAGCACGCAACGCCGCCAGCACATCCTTCCACGCCAGGCCTCGCCGGTAGATGATCCGGTACGCGGCCTTTAATGATGTGATTTCGTCTGCCGAGTGACCACTGCGGCGCAGCCCCACGACGTTGAGGCCGACAATACAACCGCTTTGCCCATCCAGCAGCATGTAAGGAGGCACGTCCTGCACGACGCGGGCGTGGCCGCCCACCATGGCGAGTCGGCCGACGCGGCAGAACTGGTGCACGGCGACTGCCCCTGAGACGAAGGCCCTGTCCGACACAGCGACATGGCCACCGAGCATGGCTCCGTTGGCGAAAATGGCATTATTGCCGACCGTGCAATCGTGGCCGAAGTGTGCGCTCGCCATCACGTAGTTTGTATCACCGACAGTCGTTGCGGATTCCGGCTTGAGTGCGCGGTGGATCGTGACATGCTCGCGGAACACATTGTTGTCGCCGATCACAACCCGGCCGATATGCTGAGGCCGGCCGGCATGCTGAGGCGCCCCGCCGATGACCGCGTGCTCACAGAATTCGTTCTGGCAACCGGCCGTCACGCCCGACTTCACGACGGCGCCAGAAGCGACCACACAGTGATCGCCGAGTTCAACGTCGTCCTCGACGCTGGCGAACGCCCCAATGCTCACGCCGATGCCCAGCCGGGCCTCGGGACTAACGCTTGCCAACGGATGAATGCTCACGGGTTATTCCATGCCAGATGGTACGCCGCTTTTACCGCGGGCCGGTCGACGCTCACTGCCGCCGACGACGGTTTATCGGCTTCCAGAGAGGCTCGATTCAATGTCAGTTTGGCTAAACCAGCAGACTCCCCCCCGCCCCCCTTGGCTCGCCAGACTCCGGAAAGTCGCTACACTGCGGCTCCAGTCCCTTTCTGCGTTTTAATCCTCCCGCTGAGAATGCCGCCATGACCACCCGCGAAGACCACTACGCAGCCGCTGAAGGCCTGAAAAACGAGGGTCGGTTGGCGGAGGCGGTGGCCGCGCTTGAAGCCCTGGTCATCGATCAGCCCGATTTCACCTTGGCACATTCAGCTCTGGCGGCTTGGTGCACGCGGTTGGAGCGGCACGACGAGGCCATTCGGCATGCCAAGAGGGCCTGCGAACTTGAGCCGAACGACCCTTTCAGCTACACCGCTCTGAGTGTGGCCTGTATGCGCGGCGGACGCATCACCGAGGCCGAGGATGCCTTGGCCAAGTCACGGATGCTCCAAGCGGGGGGCTAAAGACGGCCCCACCATGGGGTTTGGGCTAGAGCCCGAGCGCCTAAAGCCCGAGCGCAAGGTTCAGCTTATCGAGTCGTTCTCGATCTCCGGAGGTGAGCTGGCCGACGTTGAGCCCGCGTTTATTCGCTTCCGCCAGGGCGTTTCGAGACGCGTCGGTCTGTTGCTGGGATGCCAGTGCACAGGCGAGATGAAAATACTTTGTGGCCGTGGGCACGAGCAGGGCATCCTGGAAATCAGCCACCGCCTCTTTCCCCTTGCCGGTGGCGAGTCGCACCATGCCGCGCGTGTCGAGCAGGTCGGGGAGAGGGCCCATCTCGATGATGGCGCGGTCGATCAGTGTTTCGGCCTCGACCGCAGTCTCCGGCTGCGCGAGATAAAAAGCGAGGTTGTTCGACACGACGGCAGCCTGCTGCGGAGTGAGGTCGTTGCGCTCAAGAATCTCGCGATAATTTGCGACCACTTCCGGCTCGAGGTGCTTCAGGCTGAGCAATTCGGCGTAGAGCATCGGCGTGTTCGGAGCGGGATCCAGACGGCGCGCCTTCGCAAACCACCGGTCGACTCGGTCAAACTGCTGAGGGGTCACGGTCGTGCCGAGCGAGCGCAGCGCCGAAAGTGACGTCTGCAACAGCTTTTGCAAGGGGAGCTTGTCCCACGAGGTTTCAAGCAGGTCGAGCGCTTCGTCGCCCCGATGCTGCCGGCCGAGAAAGTCGGCCTGGGCGATGAGGCCATCAGCAGAGATCGCTGCGAACTTGGTAAACATCGTGTCGGCCGCCGTGCTGAAGCCGAGTTCCTCCAGCAGGGCCGCCAAAACACCAGGCTGTCTGGCGAGTTCGGGAATCGGTTCATTTCCGACCATGAGCTTGCGGGCTGCAGCCACGGCGGCAGGCCGGTCGCCTTCCGCTAGCGCCAGCCGTGCTTCAAGCGCGGAGACAACCGGTGCGTCCGGCGTGCGGCTGGCGAGGGCTTTGAGCCAGAGTCTCGCGGCCTGCAATTCCTTGTGGTCCAGCAGCTTGCCAATCAGGAGCGACTGCATCGGCGGCGGCGTGTTCGGTGCCGATACGATCGACAGCAGTTCATCCCGGCTCTCATTCCAACGGCCCAGTTGTTCAAGGAGCCGGGCTTTCTGAATCCGTTGGTCTGTGGAGAGCGGCTGCCTCGCGGCGAGCTGGCCGAAGAGGGCGATCGCTCGCCGCCAACTAGTCGGGTCCGAACGCCCAGCGAGAATCGTAACTTGAAGGGCAATGTCCTCCACGGGAAGCTTGCCATTCGCATCGGCATTGCCATCGAGCAGCGCGATCGCGCCTTCGATATCACGATAGCCACCGGACTCCGCCATCAATTCTGCAAGCGTGCGTCGAGCCCACTGCTTGATCCGTAGGCCGGCGTCGTCTTCGCGGGGCAGCGCAACAATCGCCTGCAATTCCTGCCGCGCCTCCAGCAGGCGGCCACGGCGGATCAGAAATGCCGCCAGACTGCGGAGCGTCGCTGGTTCGATGGGAGCGGCGGCCACCGCCGCGCGGAAACTGCGTTCTGCGTCGTCAAGCCGCCCGAGTATCTCAGCGCCCTGCGCAGCGACCATCTCCCGCTGGGGCGATGCCAGATGGGTGTCGGCCTTCTGGAGTGTCTGTTCGGCAGTCCGCACCTGCCCCTGTGCGGCCTGGTTGGCGGCGAGTGCCAGCCAGCCCGAGGGAAGCGTGGGTTGTGCCTCCACGGCCTGCTGGAGCACCTCGGCTGCTCGGCCTGACTTTCCAGCGCGAGACAGGAGTTGTCCAAACCAGAGCAGATCCATCGCGGTGGGGTTTTCCTGGCTCGCGATGTTACGCTCGGCCCGCGCGACTGCTTCATCAAACTGGCCAGACTTGAGTTCGAGCTCGGCGCTGACTCGTTGCATGCTGCCGCCCAGTCCATCCGGGCCCACCTTCGCCAGGGCCTGCTGCGCCTCTGCAAAGCGGTTGGAAACATAGAGTAGTGTGACGAGTTGCCGGACCAGCCCGGGGCTGGCCGATCCCAGCTCTGTGGCCCGCTGCAACCGCTCAATAGCGGTCGGATTATCTCCCTGAAGAACCGCAATCTCGGCAAAGAGTTGCTGAATCTGAGCCCAGCCGGGCCGCTCGTTTTCCGCCTGAATGAGCAGGTTTTTGGCAGTCGTGAGCCGCTCGGTGTCCGCGGTTGGTAGGGGCGACGCGTCCGGCTCTCCATTGTCCGTTGCACGGGCAGCGTTTTTCTTGGATTGCCCGACCCGCACATCAAGGACTGTAACGGCAGCTGCGCTGACCCCGCTCAGGGGGCTTGTCGCGCCGAAAATCCGGCTTAGTTCGTCCGCGGCCGCCCGTGCCTTTTCAACGTCTCCCTCGTCGCAGGCAAGCTCAAACAGCGATGTACGAATCGCAAAGTTGTCTGGGTCGAGCAACACTGCGGCCCGCCAGACCCGTTCGGCCTCTCCGCGTTGGCCCATGCCTACATACATCGAGGCAATCGTGGAGAGGAGCCGGGTGGATGGCGCTGGCGGTAGGCCGTGGGCCTTCTGCTCCAGGTTTGCGAGGGCCGTGGCAGCCTCAGCAGCGGGGAGCCGCGCCGCTACCTGGGCCCCTACCATGAGGAGTATGGGGTCGTCGGCGATCGTCGCGGGGGCCTTTTCGAGCAGGCTGCGGGCGTCTGCGGGACCTTGATCTCGCAGCGTTAAGAGTGCCAGCGCGGCGAGCGGCTGAGGTGCGGCCGGAGTGGCTTCCACAGCCTTCTTCAATAATTCAAAGGCCGTCTCTATTTGTCCCTTGCGGACGAGCACGTCCGATCGCAGCAGCACGAGTTGCGAATCGGAGACGAGCGGAGATTGCTCCAGGGCTTCGAGCAGCTGATCGACCAGCGACCAGTCGCGTTCGGCTTCCGGATGATTCGTCTGGCTGGCGATGCGAAGCTGCAGCAGCGGATTCCACACCGGTGGCACCGCAGGCAGTCGATCGGGGGGAATAGACGCAGCGATCGACTCAAACTCCACCAGCGCCGCTTCAAGCTTACCCGATGCGGCGAGGGCATTTGCCACGCCGATCCGTGCGGCCAAAGACTCGTGGTCCTCATCGAGCACCCGCCGGTTGGCAGCCAGTTGCTCGTCGAATTGCCCCAGCATCTCGTGACACTGTCCAAGAAAGAGATCAACCTGTTTGGTCAATTCGTCAGACTCGGCAACCAGTGGGCGAATACCGTCAAGCTTTTGCCGGGCGGGCAGCCAACGCTGCTGTAATATCAAGACTCTGGCCTCCAGCAGCCCGACCGATGTGCTCGTTGAGCCATATCGCTTGACGAATGCTGTGATTGTCTCGTCCGCCTCCGCGACGCGGCTGACCTGCAGCAGCGCTTCGGTCAGCATGAGCAAAAGCAACGGCTGTTTGGGCAGCCTGTCCAGCCCCTCCCGGAGCATGTCGATTGCGTTGTCCTGTTTGCCCTGCAGCATCGCCAGGGCAGCGAGGCTGCGGTAGCTGCGAGCGTCGTCGGGGAAGAGTCGCAGGGCGTTTTGGCCCAACTCTTCGGCGTTGTCATAGCGCTTCTCAGCCAGAGCCAGTTCGAGATCAGTGAAGAGAACGTCGGCATTTTCCGGAGCGATGGTAGCGGCAGTGCGGATGGCCGCTGCCGCCTTGTCAAGTTTTCGATGTGTCTGGTGGAGACGGGCGAGTGCGAGCCAGGCCTCGAGAGCCTGCGGATTCACCTTCACAAGGTGCTCGAGCACGGCAGTGGCCGTCTGCGGATCCTGCCGTTTTTCTTGCGAGAGAGCGGCTAGGAAGAGTGAGGCAGGAACAGTGAAGCTATGGGGAGCCTGGTCAGCATCTTCCTTTGAAAATGCTCGGGTGCCCATGTCCCAGCCAATGATGGAGGCCGCCATGGAGGCCGCCTGATCAAAGTGGCGATCGCCCGCCAGAGCGCGGGACTGCAAGAGTTTGAGTTCGTTCGGATCAAGTGGGTCGGCGTCGGCGGGGCCGTTCGGGGCAGCCGCTGCTTGTTCGCGGAGGATGATCAGTTCGTCTCCGGCAGCCTTGCTTCGGCCAAACAACAACATCCATTCCACAAGTTTTTTGCGGAGTTGGAGGTCTTGAGGATTCTTGCGAACGGCCGTTTCAAGAGAGTTGTAGGCGAAGCCGCGGTCTTGTTGGGTAGCGGTCGGTCTTTCGGCATTCTCAACGAGCAGCCTTGTAAACTCCGCGTGGGCTGTTGCGTCGTTTGGCCGGTAATTCAGATACCTGGCAAAGAGCGTCATCGCCTCGAGGGACCTCCCATCTTCCAGCCTGGCCCGTGCCAGGCTTACCAGACCGCCTGCATTTCGGTTTACCTGAATCCAGTGGATGACCGTTGTGGTGACCACTGCGCAGGCGGCGACTATCAGAAGGATGAGAAATGCTCGGACGTTGAGTGTCTTGGCGGGGCGGCTCACGCTCGTTCACTCTCGGAAGGGAGGGGGGGTTAAGGGGGCTCTGGGCTTCCGCGAACCGCTTGTCTGCGGTCAACTGAATTCGGCACTGGGGACCGTCAGTAAGTGTCTCGAATTATACGTCGGATCGGGACAAAAATGGCTCTTTGAGTTTGTTTTTCTGGGGTTTTACCCGGTCTCATTCTTGGCGGCATTGGCGGACGGAGCCGATTCTCAAAGTTTCCGGTCAGACTTAGACGATGTAACGATTGCGCAGATTATTCCGTAGGCGTGGTTCGTAGCGGCCGCCACGTGGCCCACTGACTGTCTGATACGAGGTTGCTACGGGGTTACTACGAGGGATTGCCGGAATGCATGTGCCACGGGCAAAAATCATCTGCAGGAGCCCTCGACTACTGCGGCGGTCGGGTTGGCTATCGGCTGCTATTTCCGGAGCTTTCTTGTGTACTGGCTTATGGTCTGGCTTATGGTCTGGGCTGGCCATACACGCGGCAGAACCAGCGGCTCAGCGGCCGCCTCCGCAGCGGGAGTCCGCCAAACGCAGCCTGAAGGTGGATCATGCCGTGATGCCTGCGGGCGGAGCCCACGCCGAAGCCAAATGTGGCCAGTGCCAGCAGGGCTATTGTCCGGCACATTGCCCTGTCCGTCCCGAAGTGTTCGGGTTTTACGGAACACAGTGGCGGAGGTGGCCCGGCTCAGGCGTTCACCAAGGAGTGAATGATGAAGCCGCCACACCAGCCCGGCCGCCGAAGGCCGAAGTGCCGGAAGCTGCCGAGGAATCACTGCAGCCCGACGCACCACCTGCCCTGCTCCCGGAACCGGACGGGGTCGATGGGCCAAAACAGCAGCTGCCCGCTGCGTCCGAAGCCCCGGCTAAGAAGCCGAAAATCGACCCACTTGAGGCCGCGCCGGCCGCGGTCATACCGCACGGGCGAGAACTCTTCCCTGTGGCGAATAGCTCTACCAGCAGTTCGGCCTGGCGGAAACGCAACGCCAGTGCCGCGGCCCCGGCCGCTGACTGATCCGCTGAACGTATTCGAATGCGAGAGGCGGGAGTTGAACCCGCACGCCTTGCGGCACTGGATCCTAAGTCCAGCGCGTCTGCCAGTTTCGCCACTCTCGCGGAATCCTCTAGCTTACTCGACCCGGCAACAGCCGCTGGTGGGATAAAATTTTGAGAGTATCGGGAGTAGAGTGACTGGGGGCGGGCATTCGACAAGTTGGAAAACGTATCCCACGGGGGCATTCAATCTGCGGTGGCCTCAAGAAGACGCTCGAGGCCACCGCTTCCCACGGCGTTGCGTGGGGGCCAGGTGGCCAGGAGCAGTTCGTGCAGGGTGTTATCAGCCGCGGTGCCGCCCAGCCGAGCAAACCTGATTTCTAAAGTCAGCACGCGGCGATCGGGCGAAGAGCGAGTGTTCCAATCCTTGGCCAGGGCTGCGGCAATGGCGGGCGCGAAGATCCGCTCGCGGGGCCGGGGCAGCACCCAAAATAGTTTGTGCCAACGGTGGTGCGGGAGCGAGGAAAAGCCCCCCGTCGGCCGCTCTGCTTCAAACGGCCGACCACCACGAAGGAGATCGACGACGCTCCCGTCTGCCAACTCGGCCCGCGCGGAGACCCACTGCTCCTGCGGCTCCACGTCGCCAAACATCCCCCACTCTTGGTGCATGGATGGGATGTTGATCAGCCCGCGGAGCAGTGGTGGCAGCGGCCTCTGTTGCCATGGCGTGAGATCATGCACAAGGCTGATCAGCGCGATCAAGCCTGCCGCGACGCAGATCCAGTGGCCGGCTGGCCGCAGCTTATCCGGAACAACTCTGTCACCACCAACGGGCCAGCCGTGGTTGGCGAGCCAGTCCCAGGCCTCTGTCGGCAGCAGGCCAAGCCAGGCCACGAGACCGACGTATCCAAAGAGACCCACGGTCATCGTCAGGCATGTCGTCAGATGGAAGAGCATGAATGCCGCGATCAGACAGCTGCGAATCCAAGGCTGCGGCAGTGCGATGAGTGCCAGCGGGCCGAGGAGTTCGAGGGTCACCAAGCACCACGAGAGTGGCCGCGTGAGCCAGCCGCTTCCGAGCAGCCATGCCCCCAACGGTGTGCCGTGGTCGTGGACCGACATCACGAATCGGAGAGCGTCGCCCGACAGCCACAATTCGTTCCACTTGGAGAGACCGGCCGCTAGGTAGACCACGGCAATCTGCAGCATGACGGCGACTGTGGCGGCAGAGCAGGTGCGACCCCGCCGGCTGCCCTGCCGGCCATCCCACGACCAGGCGGCAGCCAGTGGCAGAAACATTCCCCAGAAGAGCAGGCAGGTCAGCAGGGCATCGCCCGCGTTCGTGGCTGGTGCTGCCCGCCGCAAAACGCTCACAACGGCCACCCAGGCAACGATCGTCGCCAGCCGCGTCTGGCACCCCACCGCCAGCAGCAGTCCGGCCGTGGCCTCCAAGAGAAGCATGGCTGGGCCCCACCAGGCTGCATTCACGAGCGTTGCCAGCGACCATGCACAGGGGTCGGCGAGATACTCTCGCAGGATGGCGAGCGGAAACATTCCGTCCGGCGCAAACATCAGCCCGACATCGCGGCTGCGGAGCAGTGCGTCGGCGGCCACGAGGATCCCGAGGCCGATGCGAAATACGGCGAGACTGCGAAGATCAAGCGCGAACGCCCGGCGGAGCAGCAGTGGCAGTTGTGTCGCCAATCCAGGCCTCGTGGTGGCCAGCAGAACGCCGGGCAGCAGCGGAAGCCGCGGCCCGGCGGCGGGTGTTTCTTGAACAACTCGCGACTCGAAACTACAACAGCAGGCAGTGATTGATCGATCCCAGCTGTTCCAGCTGTTCAGGAGGACTCCGAGCGATGCATGTTCCACTGGTGGTGCTGGGTGGCGGTCCCGGCGGATACGCCGCGGCCTTTCTGGCAGCTGATCTCGGCATGGCGGTGACTTTAGTGGAGCGGGATGAACGGCTCGGCGGCACCTGCCTGCTGCGGGGCTGTATTCCCTCGAAGGCGCTGCTGCACGTCGGCCGCGTGCTTTCTGAATCGCGGGAAATGGAAGATTGGGGGATTCACTTCCAGAGACCGACCGTCAATATCGACGCCCTGCGGGCCCGCAAAGACAAGGTGATTGCTGCGCTTACCGGTGGCCTCGGGCAGCTCGCCCGCCGGCGAAACGTGACGGTCGTCCGCGGCAACGCCCGGTTCACCGCCTCCAACACGCTCGAAATTGCGGCCGCCACGGCCGGTGGCGCCAGCCAAACCCTGACATTCGACCACTGCATCCT
This sequence comes from Planctomycetota bacterium, assembly GCA_037129495.1. Classification (GTDB taxonomy): domain Bacteria; phylum Planctomycetota; class Planctomycetia; order Pirellulales; family UBA1268; genus CAMCQY01. The sequence continues at coordinate 15,208 of JBAXUW010000021.1, read as the reverse complement.
GGCCACGGGTTCCCGACCGGCCCGGATTCCCGCCTTCGACATCGGCTCCCCGCGGGTCATGGATTCGACAGGGGCGCTTGAACTGGCCGACATTCCGGAGTCGCTCCTTGTGGTGGGCGGCGGGTATATCGGCCTGGAGATGGGCACGGTCTATGCCGAACTCGGCGCGCGGGTGTCGGTCGTTGAACTGACCGACACGCTCCTGCCCGGCGCGGACCGGGATCTCGTGAAGCCGCTGCAGCAACGACTGGAAAAGCTCTTTCAAAAGATTCACATGCGGACGAAGGTCGTGAAGCTTGAGGATCTTGGCCAATCGATCCGCGTTCACTTTGAGGGACCGGAAGGATCGAGCTTCCAAGAGTTTTCGCGAGTGCTCGTGGCCGTGGGCCGCCGTCCCAATTCCGATGGCATTGGCTTGGAAAACACGGGCGTGAAAGTCAATGCGAAGGGCTTCGCGGAGGTCGATGACCAGCAGCGCACGGCCGATCCGCAGATTCTCGCGATCGGCGATGTCTGTGGCGAGCCGATGCTGGCGCACCGGGCGAGTCATCAGGGTAAGGTGGCGATCGAGGTCTTGCATGGCGAGGCGGCTGTCTTCGCGCCGCGGGCCATTCCGGCCGTTGTCTTTACCGATCCCGAGATCGCCTGGGCGGGTCTGACGGAAAACGATGTGGCCGCCTCAGGACAGCTTGTCGAAATTAGCCGTTATCCCTGGGCTGCCAGCGGCCGGGCGCATGCTCTTGGCCGAACCGACGGCATGACGAAAATCCTTGTCGATCCCGCGACCGACACCGTTTTGGGAGTCGGCATCGTGGGAGCAGGTGCTGGTGAACTGATCGCGGAGGGCGTGTTGGCTATAGAAATGGGCTGTTCGGCCCGCGATATTATGGAGTCGATCCACCCGCATCCCACGCTGGGGGAGACGGTGGCCTTCTCCGCTGAAAACTATTTTGGCCTCGCCACGGAAATTTACCGGCCCCGCTCCGAAGCGGCCAAATAGAGCAATCACCACGCGAAAGCCTGTCGGGAAACAGAGCATCCTTGTCTGCAGGCCGTTCTAGGGTGAATGGTCTTTACGCCCCCCGGAACCCGCGGAATAATAGGGAAAGTTCGCCCACCTTCCTGGAGCATTCCATGGCCAGCCCGGACATCGACCAGACCGACAGCGACGTTGTGGATCCGGCTGAGGTTCAAAGTGGTCAGGCTGGCGGCCTGCCTCGGGGTGCCCATGCCGCCATGTCGATTGGGCAGGTGAGCGACAGCACAAGTGGCCAGCCAGTTCCCACCGACGGGGTCGCTGAAGTCGATACCGACCCGACTGAAACGACCGAGTGGCTCGACTCACTGCGATATGTCATCAAGAGCCGCGGTGGCGACCGGGCCGCCTACCTGCTCCATGCCATCGAGCAGGAGGCCTACCGACTGGGCGTGCCGATCCCATTCGCCACGACGACGCCCTATATCAACACAATTCCGGCCGATAAGCAGCCGCCGTTTCCGGGCAACCGGGAATTGGAGCGGCGGATTAAGAGCATCATTCGCTGGAACGCCATGGCGATGGTCGTGCGGGCTAATCGCGAAGACAAAAGTATCGGCGGACACATCTCCACCTTCGCTTCGTCGGCCACATTGGTCGAGGTAGCAATGAACCACTTTATCCGCGGCCGTGGTGATGACTACTCCGGCGACCAGGTCTACTTCCAGGGCCATGCCTCGCCGGGCATCTACTCCCGCGCGTTTCTCGAGGGGCGTCTCAGCGAGAAGAAGCTGGAGAACTTCCGGCGTGAACTCGCTCATGAAGGTGGGCTCTCCAGCTACCCGCATCCCTGGCTGATGCCCGAATTCTGGGAGTTTCCGACGGTGTCGATGGGCCTAGGGCCGCTGATGGCGATCTATCAGGCACGGTTTAACAAGTATCTGCAAGACCGCGGAATTAAGGATACGAGCAAGCAGCATGTCTGGAGCTTTATCGGCGACGGTGAATGCGACGAGCCGGAAACGCTCGGCGCGATCTCGCTGGCGGCTCGTGAGAAACTCGACAACCTCGTGTTTGTGATTAACTGCAATCTGCAGCGGCTCGATGGCCCGGTCCGTGGCAACGGCAAGATCATCCAGGAATTGGAGGGCGTCTTTCGCGGTGCCGGCTGGAACGTCATCAAGGTCATCTGGGGGGACGAATGGGATCCGCTCCTCGCCAAAGACGAGAAGGGGAAGCTCGTCAAGCGGATGAACGAGATCGTCGACGGTCAGTATCAGAAATATGTGGTCATGCCCGGTGGCTACATCCGTGAGCACTTCTTCGGTGGCGACCCGGAGCTCGTAGACATGGTGGCCCACCTCTCCGACGAGAAGCTCAAAAAACTCCGTCGCGGCGGTCATGATCCCGAGAAGGTCTATGCCGCCTATGCCGCGGCGATGGCCTGCCAAGGCAAGCCGACTGTCGTGCTCGCAAAGACGATCAAGGGCTATGGGCTCGGCGAGGTGGGCGAGGGTCGCAACGTTACCCACCAACAAAAGAAGCTCAACGAGGAGGAGTTGCGGGCCTTCCGCACCCGCTTCGGAATCCCGATCTCAGACGATGAGGTTGCCAAGGCGCCGTTCTATCGACCGCCGGAAGATTCGCCCGAGATGAAGTATCTGCGGGAGCGTCGGGCGGCGCTCGGCGGCCCCGTGCCCACCCGGCCAAAGCAGGGTCCGCTGCTGAAAACGCCGTCGCTGGCGGACTACGCGGGCTTTATCGAGAAGAGTGCTGGCCGGGAGGTCTCGACAACGACGGGCGTGGTCACGCTGATGGCGTCGCTTCTCAAGGACAAGACGATCGGAAAATATATAGTCCCCATCGTGCCCGACGAGTCGCGGACGTTCGGCATGGATCCGCTCTTTAAACAGTGCGGCATCTACGCCCACGGCGGCCAACTCTACGAGCCGGTCGACTCAGACCAACTGCTCTATTACCGCGAGGCGAAGGACGGGCAGATTCTGGAGGAGGGCATCACCGAGGCGGGGAGCATTTCCAGCTTCATTGCCGCCGGCACTGCGTATGCCAGCCATGGCGTGCCGATGATCCCGATTTTCATCTACTATTCGATGTTTGGCTTCCAACGGATCGGCGATCAGATCTGGGCGGCCTGCGACTGCCGAGCCCGTGGTTTTCTCATCGGTGGAACGGCCGGTCGGACGACGCTCGCCGGAGAGGGCCTCCAGCATCAAGACGGCAACAGCCAACTTTTCTCGATTGCCTATCCGACCGTGAAGGTCTACGACCCGGCATTTGTCTACGAGTCAACGGTCATCATGCTCGACGGCATGGACCGCATGTATGCCAAGGGTGAAGACTGGATCTATTACATTACGGTTTACAACGAAAATTATGAGATGCCATCGATGCCGTCAGGCTGCGAGCAAGGAATTCTCAAGGGCATGTATAGGCTCCGTGAGGTGCCGGCGAAGACGCCGCCTGCCGGCGCGGCCCTGCATGTAAACTTGCTTGGCTCGGGGGCCATTCTCCGGGAGGTGATCCGGGCGGCCGACTTGCTCGCCGAGCACTGGGGCGTGACGAGTACGGTGTGGAGCGTCACCAGCTGGAAGGAACTCCGACGCGAGGCGCAGGAGTGCCGCCGCTGGAATATGCTCCATCCCGAGGCCGCGCCTCGGCTCAGCTTTCTCGAGGAGACGGTGGCGGGCTTGGATGGCGTGTTTGTGGCGGCCAGCGACCATGTGCGGACCGTGCCGGAGCAACTCGATCCCTGGATTCCGGGTGGGCTATTCGCGCTGGGCACCGATGGCTTTGGCCGCAGTGACACCCGCGGTCCGCTGCGGCGTCACTTCGAGGTCGATGCGGAGTGCATCGCGATCGGCAGCCTATCGCGGCTGGCGGCGGTGGGGGCGATTGGCTCCCACATCGTCGCCGAAGCGATCCGGCGGCTGGGCGTGAATCCCGACAAAATCGATGCCGCGTCGGCGTGATACGAAAGCAGCGTGACCCGCAGGTTTCCCATCGGTAGTGTTCGTCAAGACAATTTTAATCATGAGCAGTCTCAATCAAGAGTAACGGAGTCCATGGCAACCGAATTCAAGCTGCCCGACCTGGGTGAAAATATCGCTTCGGGCGATGTGGTGACCGTCTTTGTTTCAGAAGGCGACGTGTTAAAGCCCGGGCAGTCGCTCCTGGAAGTGGAGACTGACAAAGCGGTGATTGAGGTGCCGTGTCCCTCGGGCGGCCGCATCACGCAGGTGCTTGTCAAAAAGGGCGATACCGTGAAGGTCGGCCAGACGCTCGCGGTGCTGGGTGAGGTTGGGGCTGCGGCGCCGGCAGCCAAGCCTGCTCCGGTGGCCCCTGCTCCGGCAGTTGCGGCTGCCGTCTCTCTCCCGCCTGCGGCGGCAGTGTCGCCTGCGGCGGCCAAGCCGGTGGCGGCGACGCCGGTCGCACCGGCAGCCAGTGTGGCCCGGCCGTCAACCGTGATGGAGTCTGATCAGCGGGTTGATCAGTCCGAGAAGGCGGCTTCCGTCGATCCAGCTGGGCCGGCTGTGCGACGGTTGGCGAGAGAGTTGGGCGTTGATCTGGGGCGGATCCGTGGCAGTGGGCCGGCTGGTCGGATCATTCGTGAAGATGTGATTGCCGCCGTGCGGCAGGCGGGCGTGGAGAACACGGCAACGCGATTGCGAGCCGGTGAGACGAGTTCGACGCAACGCGACGACTGGGGTCCAATCCGCCGTGAGCAGATGTCGCGGATGCGAAAGACCATCGCCGTCAACATGGTCCGCAGTGTCTCGACCATCCCCCACCTCACTAACTTTGATGACGCCGACGTCACGGAACTTGAGCATCTCCGCAAGGCAAGCGCTCAGGAATATGTGAAAGGCAACGTGAAACTAACGGCGCTGGGTTTTGTGATCAAGGCGGTGAGCCTGTCGCTGCGGCAGCATCCAGTGGTCAATGCCACCGTCGACATGGAGAAGGGCGAGCTCATTTACAAGGAGTATGTCAACATCGGGCTGGCGGTTGACACGCCCCGCGGTCTCGTTGTCCCTGTCTTGCGGAATTGCGACACGATGTCGATTCCGCAAATCGCTCAGGCTGTTGCCGAGACGGCCGAGAAGGCCAAGAACTCGCAGTATGGCATCGAGGACCTCCGCGGCGGAACGTTCACAATCAGCAACCTTGGGGCCATTGGCGGCACCTATTCCACGCCGATCATTAACTGGCCAGAGGTGGCGATTCTGTTGGTGGGCCGATCGCGGAAGATACCGGTTGTCCGTGACGACAAGATCGAGTCGCGACTCATGATGCCTCTCTCCCTCTCCTATGACCACCGGGCGATTGATGGCGCTGCCGCCGCCCGGTTTCTGAAAGCGGTGATCGGTTATCTTGAGAGCCCAGGCCGGCTGCTACTGGCTATGTGACTGGCCCCGCTTGCCAGGGAAAGGCGGGCGACCGGCTGAGGATTCTTTCAATCCACTTGCACGAAATTCCAATCTGACCGCCCTGACCGCCCTGACCGGCAAAGGTTACTCGTGAGCATGACCGACAGTATTGATGCGGCGGGACCAGCCAATCTCGCCTTTCTTGAGGAGCTCTTCGAGCAGTACCAAGCCGACCCTGCCAACGTGGATTCCGATTGGCGGAGCTATTTCGACGCACTCCGCCTCGGTACGGCGGCTGCTGCGGCCGCGGTGCCTACGGTTGGAGGCGGCCAGTCGCACGTGATGCCGGCCGGTGGGAACGGCGTTGCCAGCAGCAATGGCGCTGCCGCGGGCGGTCTGCCTGCGGTCAAGAAACTGGTGGCGCCCGACGGCATCGCGACAGGACATGCCGTGGCGATCGCCAATGGCGATGTGCATTTGGCGAACGCGCCGGCCGGGGAGGCGATGCCGTTGCCTTTGCCAATGGCGACCGGCACCGCCGGCGAAGAGCGGGTGGCCTTCCTGCAAGACCGTGTCGATCAGCTGGTGCGGGCCTACCGCGTCCGCGGCCATCTGATGGCAGAGATCGATCCGCTGGGCCGACCGCGGCCAGGGCTCCCAGAACTTGACCCTCAGTTCTACCACCTTACCGAAGCCGATATGGACCGGTCGTTTTCGACCGACACGATCGAGGGGCCGCAGTCGATGTCGCTGCGACAGATCATCAAGCGGCTGCGAAATACCTATTGCCGGTCGATCGGCGTGCAGTTCATGCACATGGACGACCTCCAGGTTCGGCAGTGGCTGCAGGTGCGGATGGAAGGGAGTGAAAATCGCATCCAGCTCGGCCGCAAGCAGCAACTGCAGATCTATCGACAGATGACAACGGCCGCCATTTTCGAGGAGTTCATCCAGAAGCGGTTTCTCGGCGCAAAAAGCTTCTCGCTCGAGGGCTCGGAGAGCCTGATTCCGTTGGTGGAGATGACGATCGAGCGGGCTGCATCGCAGGAGATCGACGACATCGTGCTGGCAATGGCCCATCGCGGCCGGCTCAACGTGCTCGCCAATATCATGGGGAAGAGTCCGCAGCGGATCTTCCGCGAGTTTGCCGACATGGATCCGGAGCTGCACGTGGGCCGCGGCGATGTAAAGTATCACTTGGGGCATTCCACCGACTACGCTGCCGCCAATGGAAGAAGCGTGCATCTCACGCTGTGCTTTAACCCGAGCCACCTCGAGTTTGTCAATCCGGTGGCGATTGGCCGCATGCGATCGCGGCAGGACCGGTCGTCCGACCACGCCCGTCAGAACGGCATGACAATCCTGATCCACGGCGATGCCGCCTTCGCGGGCGAGGGAATTATCCAGGAAACGCTCAACCTCAGCGAACTCGAGGCCTACCGCACGGGTGGCACGCTCCACGTGGTGGTCAATAACCAGATCGGCTTCACAACGAGCCCCCGGGATTCGCGGTCGTGCACGTATGCCACTGATGTGGCGAAAATGCTGCAGATCCCGATCTTTCATGTCAACGGGGAAGATCCTGAGGCCGTGGCGCAGGTGGTCAACCTGGCGATGGACTTCCGCCGGGAGTTCCAGCGCGACGTCGTCATCGATATGTATTGCTTCCGCCGCCGCGGCCACAATGAGGCCGACGAACCAGCTTTCACGCAGCCGGCCCTCTACCGTGTCATCGAGCGACGGCCGAGCGTGCACGAGAGCTATCTCGAGAAACTGCTCAAGCTCGGCGAAATCACCCGTGAGGAGGCGATGCAGATCGCCGACGAGCATCGCACGCGGCTCGACGCCGAACTTTCGGTTGCCAAGAGCGACGACTACGTGCATCGCAGCGACGTCGGTGGTGTCTGGGCCTTCTATGTGGGGGGCCGTGAACGCGAGGCGGCCGACGTCGACACCGGCGTCCGTCGCGAGGTGCTTGAGCACCTGCTCGACCGGCTCGTGACACTGCCCGAGGGCTTTCAGCCGCATGCGAAGATCCAGAAGTTTCTGGAGAACCGCCGGCAGATGGCGCGAGGAGCCCAGCCGCTCGATTGGTCGGCAGCCGAGGCGCTGGCGCTGGCGAGTCTGGCCGTGCAGGGCCTGCGTGTGCGGTTATCAGGCCAGGACAGCCAGCGTGGCACGTTTAGCCATCGCCACGCAGTGATCCACGATGTCGTTACCGACGAGAACTACTGCACTTTGGAGCACCTCTCCCCCGACCAGTCGCCGGTCGAAATCTTCAACAGCCCGCTCTCCGAGATGGGCGTGCTCGGCTTTGAATATGGCTACAGCCTTGACTGCCCGGACGGCCTTGTCATCTGGGAAGCGCAGTTTGGCGACTTCGTCAACGTCGCGCAGGTTGTGATCGATCAATTTATCGTCAGCGCCGAAGACAAGTGGAACCGGCTCTCCGGCATCGTGTTGTTACTGCCGCACGGGTTTGAGGGGCAGGGGCCTGAGCACTCAAGCGCCCGCCTCGAACGGTTTTTGTCGCTGGCGGCCAAGGACAACATCCAGGTGGTCTATCCAACGACGCCCGCGCAGATGTTTCACTGCCTCAGGCGACAGGTGCTCCGCGTCTGGCGGAAGCCGCTGATCGTGATGACGCCCAAAAGTCTGCTGCGAAATCCGGCCTGCGTATCGAGTATGGAAGACCTCGTCAGCGGCACATTCCAGCGGGTCATTCCCGACGCGTCGGGCGTACCTGGCCGCGACATCCGCAGGATTCTGCTCTGTTCCGGCAAGGTGGCCTACGAGTTAGAAAAGCGACGTCAGGAACTCGGTCGCCGCGACGTGGCGATCGTGCGGGTCGAGCAACTCTACCCATTGCCGAAGCGGGCACTGGAGGCGGCGCTAGGCGACTGTGCCGCCGGCACCCCGGCCATTTGGGTCCAGGAGGAGCCGGAAAACATGGGCGCATGGCGATTCTTCAAGATCCACTTCGGCGAGAAGTTGCTGGAGCGATTTCCCTTCTCCGGTGTCTGCCGCCAGAGTGCTGCCAGTCCCGCCACCGGCTCAAAGAAGAGCCACGATCTCGAGCAGAACGAACTGCTCTCCGCCGCCTTTCACAGTTAGAGGCGCAGGAGAGGACGATGCCTCAACCAAATTTTAAGCCCCTCCACCATCACCCCCGGCAACACAGCACCCCCCATGCCACTCGAACTCAAAGTCCCCGAAATCGGTGAATCGATTACCGAGGTCATGATCGGTCTCTGGAAGAAGCGGGAGGGGGATACTGTGGCGCTCGACGAGGTGATCCTCGAAATCGAGAGCGACAAGGCCACGGTTGAACTGCCAGCGCCGCAGGCCGGAACGCTCACAAAAGTGCTCAAGGGCAGCGGTGAGAAGGCGGTCGTTGGCGAGGTGATTGGTTATCTAGAGCCGTCCGGGGTCGCAGCGTCCGCCGTGTCGGCTGCTCCTGCGCCGCAGTCGGCTGCCAGCCAGCCTGTTGTTGACGTCAAGCGGAGGGAAGGCCGGACCGACATTGGCTCGGTGCAGCCGATGCGGGTGATGCCGGCGGCAGCTCGTGTGCTGGGCGAGGCAGGTATGGCTGCGTCAGCGGCGGCCGGTACAGGCCCTGGCGGCCGCGTGACAAAGGCCGATGCTGTCGCTGCGGTGGCGAAGCTCACTGCGCCAGCGCCGCAGGCGGCCGCGATGGTGCCAGTTAAGGCGGGCGGCAGCGGGCCAGTCGGGGCGGGCGGCCGCTCCCTAGCGAGCAGTCGCGAGGAGCGTTACGTGCTCATCAGCCCAATCCGGCAGCGGATCGCCGACCGGCTCGTCGAGGCCCAGCAACAAGCGGCCCTGCTAACGACTTTTAACGAAGTCGATATGACCGCAGTGATGTCGCTGCGAACGAAGTTCAAGGATGTCTTCCTAGAGCGGCATGGCGTTAAACTTGGCTTCATGTCGTTCTTCGTGCGGGCTGCGGTGGAGGCCCTGCGGGCGGTACCGCAGGTGAATGCCGAATACCGCGAGCCGCACATCGTCTACCGCGACTACTGTGATATCGGCATTGCCGTCGGTGGTGGCAAGGGGCTCGTCGTGCCGGTGCTCCGCAATGCTGAGACGATGTCGTTTGCGCAGATCGAACTGGCCATCAACGATTTCGCCCGCCGCGCGGCCGACAACAAACTCAAGCTGGACGAACTCCAGGGGGGCACGTTTACGATCTCTAATGGTGGCGTCTACGGCTCGATGATGAGTACGCCGATCATCAACCCACCGCAGAGCGGCATCCTCGGCCTGCATGCCATCCAGGACAGGCCGATGGCCGTCAACGGCCAGGTGGTGATCCGGCCGATGATGTATCTCGCGCTCACCTACGATCACCGGATCGTCGACGGCCGCGAGGCCGTGACCTTCCTCAAGCGAATCAAGGACACGATCGAAGATCCGACCCGGCTGATGCTGGAGGTGTGAAACGGTCACCCAATGACAGGAACAATGGAAATCCTAATGGCGGCACATGACGTGGTGTTGATCGGTGGTGGTCCGAGTGGGTATGTCGCGGCGATCAGGGCCGCGCAGCTCGGTATGAACGCCGCTGTCATTGAGAAGGAGGAGAAGCTCGGGGGCACCTGCCTGCGGGTCGGCTGCATTCCCTCGAAGGCGCTGCTTGAGTCGAGCCACAAATACGAACTAGCCTGCGGCGAACTGGCGCAGCACGGCGTGAAGTTGACGGGCGTGTCGCTCGACCTACCGACGCTCATGAAGCGAAAAGAGGACGTGGTCACGACGCTCTCCAAGGGCATTGAGGCATTGCTCGCGAAAAATAAGATCGCTCGCTATCGAGGCACCGGCCGGCTCGCCGGGCCGGACAAGGTGGAGGTGACTGCGGCTGACGGCACGAAGACCCTGATCAAGTCATCGAAAATTATTCTGGCGGTCGGCAGCCAGAGCGTCGTCTTGCCCGGTATCGAAACAGATGGCCGGATGATCGGCACGAGCACGGAGGCGCTGTCGTTTGACGACGTGCCAGGGCATCTTGTTGTGATCGGCGGCGGCTACATCGGCCTGGAATTGGGGAGCGTCTGGCGGCGGCTCGGCGCGAAAGTGACGGTCCTTGAATACGCCGACAGGATCCTCACCGGCATCGATGCGGAGATCGCCGCGGATGCGTTGCCACTGTTTCGCAAGCAGGGGCTCGACATCCAACTGGGCGTGAAAGTGAAGAGTGCCCGGGTGGTCAACGGGAAGTGCCTAGTGGAATGCGAGGGTAAGCCGCCGATCGAGTGCGACCGTGTGTTGGCGGCGACCGGCCGCAGGCCCGCCACCGCCGACCTCGGTCTGGAGACGGTGGGCATTGCGCTCGACAAGCGGGGCTGGATTACAGTTGACGATCACTTCCGCACTTCGGCCGCTGGCGTGTATGCGATCGGCGATTGCATCCCCGGCCCGATGCTCGCCCACAAGGCCGAAGAGGATGGCGTGGCCTGCGTGGAGGGGATGAAGAGCGGCTGGTCGCACGTCGACTACGACCTTGTGCCAGCTGTCGTCTTCACGCATCCCGAGATCGCCGCCGTTGGAAAGACGGAAGAACAGTTGGTGGCGGCGGGCACGGCCTACAAGAAGGGCGTGTTTCCTTTCCGGGCCAACGGCCGGGCCCGCACGATCAACGACACAACGGGCAAGGTAAAGGTGCTGGCCGATGCCGCGACCGATCGCGTCCTTGGCGTGCATATCATCGGCCCCGCCGCGGGCGACCTGATTGGTGAGGCGGCCGCTGCCATAAATTTCGGCGCGACGGCTGAGGACATCGGCCGGGTTTGCCATGCCCATCCAACGCTGCCCGAGGCGCTTAAAGAAGCGGCGCTTGCAGTCAGCGGCAACGCGATCCACGCCTGAGAAGTCGGTTCAGTCAGCGACGCGAAGCATCCACGCCGCGAGCAGAGCCCGGGCCGTCCAGAGCACCGTCCTGAACCAGTTGGTCCGTACGAGAGCCGTGACGAGCTTTGGCTGGTGTCCGACCTCATGAAGGCGGGCATGGAGCGGCATCTGCACAACCGCCGTCGAAAGCCACACGAGGATGACTAAAAGGAGGCCGATCAGTGCTGTGGCGCGGGTGATGCCGGGCGGTGGGTTGATGGCGAGCAGTGCCGCGGTGGCTCCCTCGACGAGCATCGGCGGGATCACGACCAGGCCGGTGCGACGCTGGTTCTCGTCGGGGTAGCCGGCTGCGTGGGCGGTGTCGATGCGGGCAAAGAGCGGGTAGTGCACCACCTGCACAAACCAGATCAGGCCGCACATGGCGGCGGAGGCGATCGCCTGCGCCATCAGGATGATGTCGGTCGTAGTCAAGGATTCTTCCGTGGCTCTAGTCGCGAGGACGGTTCGCCTTCCAGGCAGAGTAAAGAATGAGTCCAAATGGAATCCACCAGATCAGGTCGTTCGTCGGCAGTGTCCAGCCGAAGGCCGGCGGCACATCGCCCTTGATCACTCCCTCGACATAGCCCAGCGGCCCGAAGATTTTTCCGAGAAAGCCCACGAGGACGATCGGCCAGTGCCTGATCGGATCGTTCGACGCGGCGAGATAACCGATCCCATAGACGCCCACGATCATGCCGACGCATTGCCAGATGAAGGGGTAGTTTGGCCGGTCCATGCCAGTCCAGTCGAACAGCCAGCCTGGATAGAGCACGGTGAGTGCGCCCCAGAGCAGGTTGTAGATCCCGGCGGCGATCAGCCAGCGGCCCATCCAGCGGGGCGACGTTGCGAAGCTATGAGGTGTAGACATGTTGGTAGAGGCGTGGGGTTGTCTCCTGAAACGGCGGAAATACGCCCGGCTGGACTCGAACCAGCGACCCTGGGATTAGAAATCCCATGCTCTATCCACCTGAGCTACGGGCGCGCATGCTTATTTTATAGGCTTTTTCGATCTTCTTGTCTAGCGGCTGATTTTCGACTACAACCGAAACTACAACCGCGAGGCATTTTCGAGGGCCTTTTTATGATCGCCAGACACACGGACTCAGGGCGAGAAAAAACAGTATTTTTCCCGGTCGATGCCGCCGCTGAGGCAGCATCCCTGCAGGACCAAGTATCACCTCCGCGCCGCCCCCGTGGAAGACCCAAGTCGGTGGCAAAACCAGCGGGAAATACGCCTGCTGGGAAGCCCTACAAGGGTTTCCCGCTGACGCCCCACAGTTCGGGGCAGTTCTGCAAGAAGATCCGCGGCAAGACCTTTTATTTTGGGAAGGTCGAAGACCCTGATGCCGCGCTGAAGAGATACCACGAACACTGCCGGGATCTGCATTCGGGGAAGGCGACGCGGATTGAACGCCCGCATGAAATCACGGTCGCCGAACTCGCCAACGAATTTCTCTCGGCGAAGGATCGTAAGCGGGAAAACGGCGACATCGAAGCGGCGACCTTCGTGGAATACCACCGCGACTGTGAACTGTTTGTCACCTTCTTCGGCCAAGGCCGCTCCGTTTTATCGATTGCGCGGGATGACTTGGCCGGATACCGGGAGTTTTTGTCCCGCGGCGCGGGCGCTACGACGCTGAGTAATCGCATCGGCAACGCCCGCAGCATTTTCAAATTCGCATACGACCAAGAGCTCATCGATAAGCCGGTTCGCTTTGGCGACGAGTTTAAGCGGCCCGAGCGACGCGTGATTCAGCGTGCCAAGGCAAAGTCTGGGCGTACGCACTTTCTTGCGACTGAAATTCGCCAGCTTCTCGCGGGCGCCTCTCCTGATCAGCAAGCCATGATTCTGCTGGGTATCAACTGCGGGATTGGCAACAAAGACATCGGAAATCTTCCATCAAGCAGCGTTGACCTTGAACGAGGTTGGTTGGACTACCCCCGCGGTAAGACCGGCGTTGAGCGGCGGTGCCCACTGTGGCCGGAAACGGTCATGGCAATCCGGGAAAGCATGGCTGTCGCCGCCAAGAAAAAAATAAAGCGGCGACCGGAAACGCAAGGGCTGCTTTTCGTAACCCGGGGCGGCATGCCTTGCGTGCGTGAAACCTTCGTGCCATCTCGAAACGGTAAGCCGCACGTAGTGCCGCATGACGCCATCAAGACGGCGATTCAGCGTGGCCTCACGCGGGCGGGGATTTCCCAGAAAGGTCTGGGTTTTTACGGTCTGCGTCGCTCGTTTGAGACGATTGGCGGTGAGACCGGCAATCAGATCGCGGTTGACCACATTATGGGGCATTCGCCTGCCGCATCCGACATGGGCGCCGTCTACAGGCAGCATGTTGCCGAGAGTGCCCTCCGGCAGGTTACGGACCACGTGCACGACTGGCTGTTTGGCAAAGCCCCTGCCAAGTCGAAGCGTCAGAAGTAGCGGTGCACGCCAGCTGTGTCTGTCCGCTTTTGTCGCCGCGCCGGTGCCGCCTTCGGCGGGCCGGCTGGGCACGCTGCGTGAGCTGCTTCAAACTCCCGGCCGGCATCGAGGCTGATGCGGTAGCGGGGCCGCTTCGATTGTCGCGATGCCGCATTGAACGCAGACAACTCGCCGGTATGGATGAAGCGAAGAACCTTGTCGACGTGCACGCCCCAATACTTGGCCAGCGCACGGGGAGTGTAAAAATGAGACGCCGGCTGGTTCGGCTTCAGAGGCGACCTTGGACGGGGCGTGCTGACGGGCACAGGCGGTGGGATAGGAGTGATTCCGACGGGCTGCTTGCCACGCACCACCACCTCGATGGGAAGGTAAAGGGCAAGAAAGTCGAGCCGGGCGACGGTTGTAGCCGGCCGGTCGGGTGAGCCAATTTTATTGTTATCGTGATTGCCTGATGAACGTGTCATAAAGCCCTCCTTCATGGGCGAAGAGCGAGCGATGAGGCAGATGGCGGTGCAGATGTGAAGAGCGGTTTATGGCCATGTTGATCGAGTCCTTCGCCCCCTGCTCCTTCACGATCATCTCCACCAGTAGGCGGGGCGGTATGGGTAAAAGCCCGCTGGAAAAACCGGTCAAGGAGACGAAAAACCCGCCAGATTGCCCTCACTTCGCCAGCCGCAGTTTGGTAGAGACTTGTCGCTTAGGGCCAATCAATACCACATTCGCGAGGCGGAGTAATGACGCTGTTTCTTGAGATAGCCGGCTGGTTTGCGGCCATGGTGGTGCTGATGTCGCTGATCGAGCATCAGATTCACAGCCGGCTGATGCACAAGATGCCGCGATTCGCCATGCTGCGAAACCTGGCCGTTCGGAAAAAGATCTTCGATAGCCATGCCGTTTTGCATCATCGGCAATACCGCCAAACGTTTCATGATGATCCAGTTCCGCATGGTGAGGACCGCGGTATTCGGCTTAATATCATCGAGGGCCTGATCGAATCACTGCCGGTGACGCTCTTGCTGACGCCGTTTACAACCATCGGCGCGATCATGTTTCCGACAGTCGTCTGCCTGCATCATCTGATGTGGAACCAGATCCACATGGAGATGCACAAGCCGGAGAATCGTTTTTTCGCCAAGTGGAGCCTCTATAGGCAACTGGCCCGTCACCACTACCTCCACCACCGCTACCCCGACAAAAACTTCAACGTCGCGTTGCCTGTAGGCGACTTTTTATGCGGCACCCTGGCGAGGGCGACCGAAGCCGACTGGCGGGCTATGCAGGCGGAAGGCATCGCGTGATGGGCAAAAAGGGGACGCAGCCAATCGTGTTCGGCACGGCAGTTGCTGTCTCCGTGGGATAAGGTTTCTAACTTGTTGAATGCGTTTTGCGACCAACTGTGGCACCGCCGAGCCGGCAGAAGTCTCCTTCGACCGAACAGGAGTGGGACGCAGCTCTTTCGGTGAGGCCGGCGTGGTGGCGATCTTCTGCAAGAAACTGCTGGCAGGCGAACCG
>JBAXUW010000209.1:0-5734 GCA_037129495.1 Planctomycetota bacterium | reverse complement strand
TCGACGATCTGCGGATTGTCTGGCCCAGCATGGCAGTTTACGAGCAGCGTGTTGCCATTGGGCAGACGGCTTACCTGCGTGACCCAGGCTAGCGTGATGCCCGGCAGATCATTCTGCTCGAGCTTCCAGACGATCTCTTTCTGTGGGTTCACCTCCAAGACACTGTGGCCATTGCCCGTGCCGATCAGCGTGTTGCAGTTGGGCAGTCGCACAGCCGAATAGGCCTGGTTACCAAACGCCTCCGGGCCATGCCCGCTCTTGCGCTCCTTGCCAAAGAGTGGCACGTCAAACTCCCAGATCACCTTGCCAGCGGGATCGTATTCGCGGATCACACCATCGCGTTCGTGGGCCACGAGATAGGTGCCGGCGACTGTCTTGCGGGCGTTGCGGGTATCGGAGTGGGCCGAAGGCTGCTCGACCTTCAGCTTGATCTCCTTGCGAATTTTCCCGTCGCGGTCGACCTCGATGATTCGCGCAGGCCCCGACTCGACGATCATCGTCGCGCCGTCGGGCAGCCGCTGGAAGGCATGCACCTCTACGGGCCGGGCGGCGTTGTCTCCCTGCTTGGCATCGTATTCCCAGACCTTTGTGCGATCCTTGTCGAGTTCGACGATCTTCGTCCAGCCGTCCTGAAAGAGCAGGTGGCCGTTGGGCAACAGATGCAGGTCATGGATCGCGCCATTGGGCAGATTCCAGTCGACCACGCCGGAGGGGCTAATCGACGCGAGCGTCCGCTTTGAGTCATCCCCTGCAATCACGCGGTGGGGCGGGCCGGTCTGGATCGCCGTCGCTGGCCGCGCGATCACGGAAAGAGATAACATCGTCGCAAAAGCAGTCTGCAAAGCGCAACGTAACCCGTGGTTCATGAGCCAACCCCAGACCAGAACAGTCTTTTAATTCTTTGACATGCAGCCTGAACAGGCAGCCCCGATTTTTCTAAGCGATGCTTACACAATTTGCAATTGCCGTTCTGAGTCAGGTTCCGGAGAGTGTGGTGTTCTTACTGAAAGCCTCCGAGATGCCGCATGCCTGAATCACATCCAGCCTCGACGACAGTTCACGAAGCGGCCATCGCGGTCATCATGGCCGCCGGCCGGGGTACACGCATGGGCGGCGACCTGCCCAAGGTGCTGTTTGAGGCCGCCGGCAAGCCGCTGGTGCGGTGGGTCCTCGATGCCCTGGGAGTGGCGGGGGTGACCGACCGAATCGTGGTTGTGGGCTACCGCGCGGCGCTTGTTGAAGAAACGCTTGCCGGCCAGCCGGGCGTTTCGTTTGCGATCCAGAAGGAGCAGCGGGGCACCGGCGACGCGGTGGCAGCAGCGACCGGCCTGATCCGGGAACGACTCCAACAGGGGCCATCCGCTGCTCGCCGGCCGGTGGTGATCGTCTGTGGCGATTCGCCGCTGCTGCGGCCGGAAAGCATCACCGAACTGTTAGAGCGTTTTTCCACGATCCAGGCGGCCTGCCTGCTGGGCACCGCGGTCACCGCCGACCCGACCGGCCTCGGTCGAATCGTCCGCGATACTGCCGGGAAGTTTGTCGGCATTGTCGAAGAAAAGGACGCCACGCCCGAGCAGCGGGCGATCTGCGAGGTGAACATGAGCACGTATGTCTTCGAGGCCAGGGCCCTGCTGGACTCGCTCTCGCGGCTCAACAATGCCAACGCGGCCGGGGAATACTACATCACCGACTGCCCCGGCATGCTGCTGGCGGAGGGCCAAGTCGTCGAGGCCGTCGCCTGCCTCGACCAGAGTGAGACCCTCTCCGTCAACACGCCCGAGCAGCTGGCGGCTGTCGCCGCCGCGCTGGCCGCCCGCGAACCCCGATCGTTTTGATCGCCCGCTGTTCGCCCGCTGTTCGCACGGCAGTCATAGTTTGGGATCGGTGCCGGCTCTCCCGCCCTTTCGGCAGGCGGGTCACCGCAGCGCGGCCGGCAGCACAACTGCCAAGGCTTGAAGTGGCGGCGAAACCGCGTCACAGTGGTGGTCCGTGCCGAGCGTCCGCCGCCCCCGCCCGCAGGCTTTTCCCATGAACGACCTCAAGATTTTCGGCGGCCCCGCCAACCTATCGCTGACGCAAGACATCTGCCGGTACCTCAACCTGCCGATGGGCAAGATCTCGATGGGGCAGTTCCCCGACGGCGAGATCTCTTGCAAGATCGACGAGGATGTCCGGGGTCGCGATGTCTTTATCGTGCAGCCCACCTGTCCGCCGGTGAACGACAACCTGATGGAGTTGCTCGTCATGATCGACAGCTTCAAGCGGGCCAGTTCTTATCGGCTGACAGCCGTGATTCCCTACTTCGGTTATGCCCGCCAAGATCGCAAGGATGCCGGCCGGGTGCCGATCACCGCCAAGCTCGTCGCTAATCTGATCACGCGGGCCGGTGCGGACCGCGTGCTGGCCATGGACCTCCACGCCGCGCAGATTCAGGGCTTTTTCGACGTGCCGGTAGACCACCTCTACGCGGCGCCGGTGCTCAACAACCACCTGCAGTCGATGGACCTGCCGCACGAGGACATCGTGGTGGTCAGCGCTGACGCGGGAGGCATCAAGCGGGCCGTCGGCCATGCTAACCAACTTGGCGTACCGCTGGCGATTGTCGACAAGCGACGGCTCAGCGCCGACACCACCAAGAGCACGCACATTATTGGCGCGGATGTATCGGGAAAGATCGCCCTGATGTTTGATGACATGATTAGCACGGCGGGCTCCATTTGCTCGGCAGCCGAGGTGGTGCATCGGCATGGTGCCAAGGCGATCTATGCCGCGGCCACCCACGGTCTGCTCGTTGGCCCGGCCATCGAGCGGCTGAAGGCGGCCCCCTTCGCTGGCATCATCATGACCGACTCCATCCCGCTCCCGCCGGAAAAAACGCTTCCGAACATCACGGTGCTCTCGGTGGCGAGCCTCCTCGGCCAGGCCATCAAGCGCATCCACCGCAACGAGTCGGTAAGCATGATGTTTCAGTGAGTATTCCAAACTGAGGCTCTCTGAAGACGGAGCCGGGATCGGCGGAAGCTCGACGAGCGTTGGAATTTCGCCCTGCCAGGGTCTGCACTGCCACACAGCTCCACGGCGAAAGTCCCCGCAAAGGAGACTTTTGCCGGCTCTGGCGCTGCAGCGCCAGAGCCGGCAGCACAAAGGCATAAACTTCCTAGAATGCGGTGATTTCAGGTTCGCCTTGCGAAACCACGGTGGCGTGGCACACTCTAACCCTCCCCAAGAGGATTTTCCATGAGCGAATTTGTTGAAGTCAACCTCCGCACTGTCAAAGGCACCCAAGAAAGTCGACGGCTGCGTCGGCAGGGCCTTGTGCCCGCGGTGCTCTACGGCCACGGAGAGAAGTGCGTTGACCTGGTCGTTACCCGCGATGCTGTGCATGCGGCGGTTCGGCACGGTAGCCGGATCGTTGAGCTGAAGGGTGCTGTGAAGACGGGTGCCCTGATCCGCGAACTGCAGTGGGACACCTACGGCGTCGAGCCGATACATGTCGACTTTCTGCGGGTCAGCGCCACTGATCTTGTCAAGGTGAAGGTGCTTATCGACCTGCGGGGCGAATGCCCCGGCCAACGGGCGGGCGGTGCGGTGACCCTGATCCTCCATGAAATCGAACTCGAATGCAGGGCGGACGCGGTGCCCGAAAAGATTCATGCCCAGATTGGAAAGCTCCAAATCGGCGGCACGATTAAGGTCCATCAACTGGAACTTCCAGCCGGCTCAAGGGCTCTCGCTGACGCAGACGATGCCGTCGTCACCTGCACCTTGCTTGTCGAAGAGGGTGCAGAAGCCGCGAAGGGTAGCGCTGAACCCGAACTGATCGGCCGCAAGCCGGCCGAGGAAGGAGAGGTCGCAGCGGAGAAGGCCTGACGGCTTCTGGAGTAAGCCGCTACCAATGCTTCCTGCCAACGACACGTGAAACTCTTGGTTGGCCTTGGCAACCCAGGACGCGGCTACGAGGGCACCCGCCATAACGTCGGCTTCGACGTCTTGGAGATCCTCGCCAAACGGGCGGGATCGCCCGTGCGAAGGCAGCGATTTCAGGGTGAGACTGTCCTGACTTCGCTGCGGGGCAACCCGGTGCTGCTGCTCTGGCCGCTCACGTGGATGAACCTGAGCGGTACAAGCGTCCTAGCGGCCCGAGACTTCTACAAAATTGATGACCATGACATTCTGGTGATCTGCGATGATTTTCAACTTTCCACCGACACAATCCGGCTGCGTTCGAGTGGCTCGGCTGGCGGCCAGAATGGCCTGTCAGACGTGCTCACCAGGCTTGGCTGCACGGCCATTCCCCGCCTTCGGATTGGGATCGGACCCATGCCAACGGGCTGGAAATCGGCTGATTTTGTCCTGGGTAAGTTTGGCAAGCCTGAGCGAGAGGCTGTCAACTGCCTGCTGGAACGGGCTGCCGACGCCGCGGAAGAGTGGGCGTCGCTGGGAATCCAGGCGGCCATGAATCGATACAACTAAACGCTTTACGGCTGGGTTCGCGAATGGGCGGGCAGCAGCTCGCAGAAATCGCTATGATAACGGGCTTCAAACCACGACAACAGGAGCAGAACCGATATGCAGGTGTATGAGGGAATGTTTATTCTGGATCCGGCGAAATACTCCCGCGATCCTGCCGCTTCGGCACAACAGGTGGCCGACATCATCACGCAAAATGGCGGCACAATTCTCGCGGCCCGGCTGTGGGATGAGCGAAAACTCGCCTACCCGATTAAGGGACACAAAAAAGGCGTCTACTGGCTGACCTACTTCCGCATGGAAGGCGGTCATTTAATAGCGCTGGAACGGCAGTGTGAGATTACCGAAGACATCATCCGGAAACTGGTGCTGCGGATCGATCCGCGGATCGCCGACGCGATGGTGCAACATGCCTTGGCGGGCGACGCTGCGCCGCGGCGGACGAGCACTTCAGCGGCGGGCACGCCCGGACTCGTCGGCGCCGTAGCACACGTTGGTGGCGACTTGGCCGCGGCGGAGGACGTCGACGACAAGGAGTGAATCCATTCCGCCGGGAATAGTTTTCGGACCTGAATTGTCGACGCTTGCAGCAACAGCGGCAAAGAGCTATCCTTCGTTCACTGTTGTACGGCTGTTCAGTAATCGAATCTATCTCAGACTAAGGGAGCGTGCGTCATGGCGAGCTTTAATAAAGTAATTCTGCTGGGGAATGTGACCCGGGACCCGGAACTTCGCTACATCGCCAACGGTACGGCGGTGACCGACATTGGTCTGGCTGTGAACGACCGTCGCAAGACTGCCACGGGAGAATGGGTCGAGGAGACCACCTTCGTCGACGTGACGCTCTGGGGCCGCACCGCGGAGATTGCTGGCGAATACGTTACGAAGGGCTCCCCGCTGCTTATCGACGGCCGCCTCAAACTCGACACCTGGGAAAAGGACGGCAAAAAGAACTCAAAGCTCCGCGTTGTCTGTGATCGGATGCAACTGCTTGGCGGCCGCGGCGGCGAAAGTCGCCCCGGCGATGCCTCCCGCGGTAAGTCGCGGCCGGCGGCGGCAGGCCGCGGCGGCCCTTCGCAGGGCGATCTAGCGCAAGGTGATGCCATGCAGGGTGGCCCACGGGGTGGAGCCGATGATTACGATCAGAGTGGTGGATATGATGTAGGAGTCTCCGGCTCGAATGCTGATTTCGGCGCGGGTGGCGAGAGTCGCGGCGGTGGAGACGACGACATCCCTTTCTGAGCCGAAAAACAAGCCAGCCATG
>JBAXUW010000208.1:0-5737 GCA_037129495.1 Planctomycetota bacterium | reverse complement strand
AGCGGCCATACCTATCTCACGCTCGTCTACCAGAGCCCTCCGCAGCCGGCTTGCGCCGATGAAGAAAGTTGCCAAGAGCCTGCGGCGAGCCTGGGGAGGGCGTGTTACAGCCCTGCGGTGTCGCTCGTGGCTGCTGCGACACCCGACTGGCTAGCCTGCTGCGCCGCGACTCCCGAGATGTAGTCGCGGTCGGCAGCGGAGAGGGCATCCAGGCTGACCATTGTGTGACGGCCGTTTACTTTAAGAATCCGCACGCTGTCGGCATGAAGCTCCACGAGCCAGCCCTGGGCCTGATCCGAGCCGGTGGCGTTCGTCCAGAGCCGCAGCGGCTCCCCTGGTGTGACCACTGCTGCGTCAGCCGGATCAGCCGCCTCAGCGGCGGCCGGCTCCTCAGCGGGCTCGGTCGCGTTATCGTCAGCTGGTTCACTATCAGCTGGTTCACTATCAGCTGGTTCACTATCAGCTGGTTCAGCTTCATCCTCAGCCATCTCGGGCTCCCGGGCGTCGACAGCCTCCTCGATGTCGGCGGGCAGTTCGGTCTTGTCGTCGTTGAGATCGAAGAGATTGACTTCCTGGGGCTTGAGGGCCAGCGTTTGAACGGGCGGGACGGTGGGGGCTTCAGGAACGGGCTGTTCGTTTGACGCCGGGGCAATCGCCGGCTGCAAAACCGGTAGGGGCTCTTGCGCTGCGGCGGGCAGCATCGCCGCTTCCCGCGGCATGGGCTGGGCAGCGACCACAGCGTCCTCTTCAGCAACCGCTGGCAGGGTCACGACGGGCTCGGCCGCGGGCGTGGGAGTCGGCTGGCGGATATCGAGCACCTGGGTGGCGCCATGCACGATAACGTCTTCCCCAGCACTGTCGCCCTGCGGGTCCGTTGAGATCTCCACGACATCCCCGACCGCTTCCACTACCGTTTTCGTTTCGACGCTCAGACACTCCTGTTCGACGACTTGCTGGTCCGAGATGGCGACTGGCTCTGAGCACCAAGCGGGGCAGGCTGGTGGACAGGCCGCTGGGCGACACATATGCGAGCGGCTGCGGTGTCGCAAAAACCAGCAAGCCTTGGCGGTATCAATACCGAGCGTCAGGCACAGCACCGCCACAATCAGTGAGTGGATTGACCGTCGCACGTGTCACCTCGCAAGCAGGAAGAGCCCAAGGGTCGCATCCAGCACGGCCACTATCTCTGCCATGGGTGACCCACCTGAACGCCAATGTTAATTGTGGGCAGAGGCTCGAGCAAACGTCCCCCCAGAAACTTGGCGGGAAATGCAAAAAGCCGCGGCAGATTACTCTGCCGCGGCCTTTTGTGTGAATTGAGCCTGATCTCCGCCTGCGAACGGTGGTAGGAAATTGCGAAAATGGCGCGGATCGGGCACTTGTCAAGCAAGAGCTTTTCGAGGATCCGGACCAACGCGTTGGTTTTGGCACCTCCGACGGAACGCGGAAACAGGTCAATTATTGATAACCATGACTTCGTCTGAAGGGACCACCGTTCTCCAGACGAATTCCGGCACCATCATTCAGCCGTTACCGCCGCTCCAACCGATCGTGACCAAAAATCCTCAAGAGTATCCTGTTAAGAGCATCCCATACTGTTGCCACAGTTATGGCAGAGGTAACAGTTGCCGTTACGAACCGTGATCGACCCGCAGTTGTCGCAGGCCGGGGCGTCGATTTGGAACTTTGCAAACTGGCTCTGCTGATCAGCCGGGCTGGCGGTTGGATCGACCGTCATTTTGAGCCCCGCTCGTTCAAGGAGCGCTGCGCTGTTTCGCTCGGCAGAAGTGGCGAGTTTGGTGGCCACGGCCACTTTGCCCTGCCCGTTGCTGGCTGGATGCTTGCCCCGGCTGCTTGTCGACTCGCCATTGGTCCGGGCCTTTCCTTGGCCATCAGCCAGCCCGCGCGCCGTCGTGGCGGCGGGCTGACGCTCTGTTTCCGTGTCGTCGCCAGAGCCGGCTTCCTCGCTTCCGGATGTGCTCGGGCCATTACCGTGCCGGTTGGCCTCCCGGTAGCCTGCAATAAATTCCGTACCCATCCAGCGGAAGAGATAGTCGACAAGACTCTTGGCGACTGGAATATCGGGATTCTTCGTATAGCCCCAGGGCTCAAAGCGGGTGTGTGAGAACTTCTTCACATACACCTCCAGCGGCACGCCGTACTGCATGCTCATTGATATCGCGGTGCCGAAGGCGTCCATCAGTCCACCGATCGTACTCCCCTCTTTTGCCATTGTGATGAAGAGCTCGCCAGGCCGGCCGTCGTTATAAAGACCGACCGTGATGTAGCCCTCGTGGCCGCCCACGTTAAATTTGTGGGTCAGGCTCCGCCGCGTGTCGGGCAGCCGTTCCCGCCGTGGCGAAGGAGTGGCCTTTGCCGCGGTCTTGTCTGCTTCGCTGCTCGTGTTGAGCGGCTGGCTTTCCTTGGAGCCGTCGCGGTAGATTGCGAGGGCCTTAAGCCCCATCCGCCAGCCTTGCATGTAGGCGTCGGCAATGTTTGCTGGCGTTGTCTCGCGGGGCATGTTGACGGTTTTTGAGATGGCGCCCGAGACAAAGGGCTGGGCTGCAGCCATCATCTTCACATGCGCCTCCCAAGCGATGCTGCGGACGCCCCGCCTTGGCTGAAACGCACAGTCAAACACCGAAAGATGCTGGTCCTTGAGGCCTGGTGAGCCCTCGATCGTGTCGTTTTTATCAATAAAGGCCAGAATACCCTCGACTGTCGGGCCATCGTAGCCGAGCGTGCGGAGGGCCGCCGGCACAGTCTGATTGACGATCTTGAGCATGCCGCCGCCAGCAAGCTGTTTGTATTTGACAAGGGCAATATCGGGCTCGATCCCAGTCGTGTCGCAGTCCATCAGGAAGGAGATCGTGCCGGTTGGCGCAAGCACCGTCGCCTGGGCGTTGCGATAGCCATGCCGCTGCCCCCCTGAGAGCACGTCGTCCCAGATCTTCCTGGCCGCATCGTGCAGATACTTCGGACAAGAGCCGTCGATCTTACTGACCGCCTCGCGATGCATCTGCATCACTTTAAGCATCGGCTCGCGGTTGGCGGCGAAGCCGTCGAAGGGACCGACTGCTGCAGCGAGTTCGGCGCTCGTGCGGTTGGCCGATCCGTGCAGAATGGCCGTGATCGCCCCGCAGAGGCCCCGACCGGCATCGCTGTCATACGCCAGCCCGTCGGCCATCAGCAGGCTGCCGAGATTAGAGTAGCCCAGCCCCAGCGGCCGGAAGTGGTGGCTGTTACGGGCGATTCGGGCCGTTGGGTAGCTCGCATGGTCGACCAGGATCTCTTGGGCGATTAAGAAGATCCGGCAGGCTGCAGTGAACCGCTCAACATCAAACACGCCGTCGGCCTTGCGGAACTTCATCAGGTTGATGCTGGCGAGGTTGCAGGCCGTATCGTCTAAAAACATGTATTCTGAGCAGGGATTGCTCGCATTGATCCGACCGGAGTTGGGGCAGGTGTGCCAGCGATTGATCGTGGTGTCGTATTGCACGCCGGGATCACCGCACTGCCAGGCGCACTCGCTCATCCGCTTCATCACGTCGCGGGCCTTAAAGCTCGGACCGGCCTTGGCAGGGTCGGTCACCCAGCGGGTCGTCCAGGTGTCGTCGCGATCGGCAGCCTCCATGAAGTCGTCAGTGAGTCGCACGGAGAGGTTGGCATTTTGGAAGAGGATCGAGCTATAGGCTTCGCCGTTGAAGTTGGAGTCGTAGCCTCCTTTCTCGATCAGCACACGGGCCTTATTTTCCTCCTTTGCCTTGCACTCGATGAACTCCATGATGTCGGGATGCGTCACTTTGAGCGACTGCATCTTGGCGGCTCGGCGGGTCTTGCCGCCGCTCTTCACCACAGCGGCCACTTGGTCGTAGACCCGCATGAACGACAGCGGGCCCGAGGGTTTGCCGCCGCCGGCAAGTTTCTCCCGCTGGCTGCGGAGCGTGGAAAGATCGGTGCCAGTGCCGGAGCCAAACTTGAAGAGCATGGCCTCACTGCGGGCGAGATCCATGATGTCTTCCATGTTGTCCTTCACGCTCTGGATGAAGCAGGCACTCCCTTGAGGAAATTCGTAGGGATTGTCGGGCACGACAACATCGCGTTTGGCCGCATCCCACCGCCAGTTGCAGGGCGTCCCCTTGACACCGTATTGGTGAAAGAGCCCGACGTTGAACCAGACGGGCGAATTGAAAGCACCGTGCTGGTGAACGCAGAGCCAGGCCAGATCACGGTAGAAATTTTCACCGTCTTGTGGCGACGCAAAGTAGCCGTCGGTGATACCCCAGTCTGTGATCGTGCGGGCAACACGGTGCACAAGCTGTTTGACCGAGTGTTCACGTTCGGGCGTGTGGATCTCACCGTAGAAATACTTGCTGACCACCACGTTTGTGGCTAGCTGGCTCCAAGCGGCAGGAATTTCGCAGGCCGGCTGCTCAAAGAGCAACGTGCCGTCTTCCCCCTTGATGGCGGCTGTGCGGAGCTCCCATTCGGTCGTGTCGAAGGGGCTCTCAACGTCGACGGGGCAGAACGTCGGCTTGAGGGCAATGGGCGTCATGCCCTCCCTGTTTCCGGCTGCCGCATGACCGGCAATTGACGGGTCCGACGAGGGCTTTTCAGCGGTGGTAGTGGAACCAGCGAGCGTAGCGGAGGCGTCGAATGCGGCCATGAAAATGTGCTCCTGACATGGAAAAAGAAGAGGTGTCTACAGTATACTTCCGTATAGAATCCATACTAGCCAGTAGCGGCCAGCGGCAATGCTTTTCCAAACCAATCAACCCTCAAACGTGCCCACCCAGACGCGACAAAGAGCAAGCAGGTCCTTCTGCACGCTATCGCAAGATATAGTGAGGAAGTCTGGAATCACCACTTCCTGTAGGCCGGGGGGTGATCGTAGCGTGAGCGTTTCGTGAGTCAAGCGACTTTTCCCGACCTTCGAAAATAGCCGGTAAAAAGGGCCTCTCGAACGGCCGACAAGACTCCGGGAGAAAATAGCAAGAACAACCTAGAAGGGGGGTAGTCTGTCTGGCTCACCTTGGAATCAAAGCTGACCGGAGGAATGTGGGCTGTCGGCGGGAAGCGGTGCGGGGTTAGGTGGTGGTGGTGGCGGCTCTTGCACCGCGATAGAATATGAGCATGAGCAAGCCGGAGGCCCTAGCGATCGACGCCGTGAGAAGGCTTGTCCGAGAGGCGGGCCTGCGATGCACGGACGCTCGACTCGCTGTCCTCCAGTATCTACTGACCGCCCTTGGGCCCCAGACGCATGCCGAGGTATCGGAGGCACTGGATCACAGAGGGTTTGACAGGGCCACAATTTACCGGAACCTGACTGAGCTTACCGAGGGAAAGCTCGTCACGAGGGTCGACCTAGGCGATCACGTCTGGCGGTTTGAGGCGAAGCGGCATGCCGCAGGGAGTGGCCATGGGCATGGCGGCGATCACCCACATTTCGTTTGCACAAACTGCGGTGAGGTGTCGTGCCTCGACGACGTAAACGTCGCGATCACGTCGCGGCCGGGAGTGGCGCGGTCGCCTGCCATCGCCAGCGGCAAGACCGGTAAAAAGCCAACGCCTGGCAAGCGTCAGGGACTGCCCGCGGTGATGGAGGTGCTCCTCAAGGGCACCTGCGAAAACTGCGAGGAGTAGGGCCTACCGGCGGTCGGGCCCTCGATCCGGTCTCTCTGGAGTCTGTCTTTGCTTTCCCAGCGAAGGCCCAGCGAAGGCCCAGCGAAGGCCCAGC
>JBAXUW010000207.1:0-5757 GCA_037129495.1 Planctomycetota bacterium | reverse complement strand
CACCCTGACCCTTCTCACCCTGACCCTTCTCACCCTGACCCTTCTCACCCTGACCACTCGCACTGCCGCCCGACTTGCCAGGCTCCTTCGGTGACCCGTTTTGTTGCTCACCGGATTTTTGTTGTGCGTTTTTCAGCTCAGCATCTCCAGCCTTCGGACCGCCACCCTGCTGCTTGCTATCGGAACCACTTTTGTTCTGCTCGCCAGTCTGCTTGTTACCACCTTCGTTCTGCTTGCCGCCCTCGTTCTGCTTGCCGCCCTCGTCCTGCTTGCCGCCCTCGTCCTGCTTGCCGCCACTTTGCTGGTCGCGACCCGCCTGCCGCCGTTGCTCAAGAATCCGCTCCATCGCCTCGCCATCGTTCGAGCCATCAGAGGCCACCGTCGATCGCGGCATCTGCTTCTCACCGCCCTGCCTCTCACCGCCCTGCTGCTCACCGCCCTGCTGCTCACCGCCCTGCTGTGTCGGCTGTTTACCATTCGGCTGCGACCCACCCCCCTGTTTTCCCGCGGCGCCAGGCCCCTGTTCTGCAGCCTCGCCCTCCTCCTGCTTTTGGTCCTGCCCTTGCGACGAACCTCGCTGTTTATTTTGTTCGCCAGCCTGGGGCTGCTTCCCGCCCTGCTGGCTGCCGCTAGCAGCGCCATTTTGCTGCCCCGGCTGGGGCTCTCCCTGCTCACCGCTCTTCTGCTGCTGATTTTTCTGCTGGCCACCGCTAGGTTGCTGCTCAGTCTGCGATTGCTGCTGCGTCGGTTGCTGAACGTCTTTGCCGCCCTGCTCTTGCTCTCCTTCCGACTTCTCCTGCTGCATGCCCTCCCCGCCCTTGCTCTCCCCACCCTTGCCCGCGTCACCGGCATCCGGCGGGCCATCAGCCGCGCCATTGCCCGACTTCTCGTCGCGTTCATCCTGCTTTCCCGACCGCGACGGCGCCTTCTCCGGCGGCAGCGGAGCCGCGGAGGCATCGATCTGCAGCACCCGCCAGGGCGTCCACACTCTGTTTGGGGCATCAGGGCGAGTGTCGACGGCAACAGCCCGGTATTCAAGCTTGCTTCCCGCGTCGGCGCCGACCTCTTCAGGCACAAGCTGCAGCAGGCCATTGAATGTCCCTTTCCGGCTGCTGCCAGGCAGCACCCTCTCAGGCTGCGGCGGTGCCCCCGCCACACGGGTCTCGATACCGACACTCGCGAGCCCAAAATCAGGATCCAGCGCCCGCACGCGAATAGTTACCGGCGCACCCGGAGGCACCCGCACCGGCGATTCTCGCGGCTCCTCGATCGAGACCTCGGGAGCCAGATCGGCCACCACCTCGATGCGGTGCTCGATCTTCTCGAGCTCCACCTGCTCTCGGCCAGCCAGCGCCATTCCCCGCGATTGAAAGAGCAGCCGATACGAGACATGCTCCGCGGCAGTGCGGTCGGCATTCATTTGCATCACAAACGATCCGCTCGCCCGCGTCAAATCGCTCGCCCCCACCTTCAATTTCAGATCGCGGCTGCCGTCGCAATCGAAATCGATCCCGGCCGACTCAAGTGGCTGGTTACTCTCAGCAACGAGCACGACCCGCGTCCCTTCGACCGCCCGCAGGTCGCCCTGCCAGGCCACTTTCTCGTTCTCCCGCTGCATGTAGGCCGGAAACTCATACCGCACCTCGCGGACAAGCAGCGTTGGCGAATCGATCACTGCCACCCGTACCGGCTCGCCCCAAGCATCACCCGCGGCAATGCTGAACTTCACAGACTGATCGAGTCCGCGGGCCCCGTCTGGAAGCACGGCCGAATACCGCGGGCCACCCTCCGCTTCGCTGCCAATCCGCGTCATCTCCGCCCGCCAGGAAACAGCCTCCGCATGAGCGTGGCTCTTGTCAAGCAACGGCGTCACGGTGATCGTCGGCTTCTCGTCGCGCCGAAGGCCGCGGATCGTGGTCGTCACGACCAGCTGGCGGCCGCGGACGATCGTCGCCGAACCGTTCTCGACTTTGATGCTGCGGCTGTCTGTGGCATTGCCGCCGGCCGTTGCATCAGCGCCGGCGGCCGCGACGTCAGCCTCTTCCCCCGGCATCCGCCAGCCGAGCCGCGGGAGTTCGAGTTGGACCCGTGTCGGCGCGGCAACGCGAGCCCAAGGGGCCAACAGCCGAGCCGTGGTGGCGAGGATGCTTTTGGGCGCCGCCAGCGAGTAGACGCATGCCAGTCCCACCATCAACGCCAGAGCATAGGCGAGCCGCACCGCCAACGAGCGATCGATGAGGGTCTCCGTGGGCACGGCGGAGAGCCGCTTCGCGGTCCGTCGCTCCAGCGACCTCACGACCGACGCCGCATTGCCCTCTGGATGCGCCTTCACGAGCACCGTGTTGACGATGTCGTTGTGGAGTTCAGGATGATCCCGTTCGATCACTCGGGCCGCATAGACGAGATTGACGCGATACCGCGCCAGCGGCAAAATCCAGCGAATCGCAGCGGACACGAGCGTCAGCAGGCCGAGCGTGAGCCAAGCCCACCGCGCCCAATGGGGCAGGCCGCCCACCACCACCCAGTGCTCCAGCAGGATGCCGCAGGCCAGCCAGGTAAGCGCAGCCAGACCGGCCCCCAGCAGGAACGTCGTCAGGGCGACCCCTTTCAAGTCGGCACTGGCAGCGGCAAGCCGCCGGGCGAGATACCGCTCCGACTTCGAGTCGGGCTCGCCGTCGTCGATCCAACCGCCGACGACCAGCGACTCGGGTGTTGGGTGTGAAGCCGTAGACATACTCTTATTATATCGGCAGGCCGGCCGCCCCGCTGCTACCTGGCACTGGCCAACCCAAAAAGGCATCCATGCTGCGGGGCCCGGTCTGATATGGTAGGCCGCGCTCCGCTAGCGGTCATGAGCAGCCGCGCCGGAAAAGGACCCCCCAATGCCCCTGCTTCCCGACGCCGAAATATTCAAGCGGCTGGTAGACGGCACGGACCGCGGCCTGGTGCCAACACTGGCCCGCATCGGTTTGGCTGGGCTGGCGGTGCCGTATGGACTGATGGTCAGCTGCCGTAACGCAGCCTACGACGGCGGCCTTTTGCCAGTCACACACGGTCCCGTGCCAGTCATTTCCGTGGGCAACCTCACGCTCGGCGGCACCGGTAAAACGCCATTGGTGGCCTGGCTGGCGCGGGCGGCTGCGGCGCGGGGGCTCAAGCCCGCCATCGTCAGCCGTGGCTACGGCGCCGCCCGTGGTGAACGCAGCGACGAGGCGGCCGAACTCGCCATCCTCCTGCCAACTGTGCCGCATGTTGCCAACCGCGACCGTCTCGCCGGCGTGCGAACGGCCGCCGCGGCAGGAGCGGAGATCGCGCTGCTCGACGACGGCTTTCAGCACCGCCGCCTGGCCCGCGACATCGACATCGTGGTAATCGACGCCACCGATCCGTTTGGCGCAGGCCGCCTCTTTCCCCGCGGACTGCTGCGGGAGCCGCTCTTGGGAATCACCCGCAGCCATGCCGTGGTGCTCACGCGGGCCGCTGCGGTCGATCCGCGGCGGCGGGCCGAGATTCGCGCTGGCTTTGATCGGCTGTGTGGCGGCAGGCTGCCGCCCATCTGGGTGGAGGCAACGCATCGGCCACTGCAGCTGCGGTCGGCCGGCGGCAGCACGCTGCCACTGGCATCGCTTGAGTCGAGTCGGAGCGTTGCCGCGTTTGCTGGCATTGGCAATCCGGCAGCCTTTCGCACGTCGCTCGAGGCGAGCGGCGGCACCGTCGCCGGGTTTCGCGCCTTCCCCGACCACCACCGCTACACGTCCGCCGATTTGCAGTCCCTCCGGGCATGGGCCGTGGAACTGCACGCCGACTTCCTCGTGACCACTCTGAAGGATCTCGTGAAGGTGCCTGCCGAACGGCTGGGGAGCATCCCACTTGTTGCTCTTGAGATCGCGCTTGAGATGCTCCCCGCAGGCGGCACCTCCGCTGGGCTTGAGTCGCTCCTCGATCGGCTGATCGGTAGCACAATCCAGCCTTCCTTTGCAGAGGCCGCCGTCGGCAGAAACAGCCGCGAGTTGAGCTGACTGAAGCATGGATTCAAACCCGGCCACCGGAGAGCATGATCCTTCCGCGACAGCCCGCGACATTGCGCTGATCGTCAACACCTACCAGAAGCCCCGTCACCTGGCGCTCGTGCTCGCCTCGATCGCGGCCCAGGAAGGCGTGGCCGGCCGCTTCGAAGTGATCATCAGCGACGACGGCTCCACCGATGGCACAGCACAACTCGTCCACGACTTTGCTGCCCAGGCAAGTTTCCCCGTCCGGCTCACTTCGCAAGCCCATGATGGCTTCCGACTGGCCCGCACGCGAAACGCAGGGGCCCGTCTGACGGCGAGCGACTACCTGCTCTTCCTCGATGGCGATTGCCTCCTGCCCCGCGATCACGTGGCGGCCTATCTCAACCGGCGGCGGCCTGGCCAGGCATTGCTCGGCTACTGCGCTCGTCTCCCCGAGGCGACAAGCGCAGCGCTTCAGGCCGACACAATTGCCACGACCGATCTAAGAGCGCTCGCCCCCTCACCAGAGCGGCAGTTATTGGCCCGGCGATTCCGCAAGGCCTGGTGGCACAACGCCCTGCGGCATCCGTCGAAGCCGCGGCTGGCGGGGGGCAACTGCGGCATTTGGCGGAGCGACTTCGAACGGGTGAATGGCTGTGACGAGCGGTTTGTCGGCTGGGGGCAGGAGGACGACGACCTCGGCCTGCGGCTCCGCGCGACGGGCGTCCACCTGGAATCGATCCTCGACCACACCTGGTCGCTGCATGTCTGGCATCCGGTCGATACCTCCGCTACGCCCCGCTGGCAAAACGGCGTGAACGTGCCCTACTTTCTCCGCCGCGGCCGACTCACCCGCTGCCGTCATGGCCTCGCGAAACGATCGGCCTGCGAACTGGCCTGGGGCCTGCCGAGCGACCTCTCCACCACTCCACTCGGGAGGGCAATCTTCGCGGCCCTTGCCGACGCGTCTCACGTCGCAGCCGCTGAACCCTGCGAGGTCGAGATCCAGCTTTGGCCCGGCCATTCCAGGTTTCGGCGGCCTGCTGAATGCCGGTTACTCATCGTCGAAAGCACCGCAAGAGTTCCCGCATCGCTCAGCCGGCGGGCCGATCAGATTGAGACGGTCAACATGGGGCAGGCAGATGCCGCCGATCAGTTGGCCCGGATCTTTGCAGCCTGCGGGTGACGCCCCGCGAGGCTGATTACTTCTTCTTCTCGTTGTGGAGCGTGTGCTTCCGCAGCCGCGGCGAATACTTCTTTAACTTCAGCTTTTCGCCCCCCGACTTGCGGCGGAGCGTGTAATTTTGATCGCCCGTCTCTGCGCAGACGAGATGGATCACTTCGAGTTTCTTTTTAGCCATGGCCTACTCCTTCCGACAATTTTCCTGTGCTGCGAGATTCGGATCGTACCCGTGGACCGGTCCTGCCGCCAGCCAGACACCGAGGTCTCGCTGGAACTGGCTTTTTTCCCAGGAATTCTTCCCGGAAAACCCGTGATCTGGCCCCAGAGACCTGCCCGGCATTTGCGGCCGAGCCTATGATAACGATATCATAAAGGAAACCTGAGTCGTCCATGTCGACGGGGCGGTTCTGAGTTCAATCAACTGAATTTTATCCCAGCCATGGCAAGCCCAAACCCTCCTGCTCCGGGTCGCGGCCAACAAGGCAGTGCACCCGCCAAGCCGGGTTCGGCCAAGTCCGCCCCAGCCGCGACCGCCAAACCTGGCCCGATGATCCCCAAGCCGCCAGCCGCACCGGTCCAGCA
>JBAXUW010000206.1:0-5814 GCA_037129495.1 Planctomycetota bacterium | reverse complement strand
TGGAACTCCTCGCGCGAGAGATCGTCCATGCGCGGCGGGCGATCGGCCTCGACCTCACGGCGGGGCTCAAAGAGGTGGCGGCGCGAATGTTTGCATTCGATGGGGAGCGGGCCGAGAAGCTCGTCGAGGCCGGCGATGCCAAGGGGCTCCTCCCCCTGCTCGCCCCGTCAGCCAAGGATGACTCGCGGCAGGCCAACTATCTGGTGGCCACCATCAGCTTGCCAGCCGGCATGGAGCCCGACCAAGTGCGGTTTCTGGCCGGCTCGGATTGTCTGGTCGGCAGCGACGCGACCGCGGATGGGACCGATCCGACGATCGTCGCCGCCCGCCTGCCTGAACTGGAGGAATCGTGCACCGAATATGGCATCCCGGAATCCGGGCTCGTGCTCGTGCCATGCGAGCGGGCCGGCGCCGCGGAGGTGGCCGTGCGGATCACCGCCCCCGGCTGCCGGCTCATCAGTGACACGATCCGCTTCGTGGCACCCGCTCCGGGAGCCGCCTTGCAGATGTGACACTACGACATACGGCCGCTCGCCGACACCGATGCGTCGCAGCTCTCCGGCCGTGTGCGGAAGCCCGACGGCGGGCCGGCGGCCGCCGCAATCGTCCGTATTGAAGACTGGTACGAAACGGCCCGTGGCGATGCCGCCACGGCCGTACCGGCCGTCGTGCGGACCGATGCCGACGGCCGGTTCACGTTCCCCAGAGTGTCGCCAGGCCGGTGGCCCGTGCGGGCGGAGAGCCCCGGCGGCGAATGCGAGCAGTTCATCGACCTGGCGCCGGGGAAAAACAATGTATCTGACCTCACGCTTCGGGCCGTCACCACTGTGGGCCTGCGGTGGGTGCTCCAGACACGAGAACTCGCGCAAGACTTCGCCGGGCCCGGCGCGCAGACAGGCGAGGCGTTCTTCAGTGTCTCAAGCAGCCGCCTCTCGCTGGCCCGGGGTCTGCGGCTCCGCATGAGCGAGGCCTGCGACCTGATGCTGGCCCAGACGCCCCTCGACGACGAAAGCCTCCCCGAGGAGACGGCCTGCTCGCCGCCCTGCCAGCCGGCACCCCTGTGTGGTATCTCGTTGACACCGCGTATACGGCTGAGTTTTTGCCACTCTCCGGGCTGCACCGCGATCCACGCCCCTTTGCTGAGATCAACACGGTCTCTGCCGGTGATCCGCTCCCCGATCAGGAATGGGAAATCATCGGTCCGATCCTGCCGCAGGCCCTAGATGCCGCGCGGGAGCGGGAAAACTACTTCGAGCTCGTCCGCAGCGAGCCGGTTCGCGCTGGCGACGTCTTCACGCTGCGGTGCACCATGCGCAACTGCTTCGCCAAGCTCGAGGTCACCGACGTGACGATCGTCACGCCGGAATCTCGATGACCGCCTTGATCACGCCGCTGGCCGGCTCGAGCAGCCGCGGAAACTGCTGAATCGTGTCGGCAAACGGCACCCGGTGGGTGATCCACGGCCCCGTGTCGATTGTTCCCGTCTCGATCAGCCCGATGATCCGGGTAAAATCACGGGAGAGGGCGTTGCGGCTGGCGACGATCGAGAGCTCGCGGCGATGCAGTACCGGCGCGTGCGGAAACACGAGGTCGCTCTGCGTGATCCCCACGTAGACGAGCCGCCCGCCAAAGCTGCAGAGCTTCAGACTGTTCGCCATGCTCACGGCGCTGCCGGTCGCATCGACGACGACGTCGCACATCCTGCCACCGGTGAGTGCTGCGATCGCCTGTTCGTCGGAGGCATCCCCCTTGGCAATCAGCGTGTCGGCCACGCCCATTTTTTCTCGGACAAATGCGAGTCGGCTCTCGACCATGTCCATCACGATCACTCGCGCCCCCGACAGCATGGCAAACTCGAGGGCCGACAGGCCGATCGGCCCGGCGCCGATGACAAGCACGTTCTCACCAGGCTTGGGATCACCGCGGTCGATCGCGTGGCAGCCGATGGCGAGCGTCTCCACGAGCGCATTCTCTGCATGGGAGAGTTTCGGCGACCGATGGAGTTTACGAGCGGGAACTGTGAACAGCGGCCGCAGACCCCCGTCGCAGTGCACGCCGAGGGTCTGGTGGTGCTCGCAGCAGTTGGTCAGCCCCCGCGTGCAGGAATAACACTCCTGGCAGTTGATGTAGGGCTCGACGCAACAGCGGTCACCCGGCTTGACGTTCGTGACACCCGGGCCGACGGCGACCACCTCGACGCCGAGTTCATGCCCGGGTATCCGCGGGTAGCTGAAGAAGGGCATCTTGCCCAGGTAGCCGCCGTAGTCGGTGCCACAGATGCCCACAGCATGCACGCGGACGATCGCCTCGCCGGCAAGTGCGGCCCCCGGCTCCGGCGTATCGATGAACCGAAAATCCTTGGGCTTTTCCAGCAGCAACGCCTGCATCTGTTTCACTCCGTGGTTTCGAGTCCGTAGAACCGGGTGGCGGTGCCACCCCAGATCGCTGCCTGTTCGGCGACCGAGAGCGTCCCGCAGAAATCCTTGACGATGCCCGCCACCTCGGCGTAGTCGGCGGAGAGCAGGCAGACCGGCCAGTCACTGCCAAACATAAGCCGCTCGGGGCCAAACGCCGCCAGGGCGACGTCGATAGAGGCCATGAAGTCGGCCGGCCGCCACTGTCGCCAGACCGCCTCCGTGACCATCCCAGAAAGCTTACAGCAGACGTTTTTATGTTTGGCCAGGACCGCAATGTCTCGTCGCCATGCGTGCCAGTCACTGGGCTGCGTCCACGCCGCGATCCGTGGCTTGGCCAGGTGGTCGAGTACGAACGGCTGCTCGGGCAGGCTCGCCACCAGTTCCACGGCCGCCGGCAGCTGCTGCGGGTAGAGCAACAGGTCGTAGGTGAGGCCAAACGGGTGCAGCTGCTTGAGTCCGCGGACGAACTCTTCACCCAGGAGAAACCTCGGATCGGGCTCGTCCTGCACGACATGCCGCACACCCACAAATGCTGGCCGTGACGAAAACTCCCGCAGCGCACTGGCGACATCCGGGCGCCGCAGATCGACCCAGCCGACAACGCCGCGGATCAGCGGATGCCGCTCTGCCAGTTCGAGCAGCCAGCGGGTCTCCTCGAGCGTCTGTCGGGCCTGCACGGCGACCGTGCCGTCGATACCAGCAGCCGCAGCCGGGGCCTCGAGGTCCACAGGCAAATAGTCGCGGGCCAGCCGCTCCATGCCGGCCCCGATCCACGGATAGTCCGTCGCCGAATAGCTCCAGAAGTGCTGGTGGGAGTCGATGTTCATGGGGTTATTCGATAAAGACACACGCGTTTCAATGCAGTCCGCGGCATCAACGGTCCCTCGCTTGCGCTTCGGGCTTGCATGGGAATCCCGCATTCATCCAAGCCCGCAGCGCAAGCAAGGGAAAGCGCGATCCATCACCCTGAAATCAGAACCGACTTCCCTCGCTAGCGCGTCGGGCTTGGATGGAAAAGGCAACGGGGCGAAGTCTCTCATGTCAACTATTGGATTCTTACGCTAGGAACGTCAATTGTTTTCGGGGAGGCCTTCGGTGTGGCCGATGTTTTTGACCGGGGCGAAGATGGTCTGCACCTCGGCGAGCAGTTCCGTGTCGAGCGGCTCGGCGGCCCACGTGGCCCAGTCGCGGATGTTGTTCGGATTGGCGCTGCCGGCCACCGTCGTAGCGATGTCGGGATTGGCGAGCGCAAACTGCAGCGCCAGCTTCGCGATCGGCGTGCCACGAGCCCGACAGTGCTCCGCCGCTCGGCGGGCCGCTGCCTTGACCTCTTCCGGCTCCTTGAGCCAGGCCGGCAACGGCGCGTCGGTCAGCAGCCGGGCGCTGAACGGGCCGGCGTTCATGACGCCGATTCCCTTCGTTTTGAGAGCGGGAATCGTCTCGTCGGCAAACCGGGTGTTCTGCAGCGGGTATTGGTTGTAGTTGAGGACGCAGTCGACGGGAGCCTGATCGCAGATGAACGGAAAAATCTTCTGGGGATAGCCGCTGAAGCCGATGCACCGCACCTTGCCCGCCTGCTGGATCTTCCGCAGGGCAGGGAGCGTTTCATCGACGATTCTTTGCATCGGCACAAACTCGATGTCGTGGCAGAGGATGATGTCGAGGTGGTCGGTGCCGAGCCGGTGCAGCGACACGTCCACGCTCTCGGCCACCCGTTTGGCCGAGAAGTCGAAGTGGGGCAGGTCATAGCGGCCCAGCTTCGTGCAGAGGAGATAGTCGTTCCGTGGGATGTTTCGCAGCGCCACGCCGAGCAAGACCTCGCTCATGCCCCGGCCGTAGAAGGGGCTTGTGTCGATCAGGTTCATGCCGCAGTCGAGCGCCGCCCGCACGCTCTCCAGGGCCTCGTCGAGCGTGACTGAGCGAAACTCCTGCCCCAGCGACGACGCGCCGAAGGCGAGGATCGGCACCTCGAGACCGGTGGAGCCAAGCGCGCGTGTTTTCATGCGTTTTCCTGCTTCTGATCAGCTTCCTGAATTCGGCGGACGGATTCAGCGGATGGATTCAGCGGAACGTTCTACAGCCAACAGACAGCAACAGATTGGCCCACGGCTGCGTGTCGGCAGTCTGGATCGTGAGCACGTGGTCGGCCGAGGCGACCGCTTCGTAAAAATCCCACTTCACGATCGGCTCGAGCGTGCAGGAACTCTTCGCCGCGGCCAGGATCCGGCGATACTCGTCCCACACCGGCGGGTCGCCGGGCGTCGCAGCCGCATAGGAATCAGTGCGGTCGACACCCATCGTGTGCACACGGTCGATCTGCACCGTGCCGAGGATCGCCTCGAGCACCTGCGCGACCGTCGGCACGCCCGGCATGAGCTGGAGCGAGATGAGCTCCGCCCGCGGCCCCCGCTTGTTGGCAGCCGGATAGTTGCCGTCGGCGATCAGCACCTTCGAGTGGTGCCCGGATTGGGCGAGAATCCGCAGGATGTCGGGGTGGAGCAGGGGCGTGTTCAGCATAGTTTCGTTTCCGGTCGCGGGGCGGTGGGTGTTGAGATGGCGTGGGTGTGCTGGCGGAGGCTCAGAATCGTCTGCCGTGCCGCGTCGAGAGCGGTCGGCAGCGGAAAGACTTCCGCTGACAGAAAGCCTTCGTAGCCAATGCCGCAAAGCGCGGTAACGACCGGCTCTGGGTCGGTGTGACCCAGCCCCATCGCCTGGCGGTTGGAGTCGGCCCAGTGGACGTGCCCCACCCGGCGGCCGGCGGAGGTCAGCGCGGCGGCGACATCAACCTCCTCGATGTTCATGTGAAAGAGGTCGCAGAGGAGCCGCACGGGCAAAAGCCCCCGCGACTCAAGCCACGCGGCGGCGTCTCCCTGCCGGTTGAACAGGTTCGTCTCGTAGCGGTTCAAGGGCTCGTAGAGCAGCACCTGTCCCTGCCCGGCAGCCCGGGCCCCAAGCACGCCGAGCGCCGAAGCGAGGTGATCGAGTGCCTTGTCCCGCGGCAGGTCTCCCTCGCACCTCCCCTGCATCGAGCCGATGATCGTTGGAGCACCGAACTGGCCAGCCACGTCGATGATCTTCGCGATGAACTCTTGAGCCGCGGCCCTCATACTCGCGTCGTCATGGCAGAGATGAAGCTTGTGTTTCACCCAGCCGGCTCCGGTGCCAACCGCCGCTACCGTCAGGCCATGCTCTGCCAGCAGTCGCGAGAGTTCGGCCACAGGAAAGGCCTCGGCCGACTCGGGGAAGATTTCGACGGCGTCGAAGCCGAGTTCGGCCGCCGTGCGGCAGGCGGCCGCCAGGCCTTCACCCGCAGCGCTGGTGTGAAATACGAAGGGCCCCTGTCGCGCCTCAGGCACCAGGCAGATCGTGATCGCGGTCTGGAAAAAGGGGACGCAGC
>JBAXUW010000205.1:0-5834 GCA_037129495.1 Planctomycetota bacterium | reverse complement strand
AGGTAGTTGTAGCGGGCCCCCACCTGCCAGGCACCCTCGCTGACATTCCAGCGATTGCCCCGCGGGCTGCGGTCGCGGAGCGCGTAGAAGTTGTTGTGCGGGATCGGCCGGTCGAAGCGATACTCGATCTTCGAGTAGGTGCGGCTCTCGCCCGTCAGAAAGTAGAGCACCTCGGCGTAGCCGCTCTGGTAGTAGACGGTACCGACATTCGTGCCGGGCTTGGGCTGGTAGCCGTTGGTCACCAACCCGCCCGCTTTGGTCGTTTTGGCGTTGTAGAGCCACGAGCCAAAGTATTCTGACTGAAACGACCAGGGGCCGTTGTTGGCGACGAACTCCAGGCCGACCATGTTCTGCCACGTGCCCTGGAGCAGGCCGCTGTCGGCGTAGATCGAGTTGAGCGGGCCGGGTGGGCCGTTGCGGATGTCGCCACGGCTGCGGAATCGGACGGCGGTGATAGGGTCGGTGTTCGGCAGGCCGGTCGTCTTGTCAAACGATGTGTACTGCCGCCGCGGCTCCATCGAGCGGCCCGAAATGCCGAGGTGAACGAGCTTGCGACCCTCATCCTCGAAGACCGGCAGATAGACCAGCCGGCCGACGGTCATACTGCCGCCAGAGGAGTTGGAGAATCCGAAGGGGTTGGAGGTGTTCTTGAATTCGCCCACCTGCCAGGCGATATCGCCCTCCTCGTTGTTGTTCATCACCTGAATGCCGGGGCTGAATCCGTTATTGAACGGCCCCTCAAAGGCGTCCTGGGCGAACGACCGTTCCATGAAGTTGAGCCAACGGCTGCTGGTGAGATGCTCGTAGCCGTAGGGATCTTTCTGGTTGCCCACGCGGACCGTGCCGAGGATTGGCAACTCCCGAATCTGCATCCAGAGATCGGTGGTCGCGGTCGTCGGGCCCGCGTCTCGCTCCGTGGGATAGACCTCGTTGTTGACATTGATCTGGTTGACGAAGTCGTATTCGCAGGCCCAGTCGTAAAATTCGTACATCCGGCCCTCGATGCGGAGCCGGGCCCGACGCATGTTCACGGTGTCGGCGAGTTCCGGATCGAGGCCGCCCTTGGTGGGCTGCTGATTCGGGCCCGGGGCGGCCGAGAAGGACGTGGCATCCACCTGCGTCCGGCCGCCGATCTTGACGCGGAAGTCCTTGTTCGCCGCCTCGCTTTCAAAAGCGTTTTTCCACTTCGACTTGAAGGCCATGTCGGTGCCGATCTCGTAGGGCTCCTTCTTTTCCTCTTTCTTGTCCTTCTCCTCTTTCTTGCCGCCCTTGGGATCGGGAAGTGGCGCAGTGGTGCCCGCCTTCGGCTTTTCGAGTTCCTGCAGACGTGCCTCGAGCGCCGCGATCCGCTGCCGCTCGTCCAGCAACGCCCGCGAGACCTGTTCGAACGACTCAAATCTGTCGGCCACGCTCGGCAGGTCCAGTGGCGGCGGCTCGTCCGACAGATCGGCGATCACGAGAAACGGATCAGCGGCAACACAGGGCACCGACATGGTCGCCACGATCTGCAGCAGCGCAAGCCCCAGCCCCATCGCAAGGGAGCACAGCCGCCGTCCAGCCGACAGGCTCCGAATGAGCCGAAGAAAGAACCCGCGCAGGGGTGTCGTCTGTCTCGTGGTTACGCGTATGGTTGCCGGCATCGCAGCCTCTTGAGGGTGTTTCCGTCATTACAATCGGCAGACTCCACTTCGAATCTTGACGACTGGGGGGAATGTGACGGACTTGAAATGAAAGATACGGCGCGCTGGGGCGAGTGCGCGGGATGGGCGGGGCTGGCGAGATGGCTCTGTCGATCAGACCGTGTCGGCAGTTTTTGGGAGCCGGATCGTGAATGTGGTGCCCATGCCCGCCGTGCTCGCGATCGCGATGCTGCCGCCGTGACGCTCCACGATCGAGCGGCAGATCGCCAGCCCCAGACCGCCGCCGCGGGCGAGCGGACCGCGGGTTCGGGCGGCGTCGGTCTTGTAGAACCGGTCGAAAACGCGGCCCA
Source organism: Planctomycetota bacterium (assembly GCA_037129495.1). Lineage (GTDB taxonomy): Bacteria > Planctomycetota > Planctomycetia > Pirellulales > UBA1268 > CAMCQY01. Next base: position 3,844 of record JBAXUW010000205.1, on the reverse strand, counting down.
GATGCTCGGCATCGATGCCACAGCCCGTGTCGGCCACCTTCACCACCAGCCCATGGCCGGCGTCGTCGGCATCGATCGACACCGTCACCCGACCCCCCGCCGGTGTGAACCGGAGCGCGTTGTCGAGCAGGTTGCCAAACACCTGCCGCAGTTGCGCTGCGTCGCCCGCCACGGTAGGGGCAGCACCGAACGGAAAGGCGGCCCGCAGCGTGAGGCCAACCGAGCGCTCCTCCGCCGCGCCGTCAAACATCGCAACCGTCTGCCGGGCGATCGCTGCCACGTCCACCTGCTCGCTGGGCCGCACGCGGGCGTCGTCGCCCGTCTCGGCCAAGAGCAGGAGATCGTTGGCCAGCTTCGAAAGATGACGGGCCTCTTCCAGCACGTCGGCAAGTGTGTCCCTGTAGTCGTCGGCGGTGCGATCTTGGGAGATCGCCACTTCCAGCGAGCTTTGCATAGCGGCGAGGGGGCCGCGCAGCTCGTGGGCGGCATCGGCCACAAACTGCTGCTGCCGCTCCACGTGCCCCGCCACCTCGTCGAGCAGATAATTGATCGTGAGCGATAGCCGATCGAGTTCGTCTTTCGTACCGTGAACCTCCAGTCGATCGCCGAGCCGTGTGGGCTTGAGCTGCGCCGCCGTCCGCAAAATCTCAGCCACCGGCTTTGTGGCCTGGAGGGCTAGCCAATAGCCCACCAGCGGTGTGAGCAGCGAGAGCCCGGCGGCCACCGGCAGGAGCAGCCGGGCCAGCGTGTTGATGTCGTCGTCGAGGAAGGCGGTCGCCATGCCGATCCGCACGTGGAATGGCTCGTCTGCCGGATCAGTAATCCGCCGGCGGGCAAACCGGTAACCCCCCAGTTGCACAAGGTTCTCGATTTTGTCCTGTGCCACTGGCCACTTCGCCACAACTTCGGGGCAGCTGTCGCTCTTCCAGATCGTCTTACCATCGTCGGTGAGCAGCTGGGTAAACCAGCCGCGTTCTGCGTGGCCAGTTGCCTTGCGACGGAGTTCGGCCACGAGGGCGTCGGTATTTGGATAGAGGTCCCGCAGCGCGATCGCAACTTCGCTTACCTCTCCACTGAGCACGGCATCGGCCTCACGGTAGAGCGCCGCCCGGGCACCAATCCGCACAGCCAGCAGTGCGGCGAGCATCACCAAGAGCACTACAGCCGTGTTCCAGAGCGTAAGCCTGACCCGCAGCGTGGCCCACGGAATCCAGTTAAGCAGACGGGAGGGCATAGCCGCGACCCCGAATCGTGCGAATAAGTGAATCGGTGCGGCCCTTATCGAGCTTGCCCCGCAGACGGTTGATGTGGACCTCGATCACATTCGTGGGGCCGTCCCAATCGAAGCCCCAGACATGCTCGCAGAGCATCTTTCGTGTCACGACCTGCCCCTTAAAACGCATCAGCAGCTCGAGCAGGCTGAATTCGGTGGGCGTGAGATCGATGGTGCGGCCGGCGAAGCTGAGCCGCTTGGTGGCGAGGCTGAGGTGGAGATCGCCGGCTTCAAGTTCCATGGTGGGCTTGTGGGACGTGCGGCGATGCACGGCCTCGATTCGGGCCAGCAGTTCGTCGATGGCAAACGGCTTGACGAGATAGTCGTCGGCCCCGGCCTCGAAGCCCGCCAGCTTGTCGGGCACCGCGCCGCGGGCCGTGAGCACGATCACCGGCGTCCGCACACCGGCCGCTCGGGCTGCCTTGAGCACCTCCAGGCCACCCGTTTTGGGCAGCATCAGGTCGAGCACCACGATGTCGCTTGAGAGGAGCGTTTTGTCGCGGATCGCCGCCTCGCCGTCTGGCACCCACGTGCACTGATGGCCCGCCTCACGCAGAGCCTTGCTGACGGCCTTGGCGATGACGGGATCATCTTCGACGATTGCTATGTGCATGAATTCAAGCTCCGGGAGCCCCGCAGGCGGGCCTGGCATTGCAGTAGAGAAGGCGGCAGCCGCCGCTCCTTCTGAGCGTATTGCATTCACGGCGAATGTCCACGCATGGGGCGGTCTGCGGAACGGTTTATCACACCAACGGGCTTACAATGGCGACAGGCCGGTGGAACTGGGATCGCGGAATGGTTTCTTCTCGTTACTCTCCACTGCTGAGTCGGGCACCGACAGGCCATCCGAGTGGCAGGCATCCGGGCTCGCCAGCTCTCCCCGTCTCCATCACGTCCGCCACCGTCTTTACCCTGCGAGTTCAGCATGATGCTCCCGTTGACCGCCGTTGCCGACTCACTGGCCACTCTGTCTTGCGGTGCCTTGTTTGGTGTTTTTTCGGCCGACCAGCTTGGCCGTGTGCTTGAGTCGCTTGAGCGAAACCTGCTCACGCCAATCCCGCTCTGCTTCCTGCTGGGCATCATCTGCACTCGCATCCATGGCGGCATCAAGATTCCCAAGGAGCTCTACTACTCGATCGCGATTTTCCTGCTGATGTCGATCGGCTTCATCGGCGGCCATGAACTGGCCCACGAGTACCATGCCCACGGCGTGGCCACGATCTGGAAGCCTGCCCTGGCCACGCTCTTTCTCGGCTGCCTGACACCGATCACCGCCTACGTTGTGCTCCGCTACCTCGGCCGCATGTCGATCGCCGATTCGGCCGGCATCGCCGCCCATTATGGCAGCACCTCGGCTGTGACCTACGCCGTTGCCAACTCATTCGTCGAGCAGTCGCAGCACCCGGCCGACAGCTTCCTGCCGACGCTTGTCACGCTCCTGGAGTGCCCGGGCATCGCGGTCGCCCTGGTGATCGGGGCGGCGCTCTCGGCCAAGGAGCGGGCGCAGCGTGCCGCGGGCACGGGCAGGCCGGTCAAGGAGTCAAAGCTCGGCGAGGCGCTCTACGAGGTGATGACCGGCCAGTCGATCATGCTGATGGCGGGCCTGCTGGTGATCGGATTCACCTCGACGATGTTCATGGACGAGAAGGGGTTTGCGCCGTTCTACGACTTCTTCCAGAGCAAGGGGATGCTGTTCCGTGGCGCCCTGTGCATCTTTCTGCTGGAGATGGGGCTGGTCGCCGGCGAACGGCTTGGCGATCTGGTGAAGGTGGGGCCCTTCCTGATCGCCTTCGGCATCATCATGCCTCTGATTCACGGCTTCATCGGAGTCTATTGCGGGCATCTTGCCGGTCTCAACCTCGGCGGCTGCACGGTGTTGGGGGCGATCGTGGCCAGTGCCTCCTATATCGCGGCACCTCCGGCCGTCCGCCTCACGCTTCCCGAAGCAAACCCCACGTATTCGATTACGGCCGCGCTGGCGATCACCTTCCCCTTTAACATCGCCCTCGGCATTCCGATCTACTTTGAAATGGCAAAATTCGTTGGCGCTCAGTAGTCTTTCGGGATGAGGGAAGTTGGCGGCCGGACTGTCCGGCGCGACCACTAGCAATGACGAGAATATCCGCGACGAGGAGTTGGCCATGCAACTGTATCCCCTGAAGCTCGTGACAGTGGTCGGTGAGTCCGTGATCATGGACGACATCGCCGAGCAAGGGATCAAGCTCGGAGCCTCCGGTTACACGATCTCCGATGTGCTGGGGCATGGCTCGCGCAGTGCCCGCAATGTGTCCGTGATTGGTGAGGCCAAGACGAAGAAGCTGGAGCTCGTGGTGGCTGGGGAGTTGGCGGTCGAGATCCTGACATACGTGTCGCACGAGTATTTCGAGCACTACGCCGTCATCGCATGGCTCTCCGACGTGTCTGTGGTGCGTGGCGAGCAATACACCCACAAGTCGGGCCACTGAGCCCGGGCCCCCTCGGCTCGTTCCGTCCGAGGCCTGAGGCCTCTCACTCCCACTCGATCGTGGCCGGCGGCTTCGACGAGATGTCGTAGACCACGCGGTTGATGCC
>JBAXUW010000204.1:0-5856 GCA_037129495.1 Planctomycetota bacterium | reverse complement strand
GGGCGTGGGACGAGGCGACGATGAGCCTCAGGCCAACGTCGATGACGCGGACGAAACTGCCAGCAACGAAATTCCTCCTGCCGATGAAGGTGACGGCGAAGGCGGGATCGGCTTTCCCAGCGACCGGCTCCGCGAACGGCAACTCGACCGCGGTCGGCGGCTCGTGGCCGATCAGCAATGGAGCGACGCGGCAATGTTGTTTGATGAGATCCTGGCCGCCGATCGCGATGTCTTCACTCGTGCCGACAGGCGGCAGCGGACCTGGCAGAGCATCAAGGCAGAGACAAACCGACTCATCGGCGGGCTCGAAAAAGCGGGCCGCGAGGCATACGAACTTCAATTTCGTGCCCGCGCCGACCGCATGCTCGAACAGGCCGTGGCCGCCAACGACACCGCCGGGATCGTGGCGGTGGCCCGAAGGTGGTTCCACACGCCGGCGGGATATCGGGCCACGCTCTTGGCCGCCATCGAGGCGCTCGAGGCGAATCAGCCGTTGGCAGCGGCCGTCTGGCTCGATCGACTCTCTGCGGTGGATGGCGGCACCCCCTTCGAGCCCACGCTGTCGATCATGCGCTCGATTGCCTGGCTGCGGGCGGGCGACCGTGTGGCAGCGGCGGCGATCTTGGAACGGCTGCGGAACGGCGGCGGCAACGTCGCCCGCATTGCGGGCAAGGATGTCACGGTGTCGTTTCCGGCCGGGGGCGGCCTGGAGTGGCTAACGGGCCTCGTCGGTGAGCGGCAAGGTAGCGTTCAGGGTAGCACCAAGGGCCAAACGGGCGGCCAGAGTGGCGACTGGGTTGTGCACCGTGGCGATCCGGCCCGCAATGCTGTTGCAACCGCGTCGTGTCCGCTGTTGGCGGCCCGGTATCGAGTGCCGCTCGCCCGCCACCCCGAGGAGTCGCGGCTGCTTGAGTCCCGACGCCGGCTCCATGCCGACCAGGATCTGCCGGTGCTGCCGGCGGGCACACCGCTGGCCGTGGAGGGCACGATCCTGACGCATACTCCCATGGGGCTCTTGGCGGTTGATTTCGAAACTGGCAAGCGGGTTTGGTTGCAGCCGGGCGGCCCGTCTGCGCCGCTGCATGCAGGGACGGCCGGCGGTGAGGGAGGCGGCGACGGGGGTGATGCGGATGTCAGCAATTCGTTCAGCAGCGTTTTTGATGATGTCACCAGTGGCATGCTGGCCAGCGACGGCCGGCTGGTATTCGCCGTCGAAAGCCATCCCGATGCAGTGTCATCGCGGCAGGTTGGGCCGCTGAACTTCCGGCCCGCCATGCAGTCGATCGGCGGCGGTTGGCGGGGTGGCAACACGCTCTCAGCCTATGATCTCGCGAGCCGAGGATCGCTGCGGTGGCGGTTACCGCAAGCCGGTGAGGCGGCCGACGAAGTGGGCAAGGCAGCCGCGGGCACGGCTTGGTATCTCGGCGCACCCTTGCCGGTAGGCGAACAACTGCTCGCGCTTGTTGAGGAGAAGGGAGAGATTCGCCTCGATGTGCTCGCGGCCGACACGGGTCGCGCGGTCTGGTCGCAACCGCTCGCTGAGATTGACGAGGAACGCTCGATCGACAATCGCGACAGTCATGCCCGACGGCTGGCTGGATTGTCACCCTCGGTTGCGGAGGGCGTGCTCGTCTGTCCCACTGGTGCGGGCGCCATCGTGGCCGTCGATCTCGCCACCCGCACGCTGCTCTGGGCATACGAATATCCCCAGGCTCTCCAGGGGGGCGTGGTGGTGCTTCCCAACGGATTCCGCGTGCCGCGGGGCCAGCCGATGGGCGGCGGATTCGGTGGCGATGCGGTGGGCGATCGCGAGCAACGAATGGGCCGCTGGCTCGATTCGGTGCCGATCCTCGCAGTCGGCCGAGTGCTGCTCACGCCCGGCGATTCTCAGGAATTGCATTGTCTCGATCTGCGACAGGGCACGGTGGTCTGGCGGCTGCCGCGGAAAGACCGTCTGTATGTTGCCGGCATTGTCGATGGTCGAGCGATCGTGGTGGGCCGGCGGGGCGTGGAGGCGATTGATCTGACGAATGGCCGCGTGCTCTGGCAGCGGCCGCTGGCCGCCGATCATGGCAGCCCCAGCGGCCGCAGCATTCTGACAGGCAATCGGCTGCTCTTGCCACTCGACACGCCGGAGGTGCTGGCAATCGATCTGGCCGACGGACAGATCGCCGGCCGGTCTGCAGCCCGCGGCAATGCGGTGCCCGGCAACCTTCTGGCCTACCGCGGTGAGGTCATCTCGCAGGGAGCTGACTCGCTCGATGTCTTCCATCAGATGGCGGCGCTTGAGTCGCGGATCGAGACGGCCTTCAAAGCCAACCCCCAAGATCCATGGGCACGCCTCTGGAAAGGTCAGCTCGATCTTGACCGGGGGAATGTCGCGACCGGCATCGCCAGCGTGCGGGCGGCGCATGCCCTCCAGCCAAATCGTGTGACGGCCGATGTTGTGGCGAAGGCGCTGTTGTTTGCGCTGCGGCGCGATTTCGCCCAGGCAGCGCCATTTTGGCGTGAGGCCGTGTCGCAACCAGGGGCCCAGGCCGGTGCGCCGACCACCATTCTGCTGCTCCGAACCGTGGTGGATGGATTTCTCCAGACGGGCGACCTGCCGCAGGCCTGGGAGGCGCTCCAACAACTTTTGGCAGTCACAGCCCCCAGTGTCGGATCGACCGGCATGGTGCTGGAGGATGGCATGAACGGCCTGAACGGCCTGAACAAAATGTCTGCAGACATTCCTGCCGCTGATGAAACGCCCGTCTCTGATGGGGCCGATGCCCGGCTCACCATGCTGCCGGCCCGGTGGATTCAAGGGCGGCTGGCCGACTTGATGGAGAAGGCATCGCCGCCATTACGGACGGAGCTTGAAGCCTACGCGGTCCGTGAGGCGACTGCCGCTGCAGCCACTGCCGCTGCCGACCGCATGCCGCGGCTGCGGCAATTCATCGAACGCTTTGGTCGGCACGAACTCGCTCTGCTGGCCCGCCGGCAGTTGGCCGATCTGTTGGACGCCAGAATTGAAGCGGGCGGGTCGGGCGAGGAGACTCGCGGACTCGTGCTCGAACGAGACTTTTTGCTCCTCGATCTTGCCCACGTGGGTCGACCGGAGGATCGCCAGCAGGCAGCGGCGGTGCTCGCCGGCATCCGCAGTGGGTTTGGCGTGGCGGCGGCGGCCGACTTCACGGCCGATGCCTGGCCGATGGGCAGGGTCGTGCAGCGGCGTGGCGCGGTTGCGCGGGCCGGTGGCCCGCGTCAGGGAGAACTCGACGACCTCCGGTTTGTGAGGTCCCGATTGCTGAATATCCCCGTCGCCGTGAGTGCCGACTCCTTCCTGCCCGGGCTCGAACTGGCGTTCGATCAACATCAGCAGTCGGGCATCCTTGCCACCGACGGTTTCGGCCGTCCGATTGGCGATCCCTTCGGCCTGAAGTCGCGGTCGGATGTTGCCCAACTGATGCCGATCCTGCAGTCGGGCAGCTTGGAAGAGGCCTCAGTCGTCGGCCGCGTGGTGTTTGTTCGCGCTGGTGCCACTCTCGCAGCCTTCGAGATGACTGGCGGCGGACCGGGGCAGGGTGGCAGGGGTAAGAACCGCCCACTCTGGATGCTGGCTGACAAATCAGATGTCGGGTCCGAGCCGCGTGCAGGCGGGTTTGGGGTGGCCATTGGGGCTGGACGGCTGGCACGGCAGGGCAATATCGCGCCGGGGATGGCGCTGGGGATGGCGCTGGGGGCACGGGTTTCTGAGCCTCGGCATCAAGACGACGCGAGCCGTCGGGGTGGAGCGACAGGCGGGATCGCGAGGCGCTCCGGAATCCCTGTCATGATCGATCGCTCGCTTAAGGTCTACGATCCGCTCAGTGGCCGACTGCTCTGGGAACGCCAGCGGCTTCCGCAGGTGGGAGATTTAATCGGCGACAACGACTATCTCTGCGTCTGCCCGGCTGACGGCCGCCAGGCGATCGTGCTGGCGATGGCCGACGGCCGACTGGTGCGAACACTCGACCTCCCTGGCAGCGAACGGCGGCTGCTGACCAGCGGCCGCCGCATGCTCGTGGTGCAGTCGACTGACGAAGGGTCGGACCAGACCGCCTCCGGCGGCCGGGCCTGGGCCCGGCGGGTGCGGATCGACCTGATCGATCCTGTCGATGGGCAGCGGCTTCCGCTCGGCGAGTATCCGGGCGATTCACGGGCAGCCGCCGCCGGCGACGGGAGCTTGGCTGTGGTGGAGCCATCTGGCGATCTGACGCTGCTCGACCTCGACGCCGGCCGGGTGAAGTTTCGGACGCGCCTGCCCGACATGCCTGTGGGGCTCGAACAGGTGCAGTTGATGCCCTGGATGGATCGCTATCTGGTGCTCGTGGGCCGCGCAGAGACTCCGGACGAACAGCAGCAGCTGGAACGAATCGGTAGCATCGGACCGCTCCCCGGCATGTCGGGCAGGGAGATGCCCCAGCTGGTAACCGGATCGCTGTGGGCGGTCGATCGCTCCAGCGGCGACATGCTCTGGCCCGTGCCGGCCACGATCTTACGTCACTCGTTGCACGGCCAGACCGGCGGGCAACTCCCCGTGCTGCTCTTCGCCCGCTCGATCCAGGCGGCCCGTGAGCCCGACCGGCCACGGCTCAGTGTGCTCTGTCTCGACAAGCGGACTGGTCAGGCCGTCTACGTGGATGATCGTTTCAATGGCAGGGCAGCACTGCGACCGGATATCATGTCGCTGGGATGCAGCATCAGCGGTGATCCTGCCGCCCACACAATCAGCTTGTCGCAGGGCCGGCGGGACGCCCCCGAACTCCAACTTGAGTTTACCGGCGGCCCGACGGCGCCGCGGCCGCCGTTTCAGGCGGCCGCCCGGTCGTCTACCCCGGTCGATCCCCTGGTCGAAATCGAATACTGGATGAGGAAGGCCCTCACCATTCCTCTGCCCTTCTAGATTCCCCCCGGTCAACACCCCCGGTCAAAAACAACCATGCTTCCGTCGCGCATGTCTTGCATGTCCCACGTGCTCCGCACACTGGCTGGCTGGCTGGCGATGCTCGTCGTGGTGCTGGCGGCCGGCCCGCGGGCCGTGGCAGCGCCGTCGGAGGAGAAGGTCGATCTGGTGATCGCCAAGGGCCTCGACTGGCTGACCCGGAAGCAGTCGCGACGTGGCAGCTGGGCGGCAAACGAAGGCCGCTATCCAACCGCCATGACGAGCCTCGCGGGCACAGCGCTGCTCATGGAAGGCTCAACGACCACGCAGGGGCAGTATGCCGAGCCGATCCGCCAGGCGGTGGACTACCTCGTGAGCCGGTCGCGGCCCAACGGTCTGATTGGCGATCCTAAGGGGGACGACCGCTATACATACGGCCACGGCTTCTCCATGCTCTTCCTCTCGCAGGTGCTCGGGGAGGAGGAGGACGAACGGCGGCGTGAAGAGCTCGTTCGGGTGCTCGACAAGGCAGTGGAGTTTTCTGGCCGTGCGCAGACCTCTGATGGCGGCTGGGGCTACGTCAGCGCCAAAGACGGCAACAACTTCGATGAGGGGTCGACCACGATCACGCAGGTGCAGGGCCTGCGCGGTTGCCGCAATGCCGGCATCGCCGTACCGCGTGAGATCATCGACAAGGCGACCGACTACATCCACAAGTGCACCATGCCCGACGGCGGTGTGCAGTACAGCTCCAAGGGGGGCGGCGGGCGGCCCGCCATTTCCGCCGCGGCCATCGCCTGTCTGTTTAATGCTGGGGAATACGACGACAATCACGTGCCGCGAATGCTCGACTACGCGGAGAAGCACCTCGGCAACATCGCCAACAACGGCTTCGGCCACTGGCACTACGCCCACTTCTACTACGCGCAGGTGATGTATCGCGAGGGGGG
>JBAXUW010000203.1:0-5874 GCA_037129495.1 Planctomycetota bacterium | reverse complement strand
AGCGTGGATAGGAAGCTCCTCGGCACCTCGAAGCGAGCGTCGCATCCAGCCCGGCGAGCATCGTGTCTGAGGCGCTCCTCATCAGGCGGCCGTGCCGCCGGTTCCGACCATTAGCCTGAGGAGTATTTGCTCGTCGGCGTTGGCGCTAGGGACGTCGGTAAGCAGGCGGCCTTCGCGCATGACCAGGATGCGGTCAGCCGAGGCGAGTAACTCCGGCAGTTCGCTGCTAATCATGAGGATGGCCGTGCCCTGCCGGGCCAGCCGATCGAGGAGTTGGTGGATGACCTGTTTGGCACCGATGTCGACGCCGCGCGTGGGTTCGTCGACGATGAGCACCACGCCGCTGCGGGCGAGCCATTTGCCGATGACGACCTTTTGCTGGTTGCCGCCGGAGAGTTGGCGAACGGGCGTGTCGATGGACGCTGTCTTGGTGCCCAATCGGGTGACCATGTCGCTGGCGGTACACTCGTCGCGTGCGAGGTTGAGGATCGGTCCGGTGCTGATGAGGTCGAGGCTGGCGAGTGTGGTGTTGTGGCGGACGCTCATGGAGAGCACGAGCCCCTGGCGCTTTCGGTCTTCTGGCACGAGGCTGATTCCTGCCCCGATCGAACGTGTGACCGAGCCGAGCTCGAGCGGCTTGTCGTCGACGAGTACTTTGCCGCTGGCGCGGGCGTCGAGGCCGAAGATGGCACACGCGACTTCGCTGCGGCCCGCGCCGACCAGTCCGGCGACGCCGACGATCTCGCCGGCGCGCACGTCGAAGCTGACGTCTGAGAACTTGCCCGGCGAACAGAGCCCGCGGACTGCCAGCCGCACGGGGCCGGGGGAGCGCGTGCCGCCGGTGCGATCCATGTTGATCACCCTTCCGGTCATCATCTCGACGAGCTTCTCGTGGGTGGCCTGTCCGCGGGATAGTTCGCCAACGTACGCGCCGTCGCGCAGGACGCTAATGGTGTCGCACAACGCGAGGACTTCGGGCATGCGGTGCGAGACGTAAATGAGCGTGATCCCACGCGCCTTGAGCTTGCCGATCAGCTCGAACAGGGCTTCGCTTTCGCGGGCGCTGAGCGACGCCGTCGGCTCGTCGAACACGATGACACGTGCGTTGGTTCCTACGGCGGCGGCGATCTGGACGCCTTGCTCCTGCGCGGTGGAAAGGTCGCGCATTGGCCGGTCGACATCGATCGACAGGCCGATCTCTTGCAGAAGTTGGCTTGCTCGCATCCGCATGGCGGCGCGATCGACCAGGCCGCGCCGGCGCGGGTAGTGGCCCATGCAGAGGTTTTCGGCGACAGAAAGGTCGGGACAGAACGCCAGCTCCTGGTGGACCATCCCCACGCCGGCCGCGAGCGCGTCCGCCGGTGAGCGGAAGCGATGGGGTTTGCCGTCGAGCAGGATTTCGCCGGTGTCCGGCGTGTGGATACCGGAAAGCACCTTGCCGAGGGTGCTTTTCCCCGCGCCATTCTCGCCCATGAGCCCGTGGACATGGCCGCGGTCGATGCGGAGGGACACGTCGGTCAACGCGCGCACGCCGCCGAAGTGCTTGGAGATGTTACGCAATTCGATCATCGGGCGGCTCGCTTACTTGCTTAGCCACTTGTCCCAGCTGCCGGCGAACGCTTCGACGTTCTCCTTGGTGACCTTGGTCAGCGGCGCGATGACGCGCGGGTCTGCGGGGGCTTTATCGTGGACGACCTTGTCGAGGATTAACCGAACGGACTCAGTCCCCCAGCCGTAGCAGTCTTGGGCCATCAGTGCCTGCACGTGACCCGAGCGGAGGTAGTTGAGCTGCGCTGGGAGCGCGTCGCAGCTCACGACCTTGATCGTGCCGGGCTCGAACTTCAGCGCGTCGTTGGTGAACAGCGGCCAGCCACCGATGAAGGCCCAGCCCTGGATCTGCGGGTTGGCTCGCTGGGCCATCTGCAGCGCTTCGGCGGCTTTCTCAGGTGTCTCGACATGGTAGATCACACCGGCGTCGAGGAGCTTGATGCCGGGGTGCTTGGCGAGTTCTTCCTTCACGCCTTTGAGACGATTTTGCAGATTCGGTGCAGCCTCATTGCCGGCGATGACGGCGACCGTGCCTTTGACGCCCATGGCGGCCGAGAGTTCGCGCATGATCGTTCGGCCGCAGTCGATGTCGTCGGTGCCGTAGAACGCGAATCGCTTGCTAGAAGGGATGTCAGCGTCGAAGCAGACGACCGGGATCCCGGCGGCAACGGCCTTGTCGATCGCGGGCGTGACGGTACGTGCCTCGCTCGCGGCGATGGCGATGCCGTCGACCTTGCGGCGGGTGAGGGACTCGATCGCCTCGGCCTGCTTCACCGCGTCTTCTTCGGTGGGAGTGAGAATCTCGACCTTCACGTCCACACCATACTTGGGACCGAGTTCCGCGGCTGCGGCGATCGCACCCGCGTGGGCGGCGGAAAAGACGGGGTTCGATTGGCTCTTGGCAATGATGCCGATTACCACCGTACGCCTGGTCGACGCACCGGCGGGCATGTCTTCGGCGGGCTTGTCACAGCCGGCAAGGAACAGAGTCGGTGCCAGACATAGTACAAAACGGAACAATGCAGACTTGAACAGCGGAGACAGGGCGCGAAGCATGGGAATTCCTCCTCAAGGAAAAAAGTGCTCTTAGGTTCGACGGCTCGCGCTGACCCGCTCGAGCGCCACTGCCAGCAGGATTGCCGCGCCGATGATGCCAAGCCGATACTCGCGATTGTTGCTGAATGTGACGATGCCGTTTTCAATGAGTGCGATGATTAGTGTGCCGAGCAACGCGCCCAACGCCGTGCCGCGTCCACCCGCAAGGCTCGCTCCGCCGATAACGGCTCCCGCTACCACTGCCAGTTCGTAACCCTGTGCGGTGTTGCTCGACGCCGTGCCGAATCGCCCGAGCGAGACAACGGCGGCGATTCCCGCGCACACCCCGCTGATGATGTAGACGAGAAACTTGGCTCGTGCGACGTGGATGCCGCTGAAGCGAGCGGCTTCTTCGTTGCCGCCCACCGCGTATATCTCGCGGCCGCTGACCATGTAACGAAGAAACAACACGCCCGCTCCGACGACCGCGAAAGTCACCAGCAATGGCACAACCTCCACGCCCATGACACTCCAGCTCATCAGCCCCGGGCGAAACGCCTCGGGAAGGAGCCTGCCGGCGCTTGGGAGAGTTGCCTGGGTGGGGAGCACGATGGCCATGCAGCGGAAGATGCCCATCGATCCGAGCGTGACAATGAAAGGGTGCATGTCGAGCATGACAACAAAGAGTCCGTTTAACCCCCCGCAGATCGCACCGACGAGGATCGGCACGCCAATGCCCGTGATGAGAACGAGCCCGGGGGGTGCGTCCTTGGGCAACGCCTCCATCGACGCCGCCCCCGCGAGCGCGGCCAGTGCCATCACTGACCCGACGGAGATGTCAATGCCCCCGGTGATGATAACGCACGTCATGCCGACCGCCATGATCGTGTAGATGCTCATGGGCGTGACGACGCCTTCGACGAGATTTTCCTTGTTGAGAAAGAGGTTTGGCTGTCCCGGCCGCGCGTGCTCATAGCCAAGCCAGCTCAGGACGACCATCAGCACGAGGACAACGGACAGCAGCCCGACCTCCTGCACCCGAAGTAAACCCGCGAATGTTCTCATCGTACGTGAAGCCACCGTGCCTCCCTCAATCACTTGGAGATCGCGCGAGCGCTCAGTGGGAAGCAGTTGCTGCCACAGGCCCAGCAGCTGTCGCCCGCCCTGCGGGTCTCGTCGCCGATGTGCTCCCGATCGGAGGCCTCGGCGACGAGCAGCGTGTGCGACAGGCCGTCCACGATCGCGGCCGGCGAGGCGGGCCGAGAGACGGTCTGGTCAGTGGCATAGAGCACGCCGCTGTGCTGGTAGTCGCCCGTGGTCGGCACGTTGCCGTCGCCATCGATCCACGCCCCCAACACGCCGCCGTAATCTTGCTTGCCAGGGAACATCTTCATCCCGGAGGGGCAGGCATACGCGGGGATGTTTATGTCGGCGATCGCGGCGTTCCCACCGGGATCGTCCCAGGGCTTCATGAAATCGATCCGGCCGGCCACGTCGGATCGCTCCAAGAACGGGAGAATGTAAGAACTCCAGGCATGGAAACGGCCGGTCACCTGCTCGTTGCCAGCGGGAAAGAGTCTCTTGGCCTGCTGGTAGTTGGTGAGTGCCAGTCCGATGTTCTTCTGGTTATTCGAACACTGCGCTTGGCGACCCGACTCACGGGCCCGCTGCACGGCTGGAAGCAACAGCCCGATCAACGTGCCGATGATCGCAAGCACCGCCAACAACTCGATGATCGTAAACCCCGAGTGTTCCGGGATACGGTGCTTCAGCGATGGACTGTATCTGGCCATACATGCCCACACCGCCGGCCCAGACTGAAGCCGCAGTCGGGCACGCGAGCAGGGCGAGAACAAACGACGGCGCATGTGTCGAACCGAGCCCGATGAGGCTCGGGCACTCCTGTGGCAAATTGACCTCCGCGATTATGCGGCGGATCTGGAAGAGTCACAGTCTGTGCGGCCTGTAAAATGTGATGAAACGGGCGTGGCGCGCACGAAACGGCGGAGTGCCTGGGGCGAATGCGCGGCAAGAGCCCCGCGCCACGACTCTCGGCGCGTGAGGCGGGATTACTTCACGGTCTTGCTCTTCCGTCGGCACGGCTCGTCAGCGTTGTGAGCACGGTCGCCTTGATCGACTCCTCGACCGCCTGGACTGAGCCGTCTCCCGCCAACACCTGCAGCACCATGCCGGCGATCCGGGAGCGTGGCTTCAGCGACGTCTCGACGGCAGAGGAGCCAACTCCCGCTCCATATCGGACGTAGCGGCCCACGTCGGAGCCATAGGGCCAGGAATATCGGGAGACCGTCCACGTCGCGCCGTCATCCTTCAGGTAGTCGCCACTCTCCGCGAGTGCCAGCGTGTGGCTCAGCCCATCGGTCACTTCCGTCATGCGCACCGGGCTATCCCTGATCGAGATCGAGTAGGTGCCCGACTGTTCCATCCAGGAGATTCCCTCGGGAACGAGGATGCCGCTAAAGTCCGAGGCCGGCACGGTGCCCGGATAGTACCAGAGGTCGAGGCGATGGGACTGGTCTGGCTGGGAGGGACCGGGGCCCAACAACGCTGCGAAGTCGAGTCCGCCGGCAGCAAGACTCCGGCCGTTGTAGAGCTTGAGTCTGGCATCGACGATATCGCCTTCCTGAACCTCGGGAGGGCATGCCAGACAATAGCGTTGGTACATGGCCGCCATCGTTCCTTCTTCAATGTAGGGCAGGATCGAGATCGCCCACGACTGGGGCCGCACGTAATCGCTCCCCTCGCTTGAGCTCGATTCCAGATGCTCGACGGTGCCCTGCCGTGGCCTGCCGGAGGCGAAGGGAAACGCCCTGCGGCTGTCGTGGTAGGCATGAAACGCGATGCCAATCTGCCGGAGACTGTTCTTGCACTCCGTCCGCTGCGCCGCGGTTCGCACCTGCTGCACGGCGGGTAGCAGGAGCCCCACCAGCGTGGCAAGGATGGCGACGACGACCAGCAACTCGATGAGAGTGAATGCAGCGAGACGGCGGGGCATGAGAGATCGGTCTGCCGCGTCGGCGGCGGGCCAACGGCACTTCGTCAACCGCTGGCCGATCGGGTATGCATTCGAAAAGGCCTAATCTACATAATATTCCCGATGGACTCAAGAAACTGAAAGAACGTCAGTTTTTAGTGTCCGTGGCCACCGCTGCCGCCGGTATAAGCACACCCCAGATCGCCACACAGGTGGTAGGTGCTGGGCAGGTTTTGGTTTCGCGTGGCCGGCAGGGTAAGCAGCACGTCGTGGGTCGGGTCCCAGAATGAAGAGACCAG
>JBAXUW010000202.1:0-5912 GCA_037129495.1 Planctomycetota bacterium | reverse complement strand
GGATAGACGCAACGCAAGGTTGGTGCCGCAAGGGAATGCCCAGATCGGCCATAGCCAAAGGCGAATTTACATTTCGCAATTGCGGATTTCACAAATCCGATCTCACGCAGGTCCAACTCCTCGCCATACACACATCGAACGTCACCCCCAGCATCCGCAACCAACGCCATCTCGCTGGTCATACGCTACCTCCCTCATTCCCATGCCTGAGAATGTTCCTGCGGGGCCGATCGCATGCGGACATCGCGGAAGCTGTTTTTCTCACGATGCATGACGCATATCCAGCCGATTGTCAGGATTCTCCGCCCCGAGCCGATTTGTTGCACGAGCCGTGTTTACGAACTAATCTCATTAGCAACGCGTATGGCGTGGCGTGGCCGGTCTTCTTTGCGGACACGTCCGCGCCTGTCGTCCGGTCAGTCTCGTTGCCTAGCTCATCAAAACGTCGCGCGGAGTCCTCTCAGCGATGACCCCACACTCCCACTTTCCCCAACCCCAGCGAGGCATCATCCCCCGGGGTGCGTTTCCTCCGTCTCACTCGATGATCCCCGCAAAGTCGCCGTACCGTCGATCGCTCGGCTATCGCCTCGCACAGTGCGCGACCTGAGTCGTCGTGCAACAGCGCGTGTGGCCGCGACTCGAAGAAGAGGCTGACCGCGGGCGCCACCGGGAAAATACTCGCTCCACCCCTGCCTTCTTGGCCGTCGTCGTCGCACCGGGCGCACGGTGACGCCGCCCGCACCGCATATGCAGCAGCCGCCGTTCAACGCCCGCCTCGTCCGCTCCATCGCCGCCCTGTTGGCGCCGAACGCCGAGGTGTCTGATGCTCCGCTCGACGACTTTGCTCCCGATGAGTGGTCGTACGTCTGCCGCTACTGGCACGTGGCGCCCAGGCTGTGGCGGACACTGAGGCACTGCTCCGGAATTCCCCGCACGGTCGCCGAACAATTGCGAGCCGAGTACTGGTCTACCGTCGGCGTCAGCGGCAGCCTGCGGACAGCTGCGCACGAGCTCATCGCGACGCTCAACAGCCGGGGTGTCGTGCCCCTGTTTCTGAAGGGCGCATGCCAGCTGTTCGACCCGCCGTCGGGCCACGCTGGAACCCGCGTCATGGTCGACCTCGACGTGCTCGTGCCGACCGGACAGGATCGCCTGTGCTTCGAGACGCTCTGCGACCAGGGGTTCGTGCCGGCCACGGGATGGGACACCGATCGCTTCCACCACTGGCCGAAGCTCGCCCGGCCTGCAGTGGGGGCTGAGAGTCCGCTGGTCATCGAAATCCACAAAACGCCCTGGCTGGGCGGCGGGGCCGCGGAGGCCGAGGCCTTTTACGCCGCATCCGTACCGGCGATCACGGTGGCCGGCGACGCCCGCCTGCCCTGCACGGCCCATCGCCTGCTCCACAACGCCGTGCACGCGCTTGAAGGTCAATTCAGGTACTACGCGGTCTGGGAGCCGCATGAACTCGATGATGCGATCGGCTGCACCAATCTCCGCCAGTTACTCGATTTTGTCGACCTCTGCCACTACCGTGGCGACGCGTCAACGTGGGACGCGGTGGTGTCCGAGGCGGATCGCCACGGCCGTCGGAGCGACCTCGAGCAGTGGTCGTTTCTCGCCCGGGAGTTGTGCTCCGCACCGGTGCCGGACGATTTGGCGCGGTGGAATGTCGGCCGATCCGAGCCGCGAACGGCCTGGGCTCGGTGCCACCGCGTCGCCAAGGGCTTTCTTCGCAGCACGGGCATGCTTGGGTCCGTGCGACGGATGCGTGACGCATGGATGACGCGTGGATGAGGACTCGTCCCACTGTTCCATGGTCTGGTTGCTGAGATGCATCAGCCTTGATGCGTGCGGAGGTGAGATTCGTCACCGCCGTGATGCACACTGTCGAGGACGGCATCGAGGCCGCGAGCGATTTCACCGTCCCCCACGCTCAAGCCGCTGTTCCGCAGGCGGCTCAGCATTCTGGCCGCGGCTGCGGTCTGCCTCAGAAAGGCGCTGGGCCGTCCGCGCATTTGGTCGAGGACCGTCCGTATGACCGTAAACGAGTCGAGCGAGATGGGCACGATCCCCGGGCCGCGATGCCGGGAAAGGTGAACGATTTGCGACACGGGGTAGCCCCGATCGACAGGCGCGAGGCCGGCGGTTCGCCGCGGCACGAGCACGATCTCCTCGTCATCGAGACTGGCCCGTACCGCGGCGGATGGCGAGGACGTCGTCTCAGCGCCGGAAATGATCCGCCGCTTCATCGGCCGGGGCAGCCCGTAGACGAGCCCTACGGCGGCATCAACGAGCACCTGGTCGTCTCCGAGCACGTCGAGACCGCGTTCGGCTGCGGCGAATGCCCAGGAGGATTTTCCCGCCCACGGTCTGCCAGACACTAGCACAGCCCGGCCATCCACGATGAACCCGGCTGCGTGAAATGCCGTGAATCCTCCTCGCTCGATCATGACGTCGCTCACCGTGAGGAAGAGCCATGCCTTCAGGTTGTTCAGGCTCGAGAATGACCTGAGATCGTTCCCATCGACGAGAGCGTGGCGGTCGTCAACGACGGAAAGCACCGGCGGTGCTGCGCGACAGCCGGACGGGTCGGCCTCCTCGGTACGGACGGCGAGTCCGGTGAAGTCTTCCAACCAGGAGAACCATACGGGGTCGGGCGCCGCTACCGTGAGGTCGTGGCCGAGCCAGGACAGACGTCCAAGCATGGATAAAGGAGGGCTCATGTTTGACTCGACCATTGCCGATGACACCGCTGCATCAACTCGAGCGTCGAGTGGCCGTCACCAGCGTTTTCCAGCCGGGCGGAGGCGATGAGTTCGCGGATCGCTTCAGCTTCCCTGGCAGGAGCCGAGCGGCTCCTCGCAGCCTCCCCGACGGACAACAGGACTTCCTGCGGCAGTCGAGACGCTAGCGAGACGCCAGCGGCCGACTGATTCAACACGGCGAAGATGCGAAACAGCTGCGGCCAATTGTGTGGCGTGGGCGCGAGGGGATTGGGAGTCGGGCCCACCATCCACCCCGCCGCTTTGTCGAGCACACGGCTGATGTCCTGCGCCTTCTTCGGCTCGGGGCAGCGAGCGGAGATGTTTCCCGTATGTAGCCGGTAGGTCATCAATGGCTCAGGCACGAAGGTGGGCTCCACGAATGGCAGGGATTGGACGGCGAAATCCCAGTCGTCGGAGATGTGCATCCGCGAATCGAAGCCCCCCACCGCATCGAAGAGGCCGCGGCTGATCACGTAATTGCTCTGGGTGATCGCGATGTGTGAGTGGAGCAGCGAGAAGCCGGCCGTCGGCAGCGACATGCCCTGGGCGAGACGCCGCCGATACTCCTCATGCCATGCGGTCAGCGACTGCTCGCCATCCTCCTCCGAACGTGCGGAGTGAAAATCGATGCCGCTGAATCCAAGGAAGTGCCCCTCTCGAGGAGCCCTGTCGAGAATCGCTTCGAGCCGCTGCGGAGCATATATGTCATCGGAGTCGAGGAACGCCACGTAGTCGGTGGTCACGGCCCTGCAGAGCTCGTTGCGGGTCGTCACCACGCCGCGATGGTCGCGCACGGTGAGAAAGCATCGAATTGCGCCGGCATTGGCAAAAGCCCGCTCGATCACCTGCACCGAATCATCCTTCGAGCCATCGTCGATGACGTGTACCTCTCGCGGCGGCCGCGTCTGCGCGAACACCGATGCGAGTGACTCGGCAATGCAATGGCCACGGTCGCGACAGGGGATAACGACGGCGACACTCGCTAAGGTCATGGCTGGCACCGGTCGCGGAAGCCGTCGGACGGGGTGGACCGCGCCCTGTTCCACACGCGCTGGCAGCGAAGGAACAATTCGTATCGTGGCAGGCCTGCCCCGGAGTCGGTTGAGCGGGCGGCGGCGAGGAGCATGCGGATTGCATGCCCGTCCCTCGACTCTGAATCTGTGGAGGGGCCCGGCACGAGAGCCGCCCTGGGGAGTTGGGCTGCGACCACGAGCCCTGCAGAAACCGACTGCGTCTGGGCGAAGATGCGAAAATACCGCGGCCAATTCGCGGGTGTCGGTGCCGCCGGGTTCGCCGCGGGCTTCAGGATCCACGTGGCGACCTTGTCGCGGACGATGTCGATCTCGTGTGTGTGCCCAGCCGACTCCAGGGAGGTGTTGGTGGCGTGGAGACGGTAGGTCAGCAGCGGCTCGGGAATAAACGTCGGCTCCACCAGTGGCAGCATTTGCGCGATGAAATCCCAGTCTTGGCAGATTCGGATGCGGTCGTCGAACCCGGCGATCGACCTGAGCAGGCATCGAGTGAGGAACAGATTGCTTGCGCTGATGGCGACGTTGAACCGAAGCAGAGCGAAGCCTGCAGTGGGAAAGGAAGCCCCCTGGGCAAGGAAGGTGTCGTAGAGGTCGTTCCACTCTGCGAGCGTGTCGTCGTCGCGTTCCGACAGAAAGTCCACGCCGCTGAACGCGAGGAACGGCCCTTCCGCCGACGCGGCCCTGGTCATGCGCTCGATCCGGTTCACGGCGTAGCGGTCGTCGGAATCGAGAAACGACGCGTACCGGGTGGTCACGGCGGCGGCGAGTTCATTCCGGGTCGCGGAGATCCCACGGTTGCCGCGCACCTCGAGCCGGCAGCGAATCGGCCCCCTGTAGCGGGCAAACTCCCGCTTGATGACCTCCACGGAGTCGTCGGTCGAGCCGTCATCGATGACGTACAACTCCTCCGGCAACACCGTCTGACGGAACACCGACTCCAGTGTTGCGGGGAGAAACCTGCAATGGTTATAGCTTGGGATGAGAACGGTGACGCTGGCGGCGGCCATCAGTTGGTATGCCCCACCTGCTCGATCAAGTCCGCCGCCACGAGTTCGTCGAGAAACCCACCCACCAATGCCCGGACCTCGTCCGCCGGAATTTCAGGTCGTGCTTCGGAGACGATCGCCACCAATTCCTCGGCCGTTGAAAACGCGTCGAGTGCGTCCCACAGCGCCGCCGCGGTCTCGTTGAGAACCTTCACATGGAGGGATCGCGGATGCAGGAGGATTATCTCCCCGTCGAGTCGCTCTTCGTCGATGTGCGGAATCTTACTGAATCGCATGCGTGCGAAACTCGTTGGCGGAGGGGATGGCAGATCGCTTGAGCAGATGGAGACCCACGACCACTGATAATGCCATGGCCAGGATTCCCGGACAAGCAATCCAGGCCCGGCCTGAAGGGAGACGCCAGGGTCATTTTTTCGCAGACGCCGGAGCCCCGGCGACGCGATGCGGCGGTGGCCTGCTTGATCCTTCCCCGCCCCGGTGCTAGTTTGTTGGGGTCGGTGAGAGTGGCTTGGGACGAAAAACCGTGCCGGAGGCGGCCGCAGACATGGCGTTAAACGACACACGTATTGGAGAGATGCAGATGGCAAAGCAGAGTGAACACGTTGCGTCCCAGTCGCGGATGTCACGGCGCGAGGTCATCGAGCGCCTGCGGAAGGCGGCCGTTCTGGCGGTGCCCGTCGTGGCTGCGGTGGCACTGAATCCCCCCAGGGCAATGGGTTCATGACAGCGGCTTGGCCGCACCTTCGCCCATCGCTCACGCGAACATCCTCAGATCGCGGGCCGTATGGCCGTTTGGTTGCCGCTTGGGCACTTGATCGCTTGAGGCGGCTTGGTGGCCGAGGGACATTCGTCATGGAATGCATTTGGCCCTGCGGCCTGATTCCAGCCTGAGTCCGTAGCGTTGCAGACGTCTTCATAGCGGCTCCGTGCGAGCGTCACGGCGATCCCGTTCGCTGGGCGGTTTCATGCCAGTCGCGTCCCAACGCTCTCCATCCGGCTCCACGCCTGGTGTTGTATTATCGCAGTCATGCCCGGAATCTTGTTCACTCTCAAAGACTCGTGGCCGGTGGCATGGTCCGAATGCTGAAACGACATCTCGACCGCGTGCG
>JBAXUW010000201.1:0-5961 GCA_037129495.1 Planctomycetota bacterium | reverse complement strand
GTGAGGCAGCGCATGAGCGGGGCACGCACAACATGTTCACGGGCTATCGGCCGAGCCCCGCCCTGACGTTCCCGAGTTTTGGCAGCGTCGTCTCTCACGAATTTGGCCCCCGTGCCGATCTGCCGCCCTACGTGAGCATCCCGAATCTGCCGGCGCCCGATGCCGGCGCCGGGTATCTTGGTAGCGAGTTTGGGCCGTTCGCGATTGGCTCCGATCCCGCCGATGGCAACTTCACGGTCCGCGACCTCGCGCTCCCAGGGGGCGTTGATGCTGCCCGCTTCGCCACCCGCCAACGGCTCCGCGATGCGGTGGGCCGCCACTTCCAGCGTCTGGAGGGAACAGAAAACATCGCAGCACTCGATTCGTTCTACGAGCGAGCCTATGCGCTAGTGAGTTCGCCGGAGGCCCGTGGTGCTTTCGACATCAAGGCAGAGACTGACAGCATGCGCGACGAGTATGGCCGCAATCAAGCCGGCCAGCGAATGCTCCTAGCGCGGCGGCTCGTCGAGGCGGGCGTCCGGTTTGTCACACTCTCCTATGGCGGCTGGGACATGCACCAGAAGATCACCGACAACATCCGCAAGACGCTGCCCCCCTTCGATCAGGCCTATGCGGCGCTGATCCGTGATCTCGATCAACGTGGCCTGCTGTCATCGACACTTGTGATGGTGTCGAGCGAGTTTGGCCGCACGCCGCGGATCAACAACGACGCGGGCCGTGACCACTGGCCGAAGGTCTTCAGCGTGCTGTTGGCCGGCGGCGGCATCAAGGCGGGTATGGTCTATGGCTCGTCCGACGCGATCGCGGCGGAGCCGCAAGACAACCCGCTCACCGTCGAGGATCTCGCCACCACCGTCTACCACTGCCTCGGTATCGTGGCCGACAAGGAGTTGTTGGCTCCTGGCAACCGGCCTGTAGAAATTGTCGACGGCGGCAAGGTTCGCGAGGATCTACTCGCCTGACAGAAGGTATCAGCATGCATCCGAGTCCTGAGCCAAGATCGTTCGGCATCCGCCTCGTGGAAGTGCTGCTGTCAGTGCTGGCACTGGCCGTCTGCATAAGCCGGGCTCGTGCCGAACCTACGATCGATCGGATCGAGCCGGGCGGTGCGCCGCCAGCCGCGGAACTGGAAATCCTGCTCACAGGCAAGGAGTTTGCCGACCCCGAAGAACTCTGGTTTGAGGCTCGTGCGATCGAAGTGGTTTCGCTGACGGCCGTTGATGCGACGCATGCCAAGGCGACGATTCGCGTCCCAGTCGATTGCCCGCTGGGGTCGCATCGGCTCCGGCTGAGGACAAAGCAGGGACTTTCTGAGTTGCGGACGTTTCGGGTCGGCGGCTTTCCGCAGTCTCCCGAGACGGAGCCGAACAACGATCCGCAGGCGGCCGCTGTTCAGGCTCAGGTCCAGGCCCAGGCAGCTGGCTCGCTGGCGACGGCTCGCACGTTTACCGGCGTGGTAAAGGGGGAAGATGTGGATTGTTTTCCCGTGCATGCCGTCGCCGGCGAACGGCTCGCGGTCGCTATCGATGCCATCCGGCTTGAGCAGGAGATGTTTGATCCCGCGATCGACATCGTTGATGAACGCGGCTTCGTACTGGCCGCCTGTGATGATCATCCTCTGCTCGGGCAGGATGCGATGCTCGCGGCCACGGCCCCTGCCGATGGCGTTTATTATATCCGCGTCCGCGAGAGTGCTTTTGGCGGCAACGATGGCTGCCTCTACCTCCTGCATGTCGGCCGATTTCCGGTGCCGCATGTGGCCTGGCCCCCGGGAGGCGTGGCGGGCTCTGAGATCGAAGTCGAGTGGCGGGGTGATCCGGCTGGCCCGTTTCGCACGAAGGTCGTGCTCCCTGCTCAGGCTGACCGCGACGGTCTGGCAGAAGTGCGACCCCAACGGGATGGCGTCGTGTCGCCCGTGGGCGTACCGCTGCGGATCGCGGCGGTTGCTCCCGTCGCGGAGGCCGAACCAAACAATGAGCCGAAGCAGGCTGGCGTCGTGGCGGCGCCGACAGGCATCATCGGCCTCATGGACGCGGCAGACGATGTCGACTGGTTTTGCGTCGAGGCCCCGAAGGGTTCGGCCTGGCGGGTTCGCGGCTGGGGCCGCCGGCTCGGTTCGCCGATCGATCTGGTCGTCAACATTCATCGCAACGACGAAAAACGCGAGAAGATCACCGGCAATGACGACACAAACGGCCCCGACAGCGAGGTGAAGGTCAAGACGCCCGAGGAGGGTTCGTTCCTCGTCCGTGTGAACGACCATCAGCAGCGGGGCGGCGAGTCATTTGGCTACTGGATCGATGTCGAGCCAGCCGAACAGGGAGTCACGGTGTCGGTACCGCCGGGGCGATCCAATTCACAAGAGCGGCTTGTGGCCGCCATTCCGCGGGGTAATCGCACGGCCCTCGTCTTCAACACCGCGCGGTCGGATTGCAGCGATCCGGTGCAGCTTGCCTTCACCGGCCTGCCGGCTGGCGTGACGGCGATCGCGCCGCCGGCAGATGAAAAATTACCCGGGACATTTGCTGTCTTTGAGGCCGCGGCAGACGCAAGCCTGGCGACAGGACTGGTGACAGTCGCCGTAAACAGCATCGCATCCAAGACTGAAGGAAGTGAACCGGCCTCTCCAGTAAAACAGCTTGGAACGCCGCGTGGTGGTCTGCGGCAGGTTACAGAGCTGGTCTTCGGCCCAAACAATGCTTCATATCGCACGAGCGTAAGCGATCGACTGGCGGTGGC
This sequence comes from Planctomycetota bacterium, assembly GCA_037129495.1. GTDB lineage: Bacteria > Planctomycetota > Planctomycetia > Pirellulales > UBA1268 > CAMCQY01. The sequence goes on along the minus strand of JBAXUW010000201.1, from coordinate 3,222 downwards.
GATCGTGGAGCCGGTACAGTTCAAGATCAACGTCGATGCACCGCTGATACCGCTCGTCCGGCGGGGCAGCATGGAACTCCGAGTGCGGATCGAGCGAGCCGAGGGTTTTAAGGGGAATGTGCGGCTGGGCTTTCCCTTCAAGCCACCGGGCATCGGTGCGGTGCCTTCCGTCGACGTCGCTGAGGATATCTTCGAGATCAGCTATCCGATCAATGCCACGGCCGACGCGGCGCTGGGCGAGTGGCCGGTGGTGGTGACGGCTGCGGCAAAGGAGAAGGATCTCCTTTCGGGCTGGGTTTCGAGCCTGCCGGTCATGATTCGGGTCGCTGAACCGCTTGTTGAACTGACAGCCGAAAAGGCGGTGACCGAACTTGGCCAGGAGGCAAAAATTGTCTGCAAGGTGACGAAGCCCGGTAGCTTCGAGGGGGTCGCGAAGGTGAAGCTGATGGGGCTCCCGGCCAAGACCGAGGCTCCAGAGCTCGACCTCTCCCCGACAACAACCGAACTTGTCTTTCCAGTCACCGTTGCAACCGACGCACTGCCGGGCCGCCATGAAAATATTTTCTGTCAGGTGCGGGTGCCGATGGCTGGCACCTGGGTAGTGCATTCGATGCCAGGCACGCATCTCCGCATCGACAAGCCGTTGCCGAAGCCGAAGCCCGACAATGCCGCGGCCGCGGCTGGCGTCAAGAAGGAGGGCAGCTGATGAAGTGGTTGTCGTGGTGGGGAGCGATCGGCTATTTCTGCCTCGTGGCCAGCGTCGGCCGGGGGGAGGATGCTCCGTTACCGCAGCCTGTCGGCATTGAGGTCTATCCGCCGGCTCTCAGGCTGGACTCGGCCAGCGACAGCCAGCAGATCATCGTTCAGGCCCGGCTCGCTGATGGCCGCACGATCGACGTTACCGCCGCCGCCACTCTCACCGTCTCCGATCCCAAGCTCGCCACCATCGAGAAGGACGCGGTCTCCGGCAGGGTGACGCTGCGTCCGTTCGCTGATGGCGATACCGTAATCCGCGTCTCGGCTGTGGGGCATGACCGCGAGGTCCCGCTACGGGTCGTCTCAGCGACTTCCAACCCGCCCCTGTCCTTCCGTCTCGACGTTATGCCTGTCTTTGCCCGCGGGGGCTGCAACATGGGCAGCTGCCACGGGGCGGCGCGAGGCAAGGACGGCTTTCGGCTGTCGTTGTTTGGCTTTGATCCGGCCGGTGACTACCACCGCATCACCCGCGAACTGCCCGGCCGGCGGATCGATCTCGGCAATCCCCAGGCGAGCCTGCTGCTGGCAAAGGCGACCGGTGCCGTACCCCATACTGGCGGCAAGCGATTCGCCGCTGACAGTGATCTCGCCCGTCGATTGGAGCAGTGGATCGCCGCTGGCGCAATCGACGATCCAGCCCCCGATCCGGCGCAGGGTATGTCCGCCATGCTGGCACTCGACCTTTATCCACCGACAGCGCTCTTGGAATTAAGTGGCCCGCCCCAGCCGCTGGTGGCGGTCGCCCGGTTTGCAGACGGCACCGACCGCGATGTGACAGATCTCGTCTGGTATGGCTCCAATAACGAACCCGCGGCGAAGGTCAGCGCTGCCGGTCTGGTCACGCCGGCCGCGCGGGGCGAGGCGTTTATCATGGCCCGCTACGACACGATTACGACGGGTATACCGCTGGTCGTGTTGCCAAAGAACCTCTCCATTTCGTATTCCGCCGCCGCCGGCAACACATTCATTGACGATCTCGTCGATGCAAAGCTCGCCGCCCTGCGGATTGCCCCCTCGGGCCTCTGCGACGACGAAGCCTTCCTGCGACGGGCAACGCTCGATCTGATCGGCCTCGTGCCGACGTCTGAGGAGCGGGCCGCGTTCCTGGCCGACACGGCGACCGACAAGCGATCCCGCACGATCGATGCCCTGATGACCCGGAAGGAATTTGTCGAAGTTTGGGTGATGAAGTGGTCGGAGATTCTCCAGATCCGTTCGGGGGGCAATGACGTCAGCCCGAAGGCTGCGATCCTGTATCACCAGTGGCTCGACCGGCGCATCGCGGCCAACGAGCCGATCGACAAGATGGTGCGGGACCTGCTTGCCGCCTCGGGCGGCACGTTCGACAATCCGGCTACCAACTATTTCCAACTGGAGCGCAACACGCTCAAGCTCACGGAGAACGTGGCGCAGGCCTTCCTCGGCATGCGGATCCAGTGCGCCCAGTGTCACAACCATCCATTTGACCGCTGGACAATGGACGACTACTACGGGTTTGCGGCCTTCTTCGCGCAGATCGGCCGCAAGCGGGGAGCAGACCCGCGGGAGTCAATCGTCTTCGACTCTGGTAGCGGTGAAGTCAATCATCCAGTGACCGGTAAGCCGGCCCCGCCAAAATTCCTGGGGGGCGAGCGTCCGAAGGTCACGAGCCGCGATCGCCGCGAGGCGGTGGCCGCGTGGGTCACGGCGCCTGAGAATCCGTTTTTTGGCCGGCACATCGTCAACATGACATGGACCCACTTCTTCGGCCGCGGCATCGTGCACGAGCCCGATGACGCCCGGGTCAGCAATCCGCCTTCCAATCCCGCGCTGCTGGATGAATTGAGCCGGCGGTTTGCGGCATCGGGCTGGGACTTCCGCACACTCGTCCGCGACATTGTCAACTCCCACACCTACCAGCGGTCGAGCGACTGGAACGACTCGAACCGGTCAGACAGTGTCAACTTCTCGCACGCCGCCGTTCGCCGAGTGCGGGCCGAGGTGCTGCTCGACGTGCTCGCCGAGGTGACCGAGACCAGGAACAAGTTTCCAGGACTGCCGCTGGGAGCCCGTGCGGTGCAGGTGGCCGACGGCCGGACCACAAACTATTTTCTCACCACCTTCGGCCGGGCCACCCGTGAGGATGTCTGCAGCTGCGCCGTTCGGATGGATCCTAGTCTGTCGCAAGCGCTTCATCTGCTCAACGGCGATGCCGCCAATGAACGCATCCGGCAGGGAAAGCTCGTCGAGCAGCGGCTTGCGGCCGGCACGCCCCCGATGGCGGTGATCGACGAGCTGTTTGTGCGGTGTTATTGCCGGCTGCCGACCGAGCGGGAACGGATCGAAACCCTCGCGGCCGTGCTCAACGTCTCCGACCAGCGGCAGGCACTGGAGGACGTCTTCTGGGCCCTGCTCAATTCACCCGAATTCATCTTTAACCACTGATGCCCTCAGCCATGCCGACAAACCGGCCGACAAACCGGCCGA
>JBAXUW010000200.1:0-5999 GCA_037129495.1 Planctomycetota bacterium | reverse complement strand
AGCGTGAACTCGGAAACCGCAATCACCGAGAGCAGCGATGAATCCTTGATGAGCGAGACAAACTGCCCCGCCATGGCCGGCAGCACGAGCCGAATCGCCTGCGGCAAAATGACCAGTCGCAGCGACTGCCAGGGGGTGAGCCCGATGGCCCGGGCCGAGTCGCGTTGTGTCTGTGGAATCGCTGCGAGGCCGCCACGGAAAATCTCCGCCATGTAGGCGCCGCTGAAGAGCGCGAGCACGAGCACGCCGACGACATATCGATTGTCAAGGCCGACAGCGCTGGCTACGACATAAAAGCCGATCAAGAGTTGCACAAGCAGCGGCGTGCCCCGGATCAATTCAACATAGACCCGGCCCACGGCCTCCAAGAGCACATGCTTCGATCCGAGGAGCAAGCTGGCGACCATGCCGATCAGCGTGCTGGCCACAAGCGCCGCCAGGCTCAGGCCGACCGTCACGCCGAAGCCCTGCAGAAACTTCTGGCGATACTCCCAGACACCGGTCCAGTTCCAGGCGTAGTCCACCCGTGCAAACGCCAGCCCGATCAGGGCTGCGAACACAACAACGACACTCAGGTGGGCGAGCCAGCGGGGCATGATGAAACTTGTAAAAGTTCTAGAAGTAAAAGGGTATGCCCTGGGCCTTGAAAGCGGCCTTCTCCTCAGGCAGGAACTCATCGCCGAGCTTCTCAAATCCCCCGTCGAGGCGAAATTTCTCCAGAAAAGCGTTTACTTGATCGCGGAGCACCGTGTCTGCGGGCCGAAAGCCGACGGCCCAGGTCTCCTCACGAAAGGGATGCAGCAGGGCTCTCGTCGTATCGGGCTGCCGCTTCTGATTTTGGTAGACGGAGAGCGAGTCGTAGATAAAGGCATCGGCCTTGCCCTGCACCACCTCCAGCACTGCTGCCGATTCCTTGTCGAGCACAAGCAGACGGGCCCGCTTGAGCGCGGTCGAGGCGTATTGGTGGCCGGTGGTGCCCTTCTTGACGGCGATCACTCGGCCAGCCGCATCAAGATCGGCGGCAGACTGCACGGGGGAGTGGCTCCCCACGAGCAGAGCGAGGCCGGTCTTGAGATAAGGATTTGAAAACGCGATCGACCGGCTGCGTTCTGGCGTGGCGGTCATCGACGAGATGATGCAGTCGATCTTGCCGGTCTTGAGTGCTGGAATCAGGCCGTCGAAGGCGATGTTTTCGATCGCTACCGCGCGGTTGAGACTGGCTCCGAGCGCCTCGGCGAGCCGCACGCTCACCCCCGTGGGCCGGCCCTGCGGGTCGGTCATCTCAAAGGGCGGATAGGAAAGCTCCATGCCCACCCGCAGCGGCGGCGCCGCCGCCCCGGTGAGGCACGACGCCATCAGCAACAGCAGCGTAAGCAGGCGGAGAATCCCGTGGTGCATAGTCGTGTCATACCGTCCCGCCGGGCTTTCAGTCTACGCCGCGAACCGCAGCGAGAGAAAAACTTGCGGCCAGGGAGGAAAAGAGGACACGTTGGAAAACTTATCCCACAGCAGCACGAGGCAGGATGGGTGGCTGCCGCTATTCCTAGCGGGCTGGGGGCTCTTCAAACGGCCCCGCAAGCACCGCCCCGGGCTGCTCGTGCTGGCCCGTGCCGTCGATCAGATACCGGGCCTGCGGCTTGAGATCCTCCGGGATCCGCCAGCGGTCGCGGGCTGCCGCTGCGGCTACGAGGTTGAGCACGAGATAGGGGGGAATCTCGTGGGCTGTCTCGCGGATGGAAATCGTCTTGGCATCAGCGCCTGAAAGCAGATCGCCCGTAAGCCGGCCGGCCACGAGCCCCACTTCGCGAAAGTTGAACCCCACATCGAAGAGTGTGCCGCGGTCGGGCTTGCCCGGGTTCACACTAAAGACAGGAATGCCCGCCTTGGCAGCGGTCGCAATGACCGAGTCGGCCGCATTGACGACAGTCGTGTCGCCCGGCATGAAGATCGCTTCGGCGCCCCGCGCGATCGTTGACTGCACGGCCTCGATCACACCCGACGAATTTTCAACCGCCGCTTCCAGCAGTTCGATACCAAGCCCCTGGCAGCTTGTCCGGGCCAGCTCCATAAACCGCCGTGAGTTGGCCTCCGACGGATTATGGGCGACCCCAATCTTGGCCAGCCGCGGGTTCATCTGCCGTGCCATGCGAAACGTGAAATCAACCGGCGCGAGGCTGCCGTAGCCGACGAGATGGGGCGGATGGATGAGCGGGTCGGCCCGGTCGAGACCGACGCCCGCTACAAATGGGTCGGCGACTGCCGCGAAGACATGCTTGAGCCGGCCGCGGGCGTTGGCAGTCGCCACTGCCTGCAGCGACGGTGTGCTCGACGTAAAGACGATGTCGAATGGCCCACCCACGATCTCCCGCGCAATCGCGTTGGCCTGCGCCATGTCTCCTTCGGCGTTGTAGCGGCGGATCGTCACAGTCTTGCCGTCGACCCAGCCCTTCTCGGCGAGGCCCGCGATCATCCCTTGCACCGCATCCTCAAGAACCATGGAGCTGGTCTGCTGGAGCACAGCGACCGCCGGCAGCGTGCGTTGAGCCGACTGCCGGTCGGTGAGCAGCAGGAGCGCTGACGCGCCGGCCAGGAGCGCGACGGTCGGCGCGGCTCTGCGGAAAAAGGCAAATAGATTCGTGGTATTCATCATGATCTTTTGGTCGCGCTGGCTACACATAGAGCTCTGCAAGCGTCCGGGCGGCAGACTCGTCGAGCTGATCGGCGGATCGCAGTCTGCTGAACCGTTGTCCGAGATCATCGGCCGAGAGCCGCCGCTTGGCTGGCCCCTGGACGTCGAGCACGATCTGCCCCCGATGCAGGAGCAGGAGCCGATCGCCGAGCGACGCCGCCTGGCTGAGTGAGTGAGTCACCATCAGGGCCGTGAGATTCTGTTCGCGGACAAGCCTCGCGGTGGCCTGCACCACGCGGTCGGCGGCGGCGGGATCAAGCGCGGCGGTGTGCTCGTCGAGCAGGAGCAGGTCGGGGCGGTGCCAGGTCGCCATCACGAGCGTGACGATCTGCCGCTGGCCGCCAGAAAGCGAACCAATCGGCTGGTCAAGACGGGTTTCGAGCCCCGGCGCGATCGAGTTGAGCCGTTGAGCCGCCGCCTCACGTAGGCTCCTGCTGGTGGCCCAGGCGAGGCCCGCACGACGGCCGCGGCAGGCCGCTACGGCGATATTTTCCAAAACAGTAAGGCTGGCGGCGGTACCGGCCCGGGGATCCTGAAAGACACGGCCTACGAGCCGGGCCCGCTGGTCTTCTCGCCAGCGGGTGATGTCATGGCCGGCCACCTGGATGCTGCCGCCATCGAGCCGCACGGTGCCGGCGATCGAGCCGAGCAGCGTGCTCTTGCCGGAGCCATTGGTCCCGATGACCACGACAAACGTGCCAGCTGGAATTGTCAGTGTCACGGCATCGACCGCGCGGACCAGCGGCCCGCCGGATGCGGAAAACGTGACGGTGGCAGCGTGGAGTTTGAGCATGGGAGCCTAACGAGCGGCGGAGGCCTGGGCACGGCGGACGAGCAGTCGCGGTGCGACAAGCGCTGTGAGCACGACAACAGCCGTCGTGAATTTGAGCCAGTCGGGATCGAGGCCGGCCCGCAGTGCTGCCGCGACCAGCAGCCGGAAGGTCACGCTGCCGGCGAGCGTTGCGAGGATCGCCCCGCCGAGGCGGACCTGCCCCACAAGCGCCGCGCCAAGGAAGACACTCGCCATGCCCCAGACCACCATGCCGATTCCCATCTGCACATCGGCAAAGCCCTGATACTGGGCGACAAGCGCTCCAGAAAGAGCCGTCAGCGAGTTGGAGATCGCGAGGCCAAAGACCGTCAGCAGGCCTGTATTACGGCCCAGCGCCCGGGCCATGGTCGGCGTATCGCCGCCGGCCCGCATGGCAGTGCCCAGTCGGGTACGGAAGAAAAGATAGAGCACGAGCACTGCCACCGCCGCCACCAGCAGCATGAAGCCAAGCCGGGCTGCCTCACCGGCCGCTGCGTCGGCAAACCCGAGCCGCGTGGCGACGGGCAGCAGCCACTGCTCGGCCCAATCGAAAAGCGTCTTCACGCCGGAGAGCGGCACATTGCTCCGACCGAGGACGACGAGATTCACGCTCGCCAGCGCCGTGGTCATCAGGATGCCCGAAAGCAGCGGCTCAATGCCGAGAATGGCGTGCAGCAGGCCGGTGCAGCCGCCGGCCGCCGCCCCTGCACCCATGCCGGCCAGCGTGGCCAAGCTGGGATTGACGCCCTGCACGAGCAGGATGGTCGTCACGACCGCGCCGAGCGTGAAGGAGCCATCGGTGGTGATGTCGGGAAACGAGAAGAGCTTGTAGCTGACAAACACCCCAAGCGCCACGAAACCGAGCGTCACTCCAAACGTCCAAGTCGAGAGCAGCGTGATCATGAGTGCCCTCCCGCGGCCAGCGCCAGCGGCGCAAACCAACAGCAGCCGCGAACGAGTTCCGACTGACCGCTGCCCAGCACCGGCTGCGGATCTCCGAGCAGATGCATGACAGCCAGCGGCTCCGAGGCAGCCAGATCGTTGACTGTGGTGGCGAGGTCGGCGGGGCCACGCTTCAGCGGCCGCAGCGGAAAGACGACGGCATGGGCATGGCCGCAGACAGTACCGCACACATCAACACGGCCAAGCGGCCGCACAAACTCCGCGAGCGGGCCAGTCGGCATGCCCCGCGTAATGACGCCCACGATCAGGGCCGTGTGGCGGGCATGGACGGGCTCCCGGGAAAAACTCAGCCACGTTGCGGCCACGGCAGGATCGCTGCTGCGGGGGTGGTCGTTGGGCGTCACTTCGGCCAGCGGCCGGATCAGTTCAACGCCGACGAGGCCGTGGACCTCGGCCACGATCACCACCGCGAGGCAGTCGGACTGCGACCGCTCGAGGAGTGTCGTCGCCAGTTCGTCAAAGCGTACGGTTGGCTCCTCGTCCGCCGGCTCGAAGCCCGCCCGTCCCCGGGGCAGGCCTTCCCACACGAGCCCCGCCGCCAGCTGCGCCTCAGGCACAAGATTACCTGCCGCGACGATGTAATCGACCGTGGCGAAGGGCTGCGGTGCGCGGTGAAAGACGGCGCCGCCGGCAGCCAGCATTTCGCCAGCGATTTTGGCGAGGTCTTCATCGTCGGCCAAGGCGGCCAGTCCGAGGGCGAAGGCATGCCGCGGGAGTGGCTGCCGCCGCGATTGAAGTCGGCCCGCAAGCGCCGCGTCGGGCCCACCCACCAGCTGGCCATGCAGCTCATTTGCCCCCGCATGCTCAAGGCCCAACTCGAGGCCCAAGAGGAGGAGCCGGCCGATCCGAATGTCGGTTCCTGCCACGGCCGGCGGCGTTGCATCAACGGCAGAGGCCCCACCCTGGCGACCCCCAGCTGGCCGAGACGATTCCATCAGGAGCGGAGCGAGCTTCATCAGCTCCAAGACCCGCGTCACCACTTCGCTCGCCGCGCCGATCAGGCAGCTCCCGCCAGCGGCCTTGGCGGCCCGGTAAATATTGAAGAGCACGCGGATGCCGGCCGAACTCAAAAAGCTCACCGCCGTGAGATCGAGCCGGATCAGATGGTGACCCTGCCGCAGTTCCTCGGCAACGGAATGTTCCAGGTCGTCGCCGGTCTCCGCATCGATCCGGCCAGTCACGACGAGGCCGACCGCTGCGTCGCCGTCTGCTCGTCGTTCGATGCTGATATCCATGCAGGCTGTCCGGGAGCACGTGGCAGTCACCAACCAGAGACTGCGTGAAGCTCCTATACTATCCGAAAAGGGGACGCAGCTCTTTTCTGCTTCGCGAAGGAGACTTCTGCCGGCCCGGCGGTGCAGTGCCACTCAAGGCAATAACACGGATTGGACAAGTTAGAAAACTTATCCCACAGAAAACCTAAGACTGCATCGCATGGATGCGATGCTCGTGCCAGCGGGCGGAGGCCCGCCAAACAAAAAAGGCAGGATGCCGTGTTTTGCGTGAAACCGACAAGTTAGAAAACTTATCCCACAG
>JBAXUW010000020.1:0-24773 GCA_037129495.1 Planctomycetota bacterium | reverse complement strand
GGCTGAGGGGCTCGCGGGGGCCGGAGCCTTCACGGTCGTGGCTGGTCGCGACGCCGATCGGGGTGCGGCCCGGGTCGATGCAATCCGGGCGGCTGGAGGCGACGGGATGTTTGTCTCGGTCGATGCAGTCAACCGGGAGAGCGTGGCGGCGTTGCTGCAGGCTGTGGTGAAAGCCCGCGGCCGGGCCGACATCCTCGTCAACTGCGCCGGCGTGAATTCGTCGGTCCCCTATTTTGAGATTACCGACGACGACTTTGCCAGGGTGCTCGACACCAATCTCAAGAGCACCCACCTGGGTTGCCAGATCTTCGGGGCACACATGGCGGCACTGGGCGGTGGGGCGATCCTCAATCTCGGCAGCGTCTCTGCCGACAAGCCGCTCTCAAAGGTGTTTGCCTATTCCGCCTCGAAGGCTGCGGTCGTTAATTACACGCAAAACGTCGCCCGCGAACTCGCCCCCAAGGGCGTCCGCGTCAACGTGCTCTGCCCCGGCTTCTTTCCGGCCGAGCAAAACCGTAAAATTCTGTCGCCGGAGCGAACCGCCTCGATCATGGGCCAGACGCCAATGAATCGCTTTGGTGATCCCGAAGAACTTATCGGCGCCGCAATCCTGCTCTGCAGCCCGGTGGCCGGTAGCTTTATCACCGGCACCGACCTGTACGTCGATGGCGGTTTCACCGGCATGAGGCTCTAAGACAATGGCTCACACGATCGTTATCTTCGGCGCCTCGGGCGACCTCACCAGCCGCAAACTCATTCCAGCGATCTACAACCTCAAGCGGTCAGGCGCGCTGCCGCCCGACACGCAAATTATCGGCTTTGCGCGCACGCCCCACAGCGACGACCAGTGGCGGAACATGCTCCGAGAGTCGACCGCAAAGCACGCCGGAGGCGACCCGCTCGACGATGCCTCCTGGCAGGAGTTTGCCAAGAAGATTCACTACCAGCCCGGCGACATCGGCCAGCCCGACGACTTCCAAGCTCTGGCCGACCGGCTCAACGGTTTGGAGCAAGGGCGGGAGACAACGCGGGTCTACTACCTCGCCACCGCCCCGCAGTTTTACGAGCCCGTGGTCGCCGAACTCGGCAGTCACGGCATGGCGATCGAGACGTCCGGCCCTCGGCGAATCGTCGTGGAGAAGCCGTTTGGTACCGACCTTACAACCGCCCGGGCGCTCAACGAGCATCTCCACCGCGCGTTTCACGAGAGCCAGGTATTTCGGATCGATCACTACCTCGGCAAGGAGTCGGTGCAGAATATTCTTGCCCTCCGGTTTGCCAACACGATTTTTGAGCCGGTTTGGAACCGTCGCTACATCGACCACGTGCAGATCACCGTCGCCGAGGAGGTGGCCGTGGGCCGCCGCGGAAACTACTACGACACCGCAGGCGTGCTCCGCGATATGTTTCAGAATCATCTCCTCCAGCTGCTGATGGTGACGGCGATGGAGGCCCCGGCACGGTTTAACGCCAGCGCCGTCCGCAACGAAAAGGTAAAGGTGCTCGAGGCAATCCGTCCGCTCGATCTGGGCGGAGTGGCGGAGGCGGGGATCCGCAGTCAATACCGCGGCTATCTCGCCGAGCCAGGCGTCGCAGCGAACAGCCAGACCGCCACGTTTGGGGCGATCCGCCTGGAGATCGATAACTGGCGGTGGCAGGGCGTGCCCTTCTACCTGCGGAGCGGGAAGGTAATGAGCTGCCGGACCACGCAGATCGTGATCGCGTTTCGGCAGCCACCCCTAGAACTCTTTGCCAACGGCAAGCACAAGAGCCACGCCGAGGCCAATCGGCTCGTGATCCAGATCCAGCCCGCCGAGGGGATCCAGCTCCTCTTCCACACCAAGGTGCCGGGGGCCGGCATGAAACTGCGGCTCACGGATCTAGAATTTAGCTACTCCCGTGAGTTTAAGGGCCGCCTCCCGGAGGCCTACGAGCCGCTGCTGCTCGACGTGATGGCAGGCGATGCCAGCCTCTTTGCCCGTGCTGACGAAGTGGAAAAGTCGTGGGAGATCATCGACCCGTTTGTGCGGGCATGGAGTTCGGTCGACATGCCACCGATCACCCTCTACGACGCCGGCGTCTGGGGCCCCATGGAGAGTATCGACTGGATGGCGGCTCAGGGCCGGACCTGGTTCGACACCTGCCCCGTGCTGTCGTAGAGCCAGATAGGATCCAGGGTGTCATGACCGCCACACTCCCCTCTCCCCCGCTCTCAATCGGCGGTATCCAGCTCGACTCGCCCGCCGTCCAGGCCGCGCTCTCCGGCTACAGCGACCGGGCGATGCGGGTGCTAGCCCGGCGGCACGCCGCCGCCTACTCACTCGGCGAGGTGCTGCTTGATACGTTCGTCAACGCAGTCGGCAAAAACAAACGGAACCTCACTCGGATCGCCGTCTCTCCTGAGGAGCATCCCGTCGGCGGCCAACTCATGGGAGCCAATCCCGACGACTTCGCCCCGGCCGCCCGCCGACTGGTTGCCGAGGGCTTCGACATTATCGACATCAACTTCGGCTGCCCTGTAAAAAAAGTGCTCGGCCGCTGCCGTGGTGGCTACCTACTCAGCGTGCCGGAGACAGCGCTCGAGATTGTGTCGCGAGTCCGCGATGCTGTGCCGCCAGAGGTGCCCGTGACGCTCAAGATGCGGCGTGGGCTCGACGATTCAGCGGCCAGCGCCGACCGCTTCTGGACAATCTTCGACGGCGCGTTTGCGCGGGGCGCTGCCGCAATCACCGTTCACGGCCGCACTGTGCAGCAGAAATACGTAGGGCCGAGCAACTGGGAATTCCTCGCCGCGGTGAAGCGGCATGCCGGCAGTCGGATCGTGATCGGCTCGGGCGATCTCTTCTCCGCCGAGGCCTGCGTGGCGATGCTGCGGCAGACCGGCGTCGATGGCGTGAGCATCGCCCGGGGGGCGATCGGCAATCCCTGGATCTTTCGACAGACGCTCGCCCTGCTGGCCGGAGAGCCACCGCTGCCGCCGCCCACAATCCACGAGCAGGCCGACGTGCTCCGTGAGCATTTTGCGCTCGCCGTAGAACTGCACGGTGAGGATCTTGCCGGCCGCGTGATGCGAAAATTCGCGATCAAATATGCCCGGCTGCATCGGGAGTTTCTGCCGGTCCGCACCGCTTTTATCGGCGTGAAGTTGAATGCCGACTGGCAGGCTGTGTTGGCGGAGTTTTACGCCGCCGACGGCCCGGGCCGTGATGCGGCCGCCGACATCGACGAGACGGCCGACTGCGGAGACGCCGCGTGATGATCTGCCTTTCGTGGGATACGAGGGGACCGGCAAGTTGGAAAACTCGCCTCCACTCGTGGGATAAGTTTTCCAACTTGTCCTCTTTCTCTTCTCCGGATCGCTCTCATAGCTCGCCTCCAAGGGGCCTCATGCCTCGGCTGCAATCGCCCGCTCGAGCTCGCTGCGGACATCCGCGTCGGCCTCGTGTTCCAGCCGCAATGTAAGCGCTGCCCGCGCCGCTGCTGCCACGCTAAGCTCCGCCGCCAGCCAACGGCCAAGCGCCCAGCCAGCCGCGCCACGAACCACCGGCTCGGCATCGCCAAGAGCGTTGATCAGGCTTTCTAGCGCCGCGGGATCAGGCCGGTTTCCCAGCGCAATCGCCGCCGATCGCAGCAGGCCGCGCCGCTTTGCACGCAGCAGCGGCGAACCCTTGAACCGCTGCCGAAAGGCCCGTTCATCGAGCGCGAGGAGATCGGCCAGCGGAAGTCCGACCGGATTCTCACGCGGCTGAAACGTCGGCTCGGCCGAGCCGGGTGCGAGTCGGTTCCAGGGGCAGACCTCCTGGCAGATGTCGCAGCCGAAGATCCAGTCTTGCATGCCGGGGCGGAGTTCGGCGACGACCGGGCCGTGGTCTTCAATCGTCAGAGCGCTTAGGCAGCGGCTGGCGTCGAGCACGCGGGGCTCCACAAAAGCGGCCGTCGGGCAGGCATCGAGGCAGGCGGTGCAGGTGCCGCAGTGATCGACCTCGATCGGTGTGTCAGGAGGCAGATCCAGATCAGTGAGGAGCGCCGTGAGCAAAAAGAAACTCCCCGCCCGCGGATCAATCAGCATTGTGTTCTTGCCAAACCAGCCGAGGCCCGCCAGCCAGGCAAACTCCCGCTCCGCCAGCGGCGCCGAGTCGACAACTCCGCGGGTCTGGCAGCCGGGCACGCGAGCCTCCAGCCACGCTCCAAGCTGGTTGACGCGGCCGCGGAGCAGATCGTGATAGTCGTCGCCCCAGGCATAGCGGGCCACACGGCCTTGCCCACTGCCGCTCTCCAGATCGGAAACAGATCTATGCCCCCCTGCAGCGTCGGTGGCGGTTGCCACGCTCGTAGCGTGGTCGGTGGCGAGCATAATCACGCTCCGCACTCCGGCGAGCAGCGTGGCCGGATCGGCTCGCAACTGCTGCTGCCGCTCAAACCACCCGCTCATTACGCCCGCAAAACCTTTATTGATCCAGCTCCGCACCAGATCCTGCCGGGGCGGCGGCCCCGCCGGTGCAATTCCGAGCCGGGAAAACCCGAGCCGCAACGACTCCTGCCGCAGCTCAGCAAGCAGGCCGCCACCGCCGGGATCAAGGCCGGCAACAACAGCGTGGTTACCGGAGGCATTGACGGGGGCTGTCATACGACTGGCAATCGGTAGACGGGCAACTGGGGCAACTGGGGTGTGCTGGCGAGAGTCTAGTCAGCGTCGCCGACGCTATCGACCAAGGCAAGCCCGCTGGGAACACGACTCAGAAATGGTCTAGACCCATCCGGGAGACTCGCTATCCTCCTGCCCCTTCAGAAGAAATCGATTTCTGCCAGAAGGCTTCCGTTCCTATTCGTCCTATCCAAGCCCGACGGCTTTTTCTTCGGCCGTCAGCCTGCGGAGTATGAGCCGTGTTGCAAGCAAACCACTGCCGCGCCGAGCCATCTCGCCCCCGGCATCATGACACTCTTCCCGCCGGCAAGGTCCGACTCGACGACCATCGGTCTCACCTCTGTCTGGCCACGGCGGCCCTCGCGGCCGCGGCACTTCTGGGGCTCGCTGGCTGCCAGACCCCGCCCCAGACGGCCGCACCCGTCTACGGCGGCACCGTCGCGCCTCCAGCCACCGGTATGATTGGCCAGCCCGCCACCTATGGCAGCTATACCCCTGCTGCCCAGGGCGGGTTTCCACCCCCGGGCAGCGGACAGCCAATGCCCGGCCCTGCTACGAGCTGGCAGGGGGCTGCTCAGCCAGCGGCTCCGGCAACGAGTGCTTGGAGCTGGGCGCAGTCCGGCAACACCGCCGCACCACCTCTGGCTCAACAGCCAGCGATGCAGGCCCCCAACATGCAGCAATATGGCTCGCAACTAACCAATCAGGTCAACCAGCAGCAGCAGAGCCTCACCAATCAGTCGCAACAATACGCCAACCAGATGCAGCAGCAGCCGCAGCAATGGGCCAACCAACAGCAGCAGCAGCCGAATCAGACCCAGCAATATGCCAACCAGACACAGCAGCAACTCAATAACCAGTATCAACAGGGCGTACAGTCAGCGCAGCAACAGATCAACAGTGGCTTTCAGCAGGCCAACACACAGCTGCAGCAGTCGCTACCGCAAATGCCCGCCGGACCACAGCAGCAGACGGCCAACGGCAATTGGTGGCCATTCACCGATACGAGCGCCATGCCACCGCAGCGGGCTGTTCCGGCCCTGCCCGCCCGCTACTGATCTCCTCGTGGGATAAGTTTTCCAATCGCTTGCCCCCCCTGGGGATGCCGCCGATACTAAGGCTAGTCCGCCTCGGAGGCGGTACTCAGACGGTCGGTAGGCTAGGAGCGAAATTCCATGTTTGATTGGCTGGGAGGCTTGGCGCCCGGACTCGGCATTGGATCGCGGCCGGCGATCAACGCCTCGACCTGGCGGCTGGTCGCCAAAGTCGAGGCCCTCGCCCCAGAAATGGCTGGGCTCAACGACCTCGCGCTGAAGCGACTCGGTCGATCGCTCTCCTACCGGGCCCGCTCCGGCGAGCCAGTCGATTCTCTCCTGGTCGAATGCTTTGCCGCTACCCGCGAGGCGGGCCGCCGGCGGATCGGCATGCGGCACTACGACGTACAATTGCTGGCCGGGGTGGCGCTCGTGCATGGCGCGATCGTCGAGATGCAGACGGGCGAGGGGAAGACGCTCGTGGCCACACTCCCGCTGGTGCTCTATGCGCTTGCCGGGCGGGGGGCCCACCTCGCCACGGTGAACGACTATCTGGCAAAACGTGACGCCGAATGGATGACGCCAATCTATGAGGCGCTTGGGCTCTCCGTTGGCATCGTGCAGTCGCAGATGGATTTCGACGCCCGGCGGAAGGCCTATGCCTGCGACGTCACCTACGGCACGGCAGGGGAATACGGCTTCGACTTCCTCAAAGACCGGCTCATGAACCGCGACATCGTCGAAGGCCGCGGAGACTTAGGCGCAACGCTCACGGGCCGCAGTCCGTCCGGCACCGCAAAACTGCTGCAACGCCCTTACTGGTTTGCGCTCGTGGACGAGGCCGACAACGTGCTCATCGACGACGCCCGCACGCCGCTGATTATCGCGTCGCCTCCCGGCGAGGCGCAGGCCGCGGAGCAGGCGCTCTTCCGCTTCGCTGCGGACGCGGCCAAGGTGCTAGAGGCCAATGAAGACTTTGAGGTCGAGCCACAGAAACAGACCTGTGAACTACTCGGTCGGGGCCGCAGTCGCCTGCGGGCGATGTCGAGGCCGGAGGCAATTGAGTCGGTCAGCCTGCTAGCGATCTACGAGGCTGTCGAGCGGTCTTTGCGGGCGCGGCGGTTCTTCATTCTCGACCGACAATACGTCGTGCGAGACGGCAAGGTCGTGATCGTCGACGAATCGACCGGCCGCGCCGCCGAAGGCCGCTCCTGGCGGGATGGCCTTCATCAGGCAGTCGAAGCCCAGGAGTCGATCGATATCACCGTACCGTCTGGGCATGCGGCGCGGGTCACGCTCCAGAATCTTTTCGCCCGCTGGCCGCATCTGGCCGGCATGACTGGCACGATCGCAACCAGCGCGCGGGAACTTGCCCGGACCTACGACGTGGCAGTGGCTATTGTACCCACCAATCGGCCGGCAGTCCGCCAGCGGCTTCCACCGGTGATCTGCGTGAACCAGGCGGAAAAATTCGCGCGGATTGTTGCCGAGGTGAAAGAGATGAATGCGCTCGGCCGACCGGTGCTCATCGGCACGCGGTCGATCGACAAATCGGAGCAGCTCTCGCAGCTCCTTGCGGCGGCCGACCTCCGCTACACAGTGCTCAACGCCCGGCATATCGAGAAGGAGTCTGAGATCGTGGCGCAGGCGGGGCAGCTCGGCCAGATTACTGTCTCCACAAACATGGCGGGCCGCGGCACCGACATCAAGCTGGGTGAGGGCGTTCAAGCGCTCGGCGGTCTGCACGTGATCTGCACAGAGCTGCATGATTCGGCCCGCGTTGATCGGCAGCTCGTGGGCCGCTGCGGTCGGCAGGGAGATCCGGGCACGTGGCGGCAATATGTCGCGATCGACGATGACATCCTTGTGATGGGCTACGGCGCGGCCCGGGGCCGCCGCACTGTGGTTCGGCTGGCGAACCGGCTCAACGGCAATCCGGAACGGCTGCTGGCGGTGTTTCGTCAGGCGCAGAAGCGGGTTGAGGCCCGACACGTGCGGCAGCGACGGATGCTTGAATATGTCGAACGGCAGCGGGCCGAGGCCCACATCCAAATGAGCCAAGATCCCTATCTCGACGCCGCGTCGTGAGCAGCCGATCCCGGCTCTCCGGATCCCTCGTGGGATACGTTTTCTAACTTGTCCAATCCGCTTTGCTAACCGCTATGGCACTGCTCCGGCGTTGCGACAGCAGACAGAATTACCCGTGGCTCACGGGGAAAAGTCGTGCGCATTGCTTCGAGGAATTCCTCCCGGGTGGTCACCCGCGAAACCCTGCCGCGGAAATCGCGGGCGCCCGGCAGGCCCTGGGCGTAGGCACAGGCAAACTTTCGCATCAGCATCGTGCCTCGCTCGACGCCAAATCGCTGGCAGACGAGGTCGTAATGATGGAGCACGAGTTCCCGCTGCTCCTGGAGCGTCGGCTCGGCCGGCAGCGGCTCACCCCGGAGCAGGGCCGCGATCTGCGCAAATATCCAGGGCCGGGCGAGGGCCTCCCGCGCAATCATCACGCCGTCGACGCCGCTCTCGCGGAGCCGGGCCACGGCTGTCTCCGCGGAGTCGATGTCGCCATTGCCCACGATCGGCATTCGAGACACTGCCCGCTTCACCTCTGTGATCGCCTGCCAGTCGGCCTGGCCAGTGAAAAACTGCGCTGCGACCCGACCATGCACGGTCAGGCAGGAGGCGCCGGCTTCCTCGATCCGCTGCGCCACCTCGACCGCCGTGCGGCAGGTGTCGGCGCAGCCGAGCCGAATCTTCGCTGTCACAGGCACGCCGTCGCAGGCTTCCACCACCCGGCGGACGATCGTGCCGACGCGGTCGGGATCCCGCAGCAGCCAGGAGCCGCTCTGTGCCTTCTCCGTGACTTGCCGCACGGGGCAGCCGAAGTTGAGGTCGACGACGCTGACCTGAAAATCCTTGGCGAGCCGACGGCCGACTTGGGCGAGGTTGTCGGGATCGTTGTCCCACATCTGCACGGCCAGCGGCCGGGGTTCGTCGCGAACGCCCCAGAGTCGGTCGGGATGCTCGCCCTTGTTGGTCTCCAGCCACATGGCGCTGCGAGCGGCAATCATCTCGGTGGCCAGCAGGCCAGCGCCGCCGAATTCCCGGACAACCTGCCGGTAGGCGAAGTTGGTGTAGCCCGCCATCGGCGCCTGCAGCACAGGCGGGTCGATCACAAGCGGGCCGATTCGCAGCGGCGCGACCAGTGCGGGGGAATTGATTTCGGCAGACCTCGTGGTGGTGATCGTCATGGTGTGGCTCTGGGACTGGTTCGACACCGGTCGGGTCAGAGGTCAGGGGTCAGAGGTCAGGGGGTTGGTGGCGGTGCCGTCGTCGCGGGGGCTGCGGCTTGGGGTCGCCACTGGATCGGCGTGCCGATCAGCATCGACACGAAGCGGTCGTCTGGCACGGAGAGATCGGCGACCGCCATCGCGTATTCGGCGATGTCGAGGTTGTAGGCCTTCATCGCGTCGACAAACTCCCGCTGCTGGTCAGTGACGGCAGCATGGGCCGCGGTCACCGCCTCAATGGGCCGCTGGCCCTTCGCATGGTCGGTCTCCGCCATCTGCATCGCCTTCTGGGCAGCCACCACGGCCGCAGCTCGCGCCTCGAGCGCCTCGTGCTTCGACGGCAGCATCCGCACGATGGCCCGAATGCGGCCCGTGCTTGGACGGGTGGCAAAGATCGCCTCGAAATGCGTCTGATAGGGGCCGGCCAGCGGCCTGTCGACCGGCCAGGGGAGCGGCTCGCCGACCGGCAGGCGGACTAAGTCGATGAGTTCCTGCTGGGCGGCGATGAGTTCGGCGCGGGCATCGGCCAAGTCGGCCCGGGCGGCGGCCGTTGCAACATCAAGCACAGCCCGATCGTGGGGATCACCGCCGGGTGCGATCAGCTCCAGCCGTTCGACTGCCTCGGTCCGCCAGCGGAAGACCGCAAACCCCGCCGACACTTTCCAATAGGCCTGCGAGATCCAGAGCCGCCGTGATCGGTCGCCAGACCGCTCAAGCGCCTCGACCAGCGTGAGCGGGCGGGCATAGGTAGGAGCCGAAGCGGCCGAGTCAGTCGCTGGTCTGCGGAGGCCCGCGGCCGGCGGTTGGAGCGGCTCAAGCGCCTGGACGAGTAACCCAGTGGCCAGACTGGGGGCCGGGTCTTCGCGGCTGGTAACCGGCGGCGCCACAACGACTGAGACAGTGCCATCGGCGGTCGGCTCCCGCGGGGCTGTGTCTTCGCCGTAGCTCGTGGGGGTCGCAACGGCCAGTCCGAGGGCGAGGTGAGTAAACAATCGATGTTTCTGCATGATTGCATGATACCGGATCAGAAGTGAGGACCTTCCCACGCTCAAGCCTCTCCCTCTGGAAAGGGAGAAACGACAGGCTCCAAAAACGTGTCCCACAACAAATCCGGAGAGCCGGGATCGGCACGGCAGGACGCCGTGAGAAGCACCAGCGAGCGGCGGCTCGCCAAGAAAAAAACGACACGAAGTCGTGTTTTTCGTGAAGACGGCCAACTTCTGCCGGCCCGGCGCTGCAGTGCCACAGCGGTAGCAACATGGATTGGACAAGTTAGAAAACTTATCTCATCGGGAGGGCAAGCGACACGGTCTATTTTTCACATGCGGACTTGTCAAAAATGATTCGGGGCTTAAGATAAAGGCATGGCTTTCTATCCAGCACCCGCCGAACACCGCCATTCCGATGCCGCCGTTATTGAGCTGCTCCGCGTGGAAAACATGCTCGGGGTGAGCGAATTGGCAGCCCGGATGGGCGTGACGGCGACCGCCGTTCGCCAGCGGCTCGATCGGCTTATGCAAGCTGGTCTGGTCGGTCGAACCACGCTGCCCGCCAAGCTGCGTGGTCGCCCTTCGCATAGCTATAGCCTCACGGAAAAAGGCCAGCGGACGGGGGGCGATAATTTTCGCGACCTGGCGATGGTGCTCTGGCGGGAACTGCGGGACATTCGCGACCCGGCGGTTCGCCAGGGCCTGATCACCCGGATCGGCGCGGCCATGGCAAGCATGTATCGCGACGATGTGGCGGGGGAAACGCCACGGGAGCGTCTTGAAAGTGCTTCCCAAATCCTGCGGAATCGCGGGATCTCCTGCGGTATTGAACAGTCTCAGCCTGACGAAGCGCCAGTGCTCGCCAGCTACGCCTGCCCCTATCCCGAACTCGCCAAACAGGATCGCGGCATTTGTGCCGCCGAGCGGGTGATGTTTCAAGAACTCGTCGGCACCCCGGTGCAACTCTCCGAGTGTCACCTCGACGGTCAGGCCTGCTGCCGCTTTACGCTCCGTACAGCCCCCGCCGCCCTGTCGGCAGCAGCTGGGCCTTGCCTCGAACCGGACTAGAGCATTGAATACCAGAGATGTTCGATAGACGACGGTCAAACCACCAAAACGCACAAACCACGACTCGGAGCTCCCCATGACCCAACCCCTAGTCAACCCGACTCCCTGGATCGAAGGACGGTTTGAGGAAAACATGGTCCTGACGACGGTCGAACAGGCCATCAACTGGGCCCGGCAGTCGAGCATCTGGCCGATGACGTTCGGTCTGGCCTGTTGTGCAATCGAGATGATGGCCGCCGGTGCGAGCCGCTACGATCTCGACCGGTTCGGCGCTGGCGCCTTTCGCGCCTCGCCCCGCCAGGCAGACTTAATGATCGTAGCTGGTACTGTCACTTACAAGATGGCGAGCCGCGTGCGTCGCCTTTATAACCTGATGCCCGATCCGAAGTATGTGATCGCCATGGGCGCCTGCACGACCGGCGGCGGCCCATACTTTAAGTGGGGTTACCACGTTGTGAAGGGCGTTGATCTGGTCGTGCCGGTCGATGTCTACGTGCCGGGCTGCCCGCCCCGCCCTGAAAGCCTGCTTGAGGGACTGATGCGGATCCAAGACAAAATCCAGGGGCAGCGGATCGCCAAGCGGTCTGATGGTGTTGGCAAGATCGACGACGAACTGCCCGTGCCACACCACTCCGGCTACGTTGTCTCACCGGTCGAAATGAATAGCCTCGTATATGATCATCAGAAGGTCCAGTCGTAAGAATAGTAGCGCCGCAGGAAGGGCACCAAAAACGCCCCAGAAACGAAGCATATGACCGCACAGTCGCAGGAAAAACTCGTTGTTACAGGGCTGCGTGCCGCTGTCGACGGCCAAGAGATTCTCAAAGGTGTGAACCTGGAGATCGGCCGTGGTGAAATCCACGCGCTGATGGGCCCTAACGGCTCCGGCAAGAGCACGCTCGGCTACTGCATCATGGGCCATCCCTCGTACGAGGTCACGGCAGGCTCGATCGAACTGGTGGCGGCCGACGGCACGCGGCACGACCTGCTCGCCATGGAACCCGATCAGCGGGCCCGCGCAGGAATCTTTCTGGCCTTTCAGCGGCCGATGTCGATTCCGGGCGTACGGCTGGCCGACTTCCTCCGGCATGCGGTCACCAACGTCCGGAATCCCGACCGCAAGGAGGGCCAGGAACTGATGCCGATGCGTGATTTCCGGAGCGAGCTAAAGGCCAAGATGGCTGATCTCTCGATCGACACCGAGTTTGCCCGGCGGTATGTCAACGATGGCTTTTCCGGTGGCGAGATGAAGCGGGCCGAGATCTTGCAACTTGCCATGCTTCGCCCGAAGTTCGCCATCCTTGACGAAACCGACAGCGGCCTCGATGCCGACGCCGTGCGGCTCGCTAGCCAGAGCATTGCGCAAATCGGTGGCGCCGAGATGGGCATCCTGATCATCACCCACCACGAACAGCTACTAGAACACAATATTCCGCTCCGTACGCACGTGATGCTCGGCGGCCGGATCGTCGAATCTGGCGGACCTGAACTTGCCGCCGAACTCCACAAAAAGGGCTACGAGCGGATCCGTGCCGCCTATCCCGACGCTGCAGCCGCCGAAGAGTCGATGCAGGAATCAAACGACAACAAAGTCCCTCTCAAAACTCAAGCAGTTCTCGCTTAACCCTCCCGAGGAATAGTCCATGGCCACCGGCTTTCAATCTTCGAGTCTGGCTTCAAACACCGCAACGAGCACCCTCGCTGCCACGACGGGCGGCTCGATCGGCGAGATCAACAAGTATGACTTTCGCACCGATTCCCCGGCCGTTTTCAAGGCTCGCCGGGGCCTCGATGCCACGATCGTCGAACAGATTTCGGAGATGAAGCAGGAGCCGGCTTGGATGCGCGACTTCAGACTGAAGTCGCTGGAGATTTTTAATTCCAAGCCGATGCCCCACTGGGGCGGCGACATCGCCATCGATTTTCAAGACATCTTCTACTACCTCAAGCCCACCGAACAGCAGGGTAAGACGTGGGAAGAGGTGCCCGATGCCATCAAAAAGACGTTCGATCGACTCGGTATTCCTGAAGCCGAGCGGAAGTTTCTCTCCGGGGTGAAAGCACAGTTTGAGAGTGAGGTGGTCTACGGCTCGCTGGCGGAAGATCTTGCCAAGCAGGGCGTGATCTTCACCGACACCGACACCGCCGTTCGCGAGCACCCCGACCTGCTCCGCGAATACTTCGGCCGGATCATTTCGCCCACCGACAATAAGTTTGCGGCGCTCAACTCGGCCGTCTGGTCGGGTGGCTCATTCATCTACGTTCCTAAGGGAGTGAAGATCGAATTCCCGCTCCAGGCCTACTTCCGGATCAATGCCGAGAGCATGGGGCAGTTTGAGCGAACGCTGATCATCGTCGACGAGGGCGCTCAGGTGCACTATGTCGAGGGCTGCACAGCGCCGATGTATTCCACCGAGAGCCTGCACTCGGCTGTCGTGGAAATCGTGGTCAAGAAGCATGGCCGCTGCCGCTACACAACGATTCAAAACTGGGCCAACAATATCTACAACCTCGTCACCAAGCGGGCCATGGCCTACGAAGGGGCGACGATGGAGTGGATTGACGGCAATCTCGGCAGCCGCCTGACGATGAAATACCCGGCCGTCTACATGATGGAGCCCGGCGCTCGCGGTGAGATTCTCTCGATCGCGTTCGCATCGGCCGGCCAGCATCAGGATGCCGGCGCGAAACTCGTGCATGCCGCCCCCAATACCTCCGGCAGAATCGTCTCCAAGAGCATCTCGAAAAACGGCGGCCGCGCCAGCTACCGCGGCTTGGTCCGCGTGGAGCCGGGGGCGAAAAAAAGCCGGTCAAGCGTCGTCTGCGATGCCCTCATTCTCGACGATCGAAGCCGCAGCGATACCTATCCCTACATCGAAATCGAGGAGCAGGATGTCTCGATCGGCCACGAGGCGAGTGTCTCGAAGATCGGTGAGGAGCAGCTCTTCTATCTCACCAGCCGTGGCCTCAGCGAGGCCGAGGCGAGCACGATGATCGTGAGCGGGTTTATCGAGCCGCTCGTGAAGGAACTGCCGATGGAGTATGCCGTGGAGATGAACCGGCTCATCGAACTCCAAATGGAAGGCTCGGTGGGCTGAGCCCCTGACACGATGACGACGTCCACCGCCCCTCCTCCCTCCGCCACCTTCGACCGCTTATCGCTCGAAAAGTCGATCACATCTCAAGCCGCTCCCGGCTGGGTCAATGACCTACGTCGTGCGGCCCTTGAGCGGCTGGAGTCGCTTGCCCTGCCCGATCGGCGCACCGAAAACTGGATGCGGACCGATCTCCGTCTCTTTAAGCCGAAGGCCTGGGGGCCCCGTAGCCGTCCTCCCGCTGACGCCGCCATGCCTACCGGCCTGCTGGCTGAGTTTTTAGACGCGGCGACGGCTACGACTGGCGAGTCATTTTTCGAAGCTGCCATCGCGGCGGGGAGCGGTCGCACCCCGCTGGCGGGCCGGATGCTCTCGCTCGACGGCCATATCGTTCGCGAGGAACTCGACCCACGGCTCGCCGCTCAGGGTGTGCTCTTCGGTTCGGCTGACCGGCTGCTGGCCGAGCATCGCGACCTCTTTGAGCAGCACTGGTTTTCGGTAATCGACTCGCAGTGTGACTGGTTCGCGGCGCTGCATGCCGCCTTTCATGAGGCTAGCACCGTGCTCTATGTTCCGCCCGGTGTGCGGATTGTAGAGCCACTGCATGTGCTCTCCGCACTTGGCGACAACGGCGTCGACACGTCGCATGTGTTAGTCGTGCTTGGCGACCGCGCTGAGGCCACGGTGCTGACCGAGACTGCCGGTGGCGGGAGTGCCGGCTCGGGCTCCGGCCTGCACTGCGGTGGCACCGAGATCGTTGTGGGCCGCCATGCCTTCCTGCGGATGGTCAATCTCCAGAATTGGGGCACGGGTGTCTGGCACTTTGCTCGGCAGAAGGCGGTGGTGCACGAGCAAGGCCGATTGCAGTGGACGCTCGGCGCTCTCGGCAGTCGGCTCTCGCAGGTAGCCCAAGACGTGAGCTTGGCTGGCCGCGGCGCTTCGGCGCAGGTCAACGGCGTGATGTTTACCGAGGGCCGCCAGCAACTTGTCTACAACACGCTCCAGCATCACGAGGCTCCGGGCTGCCGGAGCGATCTTCTTTATAAAGGCGGCCTGCAGGACCGTTCGCGGCTCGTCTGGCGGGGCATGATCAAGGTCGACAAGGCCGCCCAGAAGACCGACGGCTACCAGCGGAACGACAACCTCATGCTCTCCCGCGATGCCCGCGCCGACTCAATCCCGGGCCTCGAGATCGAGGCCGATGACGTCCGCTGCACCCATGGCGCGACCAGCGGTCGCGTCGATGAAGAGCAGATCTTCTACGCTCAGGCCCGCGGCCTTTCCGCCGACGAGGCCGCCCGGCTCGTGGTGGCTGGCTTCTTCCAGCAGGTCTTCGATCGGATCACCATTCTTCCGGTTCGCGAGGCGCTCGCCCGGGCAATCGGCAGCCGCATTCGCCGTATTTCCTAGAGGTGCATCATGGCTGATTTTTTTCGTGTCGCCGACGTGGCCGAGGTTCCTCATCCAGGCAGGCTGTTGGTCGAGGTCGAGGGCGAGGTGATTGCGCTCTTCCAGGTCGAAGGCCGGTTTTACGCGATTGACGACGTCTGCACGCACGACGGCGGCCCGCTTATCGATGGCGAACTCGTGGGCTTCAAGATCGCCTGTCCGCGACACGGCGCAAAGTTTGATATCCGTAACGGTGCGGCCCTCTCGATGCCGGCAGTCAGGCCCACCCGATCCCACGCTGTGAAGGTGGCCGATGGCGGCGTCTGGGTGGCAGTTGGCACCGAGCCCGGCCCGCAGCAGGGTCCAGTGACCGAATTCCGCAGCTACCCGCCGACCAATACGGCCAGCGCCGCCGAGGCGGTGCCAACCGCTGCCGTCAGCGGCCCTCAATCGAGTTCCACCGCCCAGTCGATCGGCCTCGCCCAGTCGAGTTCCGTCGCTCATTCCAGCCCCGCCACAGCGTTCCTTGCCGGCACCCCGAGCGAGGAGGCGGTTCGCGAGTGGCTCAAGGAGGTCAAGGATCCCGAACTGTTTGTCAACATCGTCGATCTCGGCCTGATCTACGGTGTCACGCTTTCAGCGGCGGCCGATGCTCCCGGCAAGCATCATGTGTCGATCGACATGACGATGACGAGCCCAGCCTGTCCGGCTGGGCCGCAGTTAATTGCCGACACAAAACGCTGCGTCAGTAGCCGCGATACTATCGCGGCCGTCGAGGTGCGAATCGTGATGGATCCACCCTGGACTCCGGACCGCATGACCGACGATGCCCGGGATCAGCTCGGCATTTTTTAGTGGCGATCCTGCCCGCCTACGCGCTCTTGTGACGGGCTTCACGGATCAGCGTCACTGGCTCTGTGCCAGCGACGTTGTGCTCGTTGATCACGTAGGTGCTGCCGTTGTTCTCCGGCAGATCGAACATGATGTCGAGCATCACTTCCTCCATAATCGACCGCAAGCCACGGGCCCCGGTCTCCTTTCGCATCGCGCGGCGGGCTATCGCCACCAGCGCCTCGTCGGTGAACTCAAGCTTGCAGTTCTCCACACCGAAGAGCCGCTGATACTGCTTCAGAAGAGCGTTCTTGGGCTCGCGAAGCACCTTGACCAGCGCGTTCTCGTCGAGCGGCTGGAGCGATGAGATCACAGGCAGACGGCCAACGAGTTCAGGAATCAACCCAAACTCAAGGATGTCGTCGGAATCGACCTGCGGGAGCAGTTCCGCCAGATCGGCGTCACCACGGCAGTTGCTGGGCTGCCCAAACCCGATCGTCCGCTTGCCAAGTCGCCGCGCAATGATCTTGTCGATGCCGACAAAGGTGCCGCCGCAAATGAAGAGGATGTTTGAGGTGTCGATCTGGATGTACTGTTGCTCCGGATGCTTGCGGCCGCCCTGCGGCGGCACGTTGGCAACGGTGCCCTCAAGCATCTTCAAGAGCGCCTGCTGCACGCCCTCACCAGAAACGTCACGGGTGATTGAGACGTTTTGGCTGGTTTTGCCGATCTTGTCGATCTCATCGATGTAGAGAACGCCCCGCTGAGCGGCCTCAATGTCGAAATCTGCAGCGCTGAGCAGTTTGAGGAGGAGGTTCTCAACGTCTTCACCGACGTAACCCGCCTCAGTGAGCGTGGTGGCGTCGCCGATGGCGAAGGGCACATCCAGGATGCGGGCCAACGTGCGGGCGAGGAGTGTCTTTCCCGATCCGGTGGGGCCGAGCATCAGAATGTTCGACTTATCAACCTCGACATCACCACTCTCGCTGCCGAGATTCAACCGTTTGTAGTGGCTGTGCACTGCGACGGCGAGCACCCGCTTGGCATGCTGCTGGCCGATCACATATTGATCGAGATGGCCAACGATCTCACGGGGCGTCGGGATCGTGGTGAAGAGTTGCTTGCTTGTGCCACGTCGCCGCTTCTCCTGGTCGAGAATAGACTCGCAGAGGTCGATGCACTCACCACAGATGTAGACGTCGCCTGGCCCCTCGACGAGCGGCCCCACGTCGCGGTAGCTCTTACGACAGAACGAGCAGAAGGCGTTCTTCTTAGTCGTCCCGCCGGCACCGCGCCGTCCGAGTCCGCCGACGTCTTTCCCTGTTGGCATGCTTGAATTCCTCTGGAAGTCGTTCTTGTCCGTTCACCACAGACCGCTTTGCTGCTCTGAGCGCTTTTCAATCTCTACGAAGTGCTCGACCGCGCAGCGCGGTCGGGTACTACCGTATCGGTCCGCACGTGCGGTTCGACGAGCGTAGATATTTTTCGGTATTCCTCTTCGCTAAGCACACCCTTGTCCCGCAGATTTTTGTAGCCGACAAGCACGCTTTCCCAATCGCCATGATCGGCCTCCGGCTGGAGCCACCATGACCTGACTGCAACGATTGCAGCGATCCCGGCGGCCACGAGTAATCCCAGGACCACGGCGCTGATCAGAAACGCTTGCACTGGAAACAGCCTCTGCGCGGAGGACGGTCGCCCGAAGGTGGAGTGTTCTCCGGAAGGCCGACGCGGCCCTCACCACTTACCCTAGTATGGACGTCGGGCCGAAATCGAGTCCAGAACATTACCGATTTTTCGCAGGCCCCACAGCCTGTGGCAATGGCAAAGCTGGCAGCCGCAAAACTCAACGATTTTTCCGCTTGTGCCGGAAAAACGCGACTTTCCGACTGGATGAACCGATACCAAGTGCCATGTATTTAGCTTCTGCGGCACATACTCTGTCCGGCCTCGCCCGCCGCCCGTTCCCAGGGACCTCCCTGGCCGCCGTATTCGCCCTGCTGGCATGGGCTGCCGCCGGTGCCGTCTTTTCGGCCCTGCCGGCCCGGGCCGCCCCCGAGGGGCCGGTCGAACAGGTCCGTCTGCCGGAATTGGTCAGAACCAAGCACCGCACGTTTTCGATTCCCTTCCGCGCGACCAAAAGCCAGGATGCCGATGGCGATGCCGCGCCGCAGCGGGTCGTGATGAGCGTCTCAAAGGATCTGGGCGGCACCTGGGAGCCCGCCGGTGAGGTGGCGCCTTCGGTGGGAACATTCGCCTATCAGGCCGGAACCGATGGTGAATATTGGTTTCGACTGCGGGCCATCGATCGCAAGGGCCGGGCCCGTGGTGGCGAGGGACCCGACATGCGGGTGCTGGTAGACGCGGCCAGCCCGCGGCTCGCCGCCCGGGTGTGGAAGGGCACCGACGGAGAAATTCTCTGTCGCTATGCCGCTATTGATGACTCCATCCGGATGGAAGCTCTGAAGCTTGAATACCGGACCGCGGGGGATCCGGGTTGGAAGACTGTGGCCGCCCAGGGCGTACTGTCGCGGGAATCCCCGGCCCATCTGGTCGGCGAGGAGATCTGGTGGGCGGGAGAGAAAATCGACCAGCTCACGGCCCGAATCACGGTCTCAGACTCCGCCGGCAACCAGACGGTGCGACAGTTCACAATGGAAGCCACTGATCCTAATATCGATCAGACGGCGCTGGCCCGGGAACTTGGCGCGCCGAGCCTGCCCACGCAGGAGGCCGGCGACATGGCTGACATGGTTGCTCCGCGGTCAATCGCAGCGGCTAAAATCGCGGCCGACGTCACCCATCCCACCACCGGCTGGACGGCCGAGACCGCTGCCGCCTGGTCGGCGGAACAGCCTCGGGCTCCCGCAGGCACTGTCATCCGACCGGCCGAAGCCCTGCCCGCTGCAGCGCAGAGCGTCCTCGCCAACCGTCCGACCGGCGGTGATGCGACCGGCGGCCGCAGCCTGTTGGCATCGGCCTCGGCGGGCCTCCCCATCTCGCCGACAGGTCAGCTAGCGGCTGGGTCACAGCCCCTTGGGCTCGACTACCGGGGTAAGCCGCTGCAGTTGTTGCGATCGCGACGGTTCGCGTGGGACTATGAACTTCCGATCGAACGGCCAACCGGCCCCCGCCTGCGGGTCGAACTCTGGAGCACCAGAGATGCCGGCATCTCCTGGCAGAAGACAGCCGTCGACGACGATAGCGTCAGCCCGATCAACGTTGTACTGCCAGCCGCTGGGCTTTATGGCTTCCGTCTGGAGATCGTGCCGGACGTGCCGGATGCCAGCAACGGGCCGCGGCCCGGAGACGCTGCTGAGAGCTGGATCGGAATTGATGAGGACCCCCCGCAGATCGAACTGCTCGGCGCCACCCGGGTTGTCGAAGGCGATTCCATCAGCATCCTGATCCGCTACATATCCCGCGATCAGCTTCCCGCGCCGAAAACAGCCCGCCTTTTCTACTCTCCGAGCGCCGAGGGGCCTTGGGCGACGATTGCCACCGCCAGCGACAATCAAGGGGAATACCGCTGGCAGCCTGATCGGGCGACACCGGCCCGCGTCTACCTGCGGATCGAGGTCTCCGACGCCGCCGGCAACGTGGGCTCCGCCACCAGCACTCAGCCGGTGACAGTCTCGACCGCCCGCGTGGTCGGCCGCCTCGGCGGCGTTCGGCTGCCCGCAGCGCCGTAGCGGTCCCCGGGCCTTTCAGTCCGGTTGGGCTAGCTTGGGCCTGCGAATCCGGCCCGCCGCCCGCTACACTCACAGCTTTCCGCTGGAGCGTTGCCGTGCCCGCTGCCCTCAGTGCCCTCGACATCCTGCAGCAACCGGCCGACTGGTCGCTCGGCACGCCGTCGCTGGTCGTGCTGGTCGGCGACGAGCCGTTCCTCGCGGGCCATATGCTCCATCTGCTCCGCGATCGCCTCTGCCCAGACGAGGCTGATCGGTCGTGGGCTTGGCGGGAGTTTGCGGGCGATGCCGATCCGGATCCCCGCGATGTCTTCGACGAGGCGGCCACCGTACCGCTCTTCGCCGGGGCAACCCGCGCGGCCGTCGTGCGGTCGGCCGACAGCTTCGTGACAGCCGCCCGGGAGTTGCTTGAAAAGCTTGCGAGTGCACCGCGGACAGGCAGTCGCGGTCTGGTGATCCTCGAGGTCAAGAGCCTCCCCTCCAACACCCGGCTTGCAAAAGCGGTGACAAAAAGTGGCCTGGCCGTCGACATCTCGATCCCCCCGCGGGCCAACCTCGCGGCCTGGGTGCGGAAATGGGCGCAGTCGCGGCATGAGATCCAGTTGGCGGCCGCCACGGCGCAGCGACTGCTCGAACGCCTCGGCAACAATCTTGGGCAGGTCGATCAGGCATTGGCCCGCCTCGCCGCCGCCATCGAGCCGGCCGCAAAGAAAACTCCCATTCAGCCCGACGCCATCGACGACTTTGCAGGCAGCCCGCTGGACCGCACCGCCTGGGGCATGATCGATGCTGCCGGGGGTGGCAACGCCCGTGAGGCCATCGCCCAACTCGCCGCCCTGCTCGACGCTGGAGAAAACCCGATCGGCATCAGCGCTCAGCTGGCCTCGGTGCTGCGGCGGCTCTCCACAGCGGCGCGGCTGCTGGCACTCCCCGCCGGAGAGGGCCGGCCCGCCGGCGTGGAACAGGCACTCCGCGAGGCCGGTGTCGCCGCCTGGCCGAAGGCGCTCGCTCTCGCTCGCGAGGCGCTTGGGCAACTCGGCCCGCGGCGGGCGCGTCAACTTCCGGTCCTGCTGCTGGGCCTTGACCTCGCCCTCAAGAGCGACGCCTCGCGAGGTCTACGTGCGCGACTGGCTTTGGAGCGGCTCTTCTGCAAGATGAGCCAGCAGGCCGCCCCAGCCCCCCGCACTCAAAAAAACTAACTCCTCTTGGACGTCCTGCACCATCCCGCGACTCATGCCATTCATGGAGCCCATTTGTGACTTCCGATCCACATGCCGATCCCCGTGACCGCTGGGACAATCCCCTGGCTTCCCGCTACGCTTCGGCGGAGATGTCGCGGCTCTGGAGTGATAACCACCGCTATAAGCTCTGGCGGCAGGCTTGGCTCGCCCTGGCGGAGGCCGAGGCAGAACTGGGCCTGCCGATCTCGCCCGCGCAACTCGCCGAGATGCGGGCCCATCTTGAGCCGATCGACTTTGCGAAGGCCGCCGACTACGAACGGACGATGCGACACGACGTGTTTGCGCATCTCCATACCTATGGCGATGCCTGCCCGTCGGCCCGTCCTATCCTTCACCTAGGTGCTACAAGCGCCTACGTTACCGACAACACCGATCTCATCCTGATGCGCGACTCACTCGATCTGATCGCCGCCCGGCTCGCCGTGGTGATCGAGCGGCTGGCGGACCGCGCCCTGGAGACTCGCGATCTGGTCTGTCTCGGCCGCACGCACCTGCAGCCCGCCCAGCCGACCACCATCGGCAAGCGGATCTGCCTCTGGATACACGATCTGCTGCTTGACCTCAAGGAGGTCCTGCACCGTCGTAGCGAGCTACGGGCCCGTGGTGTGAAAGGCACGACAGGCACGCAGGCCAGCTTTCTTGAACTCTTCGCGGGCGACCATGCCAAGGTCCGCCACCTCGACGAGCTCGTGTCGCAAAAGCTTGGCTTCGACCGTTCCTACGCGGTGACTGGCCAGACCTACTCACGGAAGATCGATTCGCAGGTCGTGGCAGTGCTCTCTGGCATCTCCGAATCAACTCATAAGGCAGGGAACGACCTACGACTGGCCGCCGCGTGGGCGGAGCTTGAGGAGCCGTTTGAAACTGATCAGGTCGGCTCTTCCGCCATGCCCTATAAACGCAATCCGATGCGGGCCGAGCGGATGTGCGGCCTCGCCCGCTACGTGATGGGGTTTGCGGCGACCACCAGCCAGACGGCGGCAGTGCAGTGGTTCGAACGGACGCTCGACGACTCCGCTCCGCGTCGCCTCGTGCTGCCACAGGCCTTCCTCGCCACCGATGCCCAGCTCGTCATCTATGCCAATATCGCCGGTGGACTCGTCGTGCTGCCAGGTGCCATCCGCCGCAATCTGGAGCATCACCTTCCCTTCCTCGCCAGCGAGCGACTGCTGATGGCCGCCGCGAAGGCGGGCGGTGACCGGCAGGAACTCCACGAGGCGCTCCGCCGCCACAGCCATGCCACCACCGCCCAGATGCGCGAGGGGCATGACAACGATCTGATCGAGCGGCTCGCCGCCGACCCGCTCTTTGCAGGCCTCGATCTCGTGCAGGCGATGGATGTGCCGGGGCTCGCTGGCCGCGCCGCGGCGCAGGTGGAAGAATTTATCGCCGGCCCGGTGCGTGAGGCGCTCGCCGCTTGCCCCACGAGGGCCGCCGAATCGGCCCTGCGAGTCTAACCACTCACTCGGACTCACTCGGACTCACTCGGACTCACCCGCTCATCCCTCTTTATCGTGGGATACGTTTTCTAACTTGTCCGCGTCTCTTAGACCCGGTCTTGATGACGCGACTTACTGCGATTTGATCGGCATTTGTTACAGAGGCCGACGATGATCAGCCGGTGGCTGCGGACCCGAAACTGGTGCTGGACTGCCACTGCGTCGCAGATCCTTGCCAGCTCATCACTGGAAAATTCGATTAACTGCTGGCACGACGTACAATGGAGATGATCGTGCTGCGGGTAGCCGTAGTCATGTTCGTAGACCGCCCTGCCCTCGAGCACCATCTTCCGAAGCAACCCTGCATCCACCATCTCGGTGAGCGTGCGGTAGACCGTGGGGCGGCTGGCCTTTGCCCCCTCCGGTGTCAGGCGGAGGTCCGCTAAGAGTTGCTCGGCATCGAAGTGCTCGTGGTGGCTGCTGACGTGGTCAACGATCACCTCCCGCTGCCGCGTGACCCGTTTACCGCGGGTCTGAAGAAACTCCGCAAACCGTTCCCGCGGCGTCAGGGCAACGTTGACTTTGCTTAGCGAAAAATCGGATGCGGTGGCCATGAAGGAATCCAAGGGGAGGTAAGTCATTGTAGCATCCCCCAGGCTTCCGTCTTGTCTGGCCTGCTTGTCCGGCCCGCGTCACGAAACGAAGACAGCCGGACCGCTGCCGGTCCGGCTGTCGTGTTGCGTTTTAGCTGAGCCGATCTCGGCTGCTTCAGCCGTTCAGGCGGTCGAGCAGACGGTCGAGCGCGGCATCAAGCTTTTCCGGCGTTTCATATGATCCGTCGGCAATCGACGCTCGGATCGAATTGACACGGTCGAAGCGAATGTCGCCCGTTGAATCCGCGGTGCGAACGGCATCGACCGACAGCGAAACGGAGTCGTGTACCTCGGCCACACCCTGCTGCATCGCAGCCTGTGTGCCCTGAGCAGCCTCAACGCCGTTTAATGCGGTGAGACCCTGTGCTGCGGTGAGACCCTGTGATGCGGTGAGACCTTGTGATCCCTGCGTCGACGTGACACCCCAAATATTCATGATGGCTCTCCTCGTGGTGGACAGACAGTATTTCGAATCCCCTCACCCCCCGCATGTCCGCTTCTACGCGGCCTGCTTCCGGACGGTTCGGTCTGTGTGCTGGGATTCTCGCCTGCCTGTCCTTTCTGACTGATCTCGTAACTATTATTACCGCGCTTCCGCGTTCCGGCGACATCAGTCGTCGGACAGAGGCCGATCGGATGCAACCGCCGGTCGCCGTAACTCATCTACTCTCTTCGACCGACCATTGGGTTAAACTTCAACAAATTTTTAAATTCCCTGTTGTTCGCAGCCTACCGCCGTCGGACCTTCCCAACCTACCCAGCTTGCCGGGTCAGCTTGCCAGTGCCTGTCGCTTCATTAGCTGAGGGCGAATTCGACCTTCCGCCTATCGAGCTGGTCTTGCAGCCGTTCGACGATCGCCGAGTGCATCTGGCTGACGCGGCTTTCTGAGAGATCGAGCGTGGAGCCGATCTCCTTCATCGTCAACTCCTCGTAGTAATAGAGGATGATGATCAGACGTTCGTTGCGATTAAGACCTTTGGTGACCAGTCGCATGAGGTCGGATTTCTGGATCCGCCGTGTCGGGTCGTCCCCCTTTTTATCCTCGAGAATATCGATCTCGCGGACATCCTTCGAACTGTCGGTTTCGCACCACTTCTTGTTGAGGCTCACGAGGCCGACCGCATTGGCATCGACGAGCAGTTTCTCAAACTCCTCCTGCGAGAGGCTCATGTGCGCGGCGACCTCGGCGTCGGCCGGTGCCCGGCCCAGCCTGGCCTCCAGCGTCTTGAGCGCCTCGTTAAGCTTGCTGGCCTTCGATCGCACGAGCCGCGGTACCCAGTCCATCGTCCGTAGTTCGTCGAGCATCGCCCCGCGAATACGCGGCACGCAGTAGGTCTCGAATTTTACCCCCCGCGACATATCGTAGGCATCGATCGCGTCCATCAGGCCGAAGGTGCCCGCCGACACGA
>JBAXUW010000002.1:0-71977 GCA_037129495.1 Planctomycetota bacterium | reverse complement strand
TGCCATCGCGGGTAGCAGCACGGATTGGACAAGTTAAAAACTTATCCCACGAGAGGCCGCCAGGCAAAAGTCACGGTAGCCGTAACTCCATTCCAGAAACGAGTAGGTCGGGGCTCCGCAGCTGATCGCGATTCGCCTGCCAGATTTGCTGGCCCATCGCCCGGTCTCCATAAAACCTGACTGCGATCGAGTCGAGCGAATCACCATTCCCCACCCGCACCCGCAGCGGCCGGCTCGCGGGTGCCGCGGGCGGAGCCTGTTGCCCGGCTGCGAAGGCGACCGGGCCATTGTTCGACGCGGCAGCTCCGTGGAGCCAGACAAGGCCGTCATCACCGCGGGCCTGTGGTCTGGCAGACTCTGGATCGGCAGCCTGCGGCAGGCGGCCATTCTTC
Organism: Planctomycetota bacterium; assembly: GCA_037129495.1. Lineage (GTDB taxonomy): Bacteria > Planctomycetota > Planctomycetia > Pirellulales > UBA1268 > CAMCQY01. The sequence goes on along the minus strand of JBAXUW010000002.1, from coordinate 71,585 downwards.
CGGCTCGCGTACACGGGCTCGATTGACTCGCCGCGACCAGCCCCGTGGGCCGCCTGGACGGCCGGTACCGTCCAGGAAGGAGGCATCTGCAACGCTAAGCCGATTGGGAGCAGCTGCGGATCACGCAGCCGATCTTGGTTGGCCGCCCAGATCGCAGTGGCAGCCCCCGCATGCCCATAGACCCGCAACGCGATGCCTGTGAGATCATCGCCGTCCCGCACGACATAGGTGGCGGGTATCGCGGCCGACTGCATCGTCGGAACAGATTCCGACGATGGAGCAACATCATGCGCAGCCCAGCCAACTGCCAGCGGCGGCGGAGCATGGCCGTCGAGCAGCGGCGGTGGGGGAATGTCGACGGTGGAGCGATACGTGCGGTTCAAGGCCGGCGACGCCGGCGACAGGTCGATCGTGGAATCAGGGAGTGGTGCGGGGGGGCGTGGCGGCGGCATGCCACTCGGGGCAACGCCGCCACTTGGTTGCATGCCAGCATTCGACCACGGCCCCGTCGCTAAATCGACCTGCCGCGCGTCGGGAATGGCATGCCCGCCGGTGATCGCGGCCGTGTACGCCCCCCCTGCCGGTGTCGCTGCCGGTGCGGCAGCCCATGACTCGATCGCCGCCTGGCGGTGAGCCTCCCAGACCGCAGCCATGAAGGGCTGAGCCAGACCGACTCCACCCGCCACAAGCGCCAGCCCCGCGACAAGCCGCAGGGTGTGCATGAATGTTGCCATGAGTCGGTTCCTCGGGCTTCTCGAGCACGGCTGCAAGAGTCTCTTCGCGGGCCACTGACAAACACAGTCGACGCGGCTCTAGAGTGAGTATGCGCCGCCCCGGTCGCTCGGGTCGGGGTTCGAATGCCGTGCCAGCTTTACCCGAGCGGTTGTTGCCGTCACGGCCGATAAGAACGGCAGAGTCTGCCAGCGGACGGCTGGCTTCCCGATCGGCTGATCAGGCAGACAGCTGCGCTCCAGAACGCGACGCCGGCTGCTGGCGGCGGGCAGCCGTTGCCCCTTCCTGCAGCCAGAGCACGATTGGCGCGGCAATATAGATCGTGCTGTAGGACCCTGTGATGATGCCCACCAGCATGGTAAAGGCGAAGGAATGGATTCCCTGCCCGCCGAAGAGGTAGAGAATGAACGTGGCGAGAAACGCCGTGCCTGAGGTGAGGATTGTGCGGCTGAGCGTCTGATTGACCGACTTGTCGATCATGGCCGCCGTGACATAAGGGCTCTTCCCCCGCAGTTCGCGGAGCCGGTCAAAAATGACGATCGTGTCGTTGATCGAGAAACCCACGATCGTGAGCAGTGCTGCGACCACGTCGAGGCTGATCTTAAAATCGTCGACCAGCGCCCAGCCCAGATACCGGCTGACATAGGTGCTCAGCGCAAGGCAGCCCACCGCCACCAATACGTCGTGGATCAACGCCACCACGGCGGCCAAGCCAAACGAGACGTTCTGAAACCGTACCCAGACATAGAGCACGATCATCAGCAGGCTCGCCAGCATCGCATAGCTCGCCGTGATCTTCGTGTTACCCGCGACCTTGCCGCCAATCGAATTGGCCGACAGATAGATCGGAGTCTCGGCGAGTTTCTGCGCCACCCGCTCAACCACTTTTCGCGTCGTCGCCGCGTCGAGCGCGGTGGAGAGCGCCCAATTGCGGTAGGGCTTCGTCCGACTGACGCCCCCTTGTGCTTGTCCGGAATCTGCCTCCAGTTCAAAGGGGGCGTCGGCAAGCCCCTCGGCCTCAAGCGCATCCCCAATGGTGACCCGCAGCGTGGGCAGGTTGATCTTCTCCGGGAAGTCGAGGGCCACGGCGGTGGAGAGCGCCGCGGGATCGGCCGGCTTGTCCGGCTCGGCGGTCGAGGTAATCTCGCCAAAGCCCATCGAATACGTGGCGAGCCTGCCAGGAAACGCATCCCGCAGGGCGCCTTCTACCCGATCGTCGTCGCGGATCGATGTGTCGATCTTGTAACGCGTGTTCGGAGCCACGTCGCCGCCGGTCACCGCGCTCACCGCCACATCGGGCAGCACCGACACCGCCTTACGGACCTCGGCAATGTCGAGCGCCTGCTCGGGCTTCAGCGCCACCTGCACGCTGGTGCCACCGGTGAAGTCGATATCGAAGAGCCCCTGCCCACGCTGCCAGGCGGCGGCCAGCCCCAGCAGGATAAACGCCAGCGAGCCGAGGATCGCCGGCCTTACCCAGCGGACAAACTCGAAGTTGGTATTGCCGAAAAGCTTGGCCATCGAGAGCCGGCGGAGCCAGCCATTCCGTTCGGCGAGGTCGAATGCCACGCGGGAACAAAACACCGCCGTGAAGATATTCAGCACCAGGCCGAGGATCAGCGTGACGGCGAAGCCCTTGAGTTGGTCGGTGCCCATTGCAAACAGCACCACGGCCGTGATCAGTGTTGTGAGATTCGAGTCGATGATCGTGGAGAAGGCCCGCTGGAAGCCGTTGCGGATGGCCATCCGGACCGCCGCCCCGCGTTCGGTTTCCTCACGCATGCGTTCGTAGATGAGCACGTTGGCATCGACCGCCATACCGACGGAGAGCACGAGCCCGGCCAGACCGGCTAGCGTAAACGCCGCCTTGAGCGAAATCATCAACGACACGACCAGGAGGATGTTGAGCAACACTGCCAGATCGGCAACAAAGCCCGAGAACCGGTAGTAGGCGAGCATAAACCCCAGCACCACGATCGTCGCCAGCAGCATGGCACGGGCGCCAGAGCGAATTGTGTCAGCCCCGAGTTGGGGGCTAATCTTTTGCTCGCTGATCGGCTCACTCACGAGGGCCGCCGGCAGGCTGCCGGCATTGAGCACACCCACCAGGAATTCGACATCGGCCTGCTTGAAGCTCCCGGTGATCTGGCCGTCGCCTGAGATGATGCTACGGATCGTCGGCGCTGAGAGGAGCGTGTCGTCGAGCAGGATACCTAGTCGGCTCGTGAGCCGATTCGCAGGATCGGGCAGGTTTTGGCCGGTGAGCGTGCCGAAGAGCGCCGCCCCAGACGAGGTAAATGAGAAGTTGACGCAGGGCTGCAGGTTGCTGTCGTAGCTTGCAGAGGAGCGGCTAAGATACCCACCCGTGACGTTAAATCGGTCGAGCACGACTAACACCTCGACACGGCCGTCGGGCATGGTTCGCGTGACCAGGCCACCATCGGTGACAGGATTGATCTTGGTGGTATCAAGTTGCACCCAGCGGCCGATCTGCCGGCCGCTCTCGGTCACGGTTGTGCCGGGAGAACGGGTACCTAACTCGATGACCTGCTTATGCCGCGGATCCTCGGGATTGGCCGTGATCCGGAATTCGAGCACGCCGGCGCTCGAGACCACCCGCTTGATGAGATCAACCTCCGACTGATCGACATCGGGCACGATCACCTCGAGTTGATCGAGGCCGTAGCGGCGAACGGTCACTTCCTTCTGGCCGCCCGGATTGACACGGCGGCTCACGGCCGCCACGAGCTTGTCCATATCAACTGGCGCGGACCTCTGCCCGGCTGATCCCTCGCCTTCGCTCTTCTCCGCCACCTTCGACGCATCGACTTCATAGACGAGGATCACGCCCCCCTTCAAGTCGATGCCGAGCCGTGGCGGCCAGCCGAACCAAGTGATCACGGCACCGGCAGTGAGCGCGACGAGCACCGTTGCCAATCGGCCCCACATGTCGGCGGCCCGCAGTCGCTTGGCGAACAGCCAAGCGAGCAGGGTCGGTACGACAATCGTGAGCAGCGCTACGGCCCAGACAGCCCAGGGCTCCCGCCACCACTGCCCGGCCGGGAGGGCTGTTGTCGGAGCAGTGGCAGCCGCCGTCGCCACATCGGCGGCCTGGGCAAACAACTGGATCATGGTGATCATGGTGGGGAAACTATTCATGCCGTTCTCGTTTCAGTTTTCAGGAAAATCGTGTGCAGTGTGGGGGTCGTAGGAGCGAAGGCGGCCGCGCCGGGCCGGGAAGCAGTCAATCAAGCAGCGCCGCCGGCCTCTCCCCCGCCATATTCCGAGGATTTTTCACCCTTGTCAGTCAGTTTGTCAGTCAGCACTTTGGCGATGCTCGACAGCGTGACGGCGATCTTCACGTTGCCCGCCTCGTCGACCCGAAGCAAGACGCGGTCGGCATCGTGATCTACATTCGCCACGGTGCCGTAAATACCAGAGCTTGTGAGAACGCGGTCATTTTTCTTCAGGCTCGTCAGGAGTTCCTGGTGCTGCCTCATCCGCTGACGCTCCGGCCGGTAGAGCATCATCCAGGCCACCAGCACGATCATCGCCATCGGCAGGTAGGTGATGAGCAGTTCCAGCGGACGAGGCGGCGGACCGCCGACTGCAAGCAGGTGGACTGCAGACATGGTGGGCGACGCGGGGTGCATGGCAACTCCTCAAAACGGACCAAATCGACCGACAGTGGGCCTTTCGGCAGACCCGCAAATGTAGTGCGACGCGTGACCGACGGACAAGCCCGAACAGGCTGCGGCGGCTCTCAGGCCTGATCTGGGTCTGGGGAGAGGCGCGTCAGCAGTTCGCCGCAAACCGCAGCGAAGCGGCCAGTGAGCACGCCTTCGCGGAGCCGGGCCAGCAGCCGCTGGTAAAACGTGAGGTTGTGGATCGAGGCCAGGATCGGCCCCAGCATCTCACCGGCGAGAAAAAGATGCCGGATGTAGCTGCGGCTGTGTCGACAGGCGAGGCAGGGGCAGCCTTCCTCGAGCGGCCGGGGATCGGTGGCGTGGCAGGCATTCCGCAGCCGGAGTTGGCCGGCAAACGTGTAGACCAGCGAGTTACGACCACAGCGTGTGGGCAGCACACAGTCGAACATGTCGATGCCAGAGGCCACGGCGGCAATGATGTCGTGAGGCTGACCGACGCCCATGAGATATCGCGGTCGGTCGGCGGGCAGGTGGGGCGTCGTCGCATGGAGCGTCGCCACCATCGCCTCCGGCCCCTCGCCAACCGATAGACCTCCTACGGCATACCCGTCGAATCCGAGGCTGCGGAGCCGCACCGCGCTCTCCTCCCGGAGGTCGGGCTCAAGCCCCCCCTGCACGATGCCAAACAACGCCTGATCTTCGCGCTTGTGAGCGGCGAGGCAGCGTTCCGCCCACCGCAACGACCGGTGCATCGCGTCTGCCACCGCCTCACGCGAGGCCGGCAACGCGACGACATGATCGAGCTGCATTGCCACGTCGGCGCCGATCTGTTCCTGAATTCGCATCGATACTTCCGGGGAGAGTTCCACCGCGCGGCCATCGAGATGCGAGCGGAAACTCGCGGCGGTCTCAGTCACCTTGACCTGCTGCGCCAGCGAAAACACCTGAAAGCCACCGCTGTCGGTGAGCGTGGGGCCCTGCCAGCCCATGAACGCCGCCACACCACCAGCCCGCTCGACGACCTCCTCGCCGGGCCGCAGGTGCAGATGGTAGGCATTGGCAAGCACCATCCCGGCCCCGGTCTCGGCGACCCGCCCGATGTCGACCCCCTTCACGCTGGCCAGCGTTGCCACAGGCATGAACAGTGGCGTCGGCACGTCGCCATGCGGCGTAGTGAGCACGCCCGCCCGGGCAGCACCGTCGGCCGCCTTAACCTGAAACGCAAATCCGGATTTCATGATGGCAGCTTACCCGGCGGAAAGCCGGGAGCGGTGGCACAAGACTCCCAGACAAAAGACCGGGCACGAGCGGGCTCAAAAGATTCCGAGCGCTTCCAGCGAATATCGCACGACGAGGCCGGCGACCACCACGCTCACCATGCTCATCAACTTCACGAGGATGTTCAGGCTCGGCCCGCTGGTGTCTTTAAACGGATCGCCCACCGTGTCGCCCACGACGGCCGCCTTGTAGGCATCGCTCCCCTTGCCGCCATGCGCGCCTGCCTCAATATGCTTTTTGGCGTTGTCCCAGGCGCCCCCCGCATTGGCCATAAAGACGGCCACGCAAAAGCCGGTGGTGAGGCCACCCACGAGCAGACCCATCACGCCTCCCACACCGAGCAACAGGCCCGTAAAAACGGGCAAGGCCAGCGCCAGCACCGACGGTAAGATCATTTCTTGTTGGGCAGCTTTGGTGCTGATCGCGACCGGCGTGGCATAGTCGGGCGTTTCGGTGCCCAGCATGATGCCTGGTTTCTCACGGAACTGCCGCCGGACCTCCTCCACCATGCCCTTCGCGGCCCGGCCCACGGCCTTCATGGTCAGAGCACAAAATATAAATGTGCTCATGGCACCAATGAAGAGCCCCACCAGCACCTTCGGGTTCATGAGGGTCACGTCGTAAAACCGCATGTAGTCGGCCATGAAGGCTTTCTTCGCGCTGACAAGCCGGTTGGATTTCTCGAGGGTGTTCATGAATTCTGGGGTCACACCTTCGATCGGAGTGAGGAAGGGCAGCTTGCCAAAGTCTGGGATCGCTTGATTATCGAGCACCATCCAGGTCGTGTTGCGCTCTGGCTTGTCGCCGATCTTGAGGGCCAAGCCACTGGCCAATTTCACCCAGTCACCCTCCTTGAGTTCGACATTCTTGCCAGCCACAGTCAGGCTCTGCACGCCGTCCCGCGTGTCGTAGGCGACCGCCGCGTGGCCCCAGCGATCGAAACCGATCCTCACCTCCTCGATGTAGGCAGCCAGTAACGCCAGCGCCGTGAGAGCCGCCGACCCGATCGCAAAGCCCTTGCCAGTCGCGGCCGTTGTATTGCCGAGGGCGTCGAGGGCGTCGGTCCGCTCGCGGACGATCGCCGGCAGGCCGGCCATCTGGGCATTGCCTCCGGCGTTGTCGGCGATTGGTCCGTAGGCGTCAGTCGCCAGCGTAATGCCCAGCGTGGAGAGCATGCCGACGGCGGCGATGCCCACGCCGTAGAGACCCAGCGCAAAGACGCTCGGGTCTTTGAAGCTAAAGCCGTTCGCGAAACCGAAGGCCAGGAGCGTGGCAACGCCCGTAATGAGGACCGGAGCCCACGTGCTGAGCATGCCCTCAGCGATGCCGCCGATGATGATCGTGGCGGGGCCCGTGAGAGCCTGATCGGCGAGTTCCTGAGTCGGTTTATATTCGTTGCTGGTCGAGTATTCAGTCCACTTGCCAATCAGCCAGCCAGCGACGAGGCCGACGACCACCGCCATGGCGATGCCCAGGTGCTTCACCCCGCCCATCATCAGAAACGTCACCACAAACGACGCCCCCACGATTGCGGCGGTCGAGAAATTGATCCCCTTGGCGAGGGCCGCCAAGAGCGATTTCTGCGAGGAATCATCCCCCGTTCGGACCTGGAAAATACCCCAGATAGAGAGGAGCGTGCCGACCGAGGCGATGGCCATCGGCAGGAAGATCGCAGCCATCTGCATCGCGTAGTTGTCCGGAAAGGCGGCCACGCCGAGCGCCGCGGTGGCGAGAATGCTGCCGCAGTAGCTTTCGTAGAGATCCGCACCCATGCCGGCCACGTCACCGACGTTGTCACCGACATTATCCGCGATGGTGGCGGGGTTGCGGGCGTCGTCCTCGGGAATGCCCGCTTCCACCTTGCCGACGAGGTCAGCGCCGACGTCGGCCGCCTTCGTAAAGATGCCACCGCCCACGCGGGCAAAGAGCGCCTGCGTGCTCGCGCCCATGCCGAAGCAGAGCATCGTGACGGTGATCTCCTGCAGCGACAGCGGCTTGCCAAACAGCGGCACGAGCCAGTAGAGAATGAAGAACCAAAGCATGATGTCGAGGAGTCCCAGGCCCACGACTGTCAGCCCCATCACGGCACCAGAGCGGAAGGCCACTTGAAGGCCGTCGTTGAGCGACCGCTCCGCTGCAGCGGCGGTGCGATTGCTGGCGAGGGTCGCCGTCTTCATGCCGCACCAGCCGGCAAGTCCCGAAAAGAAACCCCCGGAGAGAAAGGCTAGCGGCACCCAGCCGCTCTGCACGCCCAGGCCAAAGGCCATCCAGAGCAGCAGCAGGCAGACTGCGCCAAACACCCAGTAGAGGACCTTCCGCTGCTGCTTGAGGTAGGCATCCGCGCCCGTCTGAACGTAGCCGGCGATCCGCACCATGTCGGGCGTGCCCACCGGTTGGCTCTCCATCCACTGGAAAAACTGCCAAGCCTGATACAGCGCCAGCGACGACCCAACCACGCCCACCAGCCACCAGAACCCGTAGATTAGATTCGTCCAGCCGGTCGGCCCGATAGCTGGGTCTGCCGAGGCGTTCCCGCCGCAACCGGCGAGGGGCAGTAGGATTGCGGCCAGAGCGACGCACGTGGCAAGACAAGGGGGGGCACGTTTCACGATTGAATGGGCTCCAGGATAGGAAAAAGCGGTTTCGGACAGAGACCGTGGATCGACGGCGGCGCAGGTGGTGAGACCCGCTGCGGCAGCGAGATTGAACCCTGCAACCGGTCAGGTGTCAAACTGCCCGCATCAGACGGGAGCCCGGCCAATCGACTGGTAGGCAAAGCCGCGGTCCCGCATCTCCCGCGGCGAATAGAGATTCCGGCCGTCAAAGACCGCGGGCGACCGCATCCGGCGGGCCATCTCGCCGAAGTCCGGATGCCGGAAGGTCCCCCACTCGGTAACGATCGCCAGGCAGTCGGCGTTGTCGAGAGCCTCCATCGCGCTGGCGGCGTAGGTCAGGCGGTCGCCGTAGATGGCCCGCACGTTGTCCAGCGCCGCAGGGTCGTAAACGGCCACCTCCGCACCGCCGGCGAGCAATTGTTCGATCAGTTCTATCGCAGGGGCATCCCGGATGTCGTCCGTCTTGGGCTTGAAGGCCAGCCCCCAGACGGCGATCCGCCGACCGGCCAACTGACCGGCAAAGTGGGCGGCGATCTTGGCACCCAACACCTGCTTCTGGGCGAGGTTTGTGTCGTGGACGGCAGAGAGGATCCGCGGCGTCATTCCCTTGTCGCGGGCCATCGAGGCGAGCGCCTGAACGTCTTTAGGAAAGCAGCTACCGCCGTAGCCCACGCCCGGAAAGAGAAACGCGAATCCGATCCGGCTGTCGTGGCCGATACCGCGACGAACGTCATCGATGTCGGCCTCTATCCGCTCGCAGAGGTTGGCCACTTCGTTAATGAAGCTGATCTTTGTCGAGAGCAGCGCGTTGGCCACATACTTCGTCATCTCTGAGCTTTCGGGTGACATGACGAGAAACGGATGCTCCGTCCGCAGAAACGGTTGGTAGAGACGCTTCAGAATATCACCCACTTCGGCCGAACGCACACCCACGACCACACGGTCGGGCTTCTGGAAGTCGTCGATGGCGGCGCCCTCTTTCAAAAACTCAGGGTTACTCGCCACGCGGCAGCTCCTGCCGAGGCGCGCTTTGAGCCGCGACTCGATCTTTTCGCAAGTGCCGACCGGCACCGTGCTCTTCGTGACCACGACGGCCTGCGGATCGAGGTGTTCTGCGATTGTGTCGACCACCCTCCAGAGTGCCGACAGATCGGCGGAACCGTCCGCCGACGGCGGCGTACCGACGGCGAGGAAGACGACCTCTGCTGAGGAGATCGCCGCTGCGGTGTCTGTCGTAAAGAGCAGCCGCTTTGACTTCGCATTACTGAGCACAAGCTCCTCAAGGCCGGGCTCGTAGATTGGGATCTCCCCGCGGTTGAGCCGAGCGATCTTGTCAGCGTTGATGTCGAGACAGGTCACCGTATTGCCGCTGTCGGCAAAACAGGTGCCGGTGACAAGCCCCACGTAACCGGTGCCGACAACTGCGATTCGCATACAAATGGGTCCTGAGCGAAGAAGGAAAATGACAGGGAACGACGAAGCAGCATCATTCCTGAAACTTTAGCTTCGAAAACCCCACTCTGCCAGACTCTCTCGCCATCCAACTACGCCACGGGCGGTTCGCCCGCGGCGGGCTCGGCGGTGTCTTCGACCTCGCCTGGCGGCACCGGCACGACCGCGGCCAGCGTGTCGGCCTCATCGAGCCGCATGATCCGCACCCCCTGCGTGTTGCGGCCAATCGGCTTGATCTCGCGGACGTTGACCCGCTGGATTTTACCGTGGGCTGTCATCATCAGCACCTGATCCTCGTCGCGCACTGCCACCACCGACACGACCTCGCCATTGCGCGCCGTGGTCTTGATGTCGCGAATCCCCTTGCCGCCACGGTTTTGCGTGCGGTAGCGCATGCCACTCGACTCGCCTTCACCCTCCGCCTCATCGGCGGCTGGTTCAGCAGTCTCAGGTTCAGTGACCTCGCCATCCTCGCTCGGCGCCGGTCCAGACAGCGGCGTGCCGACACCGAAGGGGGTTCGCTTGCCATACCCGTTTTCGCAAACGGTCAGCAGCGTAGCGTCGGGGTCGGCCACCACCATGCCCACGAGGCGGTCCCCCGCACCGAGTTTGATGCCACGGACGCCACTGGTATCGCGGCCCATCGGCCGGGCATCCGACTCGGGAAACCGGATCGCCATCCCCTTGGCGGTGGCGAGTACCAGTTCGTCACCCGGCTTCGTGATCACGGCGTCGACCAATTCATCCCCCTCGCGGAGCTTGACGGCGATCAGCCCCTTTGTGCGACGACGACGGTATTCCTCGAGCGCAGTCTTCTTCACGACGCCGCTGCGTGTGGCCAGCATGAGATACTGATTCGGATCCTCGAAGCCCGACACAGCCCGGCATTCGGCCACCTTCTCGCTGGCCTCAAATTCGAGCAGGTTGACAAGCGCCCGGCCCTTGGCGTCGCGGGCCAGTTCCGGCAGTTCGAAGACGCGAAGCGAAAACACTTTGCCCATGGTGGTGAAGACGAGCAGCCAGTCGTGCGTACTCGCCACGAAGAGATGCTCGATCGGATCCTCATCGTCGCTCCGGGCCCCGGTGAGCCCCCTACCGCCGCGCCGCTGCGCCCGATAGACATCGGCAGGCGTCCGCTTCACGTAGCCAGCCCGGCTGATCGTAACCACCATCGTCGCCTCAGTGATCAGCTCCGCCATGTCGCGAATATCACCCGCCTCACCACTAATCTCCGTGCGTCGTTCGTCGGCATGCTTGCTTTCGAGCTCGACAAGATCGGCCCGAATGAGGGCCTTGATATTGGCCTCGCTCGACAGGATCCGGCGAAACTCACCGATCTTACCGAGCAGTTCGCGATGCTCTCCGCCGAGCTTCTCCTGCTCAAGGTTCACGAGTTGGCCAAGCGTGAGCCGCAGGATGGCGTCGGACTGCACCGGCGAAAGGCCGTAGGTCTCCGCCGCTCCGCGTTCCTCCTGCATGACGGCAAAGCCTTCAGCGCCGAGGGCCCGCTCCAAAAGCGCCGCCGGCGCCTGGATCTGCACGAGCCGCTCCTTCGCCTCAGCCTGCGATTTCGAACTCCGGATGATCCGGATCACCTCGTCGATATTCGCCAGCGCCACGAGCAGGCCCTCGACCGTGTGCTTGCGGTTGCGGGCCCGGGCGAGGAGGTGCTGGGTACGGCGGCGGATCACCGCGGTGCGGTGCCGGAGGAATTCCTCCAGCATGTTTTTGAGTGAGAGAATCCGCGGCTTCCCGTCGACGAGCGCGAGGAAAATGAGCGAGAACGAGGTCTGCAACGAGGAGAACTGGTAGAGCTGATTGAGCACGACATCCGGGTCAGCATCGCGCTTCAACTCCAGAATGAGCCGCACCGGTTCGTGCAGGTCGCTCTCGTTGCGGATCGCAGAGATGCCCTTGATGCGGTCTTCATTGACCAGTTCGGCGATTTTCTCCTCAATGGCGTCGCGGGTCTGTTGGTAGGGAATCTCCGTGACGACGATCCGGTTACGGTTCTTGCCGAACTCTTCGACATGGGCCCGGGCACGGAGCGTGATCGTGCTGCGGCCGGTGAGATACCCACGGGCGAGCGACTCGCGGCCCATCACGATTCCGCCGGTGGGGAAATCGGGGCCCGGCACGATCTGGAGCAGTTCGGCCATTGAGGTGCCCGGCGCATCGATCAACTGCACGAGCGCTCGACAGACCTCGCCGAGGTTGTGCGGGGGAATGCTCGTCGCCATGCCGACGGCAATGCCGCCAGCGCCATTGACCACGAGATTAGGGAACCGGCTCGGCAGCACCACCGGCTCGGTGTTGCGCTCGTCGTAGGTCGGCACAAAGTCGACCGTGTCGAGCCCGATGTCGTCGAGCATCATCGCTGCGATCGGTGAGAGCCGGGCCTCGGTATATCGCATGGCAGCGGCGGGTAGGCCGGCGATCGAGCCAAAGTTGCCCTGCTTGTCGACCAGCACATGCCGCATGTTCCATTCCTGGGCCATACGGACAAGCGTCGGATAGATCACGCTCTCGCCGTGGGGATGGTAGTTGCCACTGGTATCGCCGGAGATTTTTGCACACTTCACCCGAGAGGCGCCAGGCGAGAGATTGAGGTCGTTCATCGCGACTAAGATGCGCCGCTGCGACGGTTTGAGCCCATCGCGAACGTCGGGCAAGGCCCGCGACACGATCACACTCATGGCGTAGGTGAGGTAGCTGTCTTTCAGCTCTTGTTCGATCGGCTGCTCAATCAGCCGGCCGCCGGCGTTGTCTCGGAGCACACCCAGCGCATCCCGCTGATCACCATGGACCGAATGGGCCGCCGGCTGGCCGGCCTGCGGCGGCCCCCCCCCCTCGGAAAGACCTGGTTCCTCGTCTTCGGGCGAATTGATGTCGTCTGCCAAGGGGTTTTCTCCAACTTGCCCCCGGGGTTTTCACCGGAGGAACCTGTTGAACATACCCGGCCTTCTGGAACGGTCAACCGGCCTGAGACACCGATAAAAACGACCGCTTGATGTCTTGACCCGCTTGGCCGCCCCGCCTACTCTCCCGCCCCGTTTTCACCACGTTCCCAGCCGAGGCTATTTACCCGTGCCAGCACCTCGTTTTCACGGTTGGTTCGTCGTTGCAGCAGCGGCGGCGGTGCTGCTCTTCCGACTGGGTGGGCCGGCCCTCTGGGATGACGACGAGCCGAAAAATGCTGCCTGTTCGCTCGCCATGCTGGACAGCGGCGACTGGGTCGTTCCCACGTTCAACGGCCGGCTGCGGGTTGAAAAGCCACCGCTGGTGAACTGGCTCCAGATCGGCGGCTACACCCTCTGCGGCCGAAACGAAACCGGCGCCCGGCTCAGTTCTGCTCTCTTGACCATCGGCACCTGCCTGCTCACGTGGCGAATCGGCTGCCTGCTCCTGGGGCCGGCGGTCGGCCTCCTGGGCGGTCTGGTCATGGCCACCTGCGTCGGCACAGCCGTGGTTGGCCGGGCCGCCACGCCCGATGCGCCGCTCACGTTCTTCACGACGCTGGCGTTCTATCTGTTTGTCTGCGGAGGCGGTGGTCGCGACACCGGCTGCACACGCCTCTCCGCATGGTCGGCGGCCGGTGTCGGCATGGCCTGCGGGGCCGCCGTCCTTACCAAGGGGCCGGTCGGCGTCGTCCTTCCGCTCGTGGCATTTCTCCTCTTTGCCATCTGGCGTCAGTCCGGCACGGCGGGCGGCTGGCGGGAAAAAGTCACCAACCTCCGGCCGCTCACGATCCTGTGCGTAGCCATGGGGGTGGCGCTGCCGTGGTATGCCTGGGTAACGATCCGCACCGACGGGCTCTGGCTGCACGGCTTTCTCATCGTGCACAATGTCGGTCGCTTCACTGCGACAATGGAGGGCCACTCCGGTTCGCTCCTGTATTACCCCGGCATCGTGGCCATCGGCCTCTTTCCCTGGTCAATCGTCCTCGCGGCGATGCTCGCGCATGCCACGGCGGTGCTCCGATCGACTCGCGACGATGACCGCCGAGCCGCAACCCAACTGCTCGTCTGCTGGATGCTCGCCTGGATCGGCAGCTTCTCCTGCGCAGGCACAAAATTACCGGGATACATCTGGCCCGCCTATCCGGCGCTCGCCATTGGCACCGCACTCTTTCTGGTCGACTGGGCCCGGGGTCGCGTGGCCTGCTTCGACTGGTGTCCCGACCCCGGCCGTGCCAGCGAACTGGTGATGCGGCTGGCATGGTCGATTCTGGCGCTGACCGGCCTCGGCTTCACCATCGGGCTGCCGATCGCCGCCGCCCAGTTCGCACCAGGCGGCGAGTGGCTCGGCCTGTTCGGGCTGATCCCCTTGGTCGCCGCTTGGATCGCCTGGCAGTGCCAGTCTCATGGTGCGCGGCAGTGGAGCTTGGCAACGGTGGCAGGCGGCGCCTGTTTGTTTGTCACACTCATGGCCTCGATCGCCGCCGAATCCTTCAGCCATGCTCAGGGGCCGCGAACGCTCGTCGAGCAACTCAGAGAGCCATCGCAGGACTGCCGCTGGGCATGCCTCTGGAACGTGCCGCCAAGCCTCGTCTTCTACACCGGTGCTCTGATCGAGAAACTCGACACCGCCGCCGACGTCGCCGATCATCTTCTGCGGCATCCGCTGGCCCGCGTCGTGATCGACAGCCGCCAGGAGCAACTCGTTGGCTCGGTGCTGCCGACGGGTTGTGGCGTGCTGGCCCGCGTGCCGACGCTCACCAACCACGACTATCTGCTGATCGGCCGTCTCCCGCTGGTGCCAGACGACCCACCGCTTGCACTCCTGCAATGACTCACTTCAACCCTCTGCCAACTCGCTGCCACCCCTCTGAGCCCCTTCCCAGCCGCTTCCGGAGCCCTTCCATGCAGGATCGTCGTCCGCTCACGATCGTACTGGCCGCCTCGATCGCTAGCCTCATGGTCGGCATCGCGGCCACGCCCTTCTGGGACGAGGACGAACCGCGATTTGCCGCGATCGCCCGCACGATGGTCGACTCTGGCGACTGGGTCGTGCCGATGTTCAACGACGAACTGGCCGTCGACAAGCCAGTGCTGATGCACTGGGCCATGGCCGTCTCCTACACACTCTTCGGCACATCGGAGATCGCGGCCCGGCTGCCAGCGGCGCTGGCCACGCTCCTCACCGCGCTCGCCCTCCTCCGGGCTGGCACCCGTTGGTTTCGTCCAACCGCCGGCATCGTCGCGGCGGTCGCCTATGTCGGCTGCCTGCTGGTGGGTATCGAGGCGCATGCCGCCACGCCCGACGCGATCCTGACCTGCCTCACTACATGGGCCACGGTGCTCTTTGCGGAGGCAGTGCTCGCGGAAGGTGTTCTGCCCGCGAACCCCCTGCCCCGGCTCTCGTGGCAGCGTGCCTCGCTCATCGGCGGCCTGCTCGGCCTGGCGGTCGTCTGCAAGGGACCGATCGGGGTCGTGGGCCCACTGGCTGTCGTGCTCCCTTGGACCTGCTGGCTGGCATGGGATGGGAAATTCCGCATCGCATCGACAGTGCAAGCCGGCTGGAATTCTCTCCTCATAGCCCGGCTCGGCATCATGATCGTGGCCATGCTCGTCGTGGCAGCGCCGTGGTACACGGCCGTGTCGCTTCGCACCCACGGCGAGTGGTTGAACGGCTTTTTCTTCATCCACAACATCGGCCGATTCGTGGCGCCGATGGAGCAACATAGCGGGAGCGTGTTCTTACACCCCTTGGCGATGCTCGTGGGCTTCTACCCTTGGTCGTGCTTCCTGCCACTGGCGATCGTGGTAACGGCCTGGCGGATCTGGCATCGAGTTGAAACGCCTATTCGCCAAGCTGCGTTCATGCTCGCGCTCGTCTGGATCACCGTCTGGGTGGGCGGCTTTTCCGCGTCGGCAACGAAGCTGCCCAATTATGTTCTGCCGGCCTATCCTGCCGCGGCATTGCTTGTCGCCGCAGCCGGCGTGGCCGCCGCAGAACGCGGCCGCTGGGCCCATCCGGCGTGGATGGCAGCCGGCACCGCTTCGCTGGGCATCGGTGGAGTGATCACGGCCGGGACCGTGCTTGTGGCGGAGCGATACGGCCTGGTCGGTGCTGCACCAGCCGCCCTGGTGGGCATCGTGCCGATCATCGGCGCCGCCTGCCTCTGGCACTTCCGAAGCGAACCGCTGCGGGCGATTACGGCGCTTGCCATCACAGGCCTGGTCTATACGGGCCTGGCCGTCGGTCCCGCCGCGGCCCAACTGGCCGGTGCCAACGCATTGCCGCCGCTTGTCGAGGAGGCGCATCGTCACGCGGGCGGCCATGCCCGCCTCGGCACGTTCACGCAGATCACGCCCAACGTCGTCTACTACGCTCACGGCCACGTCACCGCCTGGCAGGAGCCCGACCGCGACGAGGCACTCCGCTTCCTCGCCTCGGGACCAGACGCCGTGCTGCTCGTCCGCGAAGATAATTTCTCCTTGCTGTCGGCCGCTCTGCCCGCAGGCGTGGGCATCATCGGCCGCTCCCGTCCGCTCTTCCGCGACCACGATTTCTTACTCGTCGGCACGCACACCCCCACGGGAACGACGACCGCCGCCCGTGGCACCGGTCCGGCCGCCAGCCTAGGGAGCACGATCCGATGAACCGACACGCCACCGATTCCACTCCCGCCATCCTGTCCTGCGAACGGCCGACGCAGCAGTCCGCCCCTCGCGGCCCCGGCGGCCTGCTCTCGATCGTGGTGCCCTGCCACAACGAGGAGGCGGTGGTGGCGGCCGCCCACGAGCGACTCGTCGCAGCGGTGGCAACGACCGGCATGGAACTCGAGATCATCTACATCGACGACGGTAGCCGCGACGCCACGCTTGAAAAGCTGGAGGCGATTGCCGCGCGAGACCGCCGGGCCGTGATCGTAGAACTCTCCCGTAACTTCGGCCAGCAGGCGGCAATGTCGGCGGGCCTGGCTCAGGCCCGCGGCGACGCCGTTGTCATCATCGATGCCGATCTCCAAGACCCGCCGGAAGTGATTCCCGACATGGTCCGCGCCTGGCGGAGCGGCGTCGATGTGGCCTATGGCCGCCGCCGGTCCCGCGAAGGGGAGACTCGCTTCAAGCTCATCACAGCCAGTCTCTTTCACAGGCTCTTCGCCAGCCTTATGCCCTATCCGATTCCGGTCGACACCGGCGACTTCAAGCTCGTCGATCGAGCTGTGGTCGACGCTGTCTGCAGCCTGCCTGAGAAGCGTCGCTATCTCCGCAGCCTCGTTCCCTGGGCTGGCTTCCGTCAGGAGCCAGTCTGGTATGACCGCCACGCCCGCACCACGGGCGAAACAAACTACTCGGCCCGCACACTCCTCAGGCTCGCCGCGGATGCGCTGGTGATTTCATCCGATGCACCGGTGCGGCTGACTTGGCTTGCGAGCCTAGCACTCGGTGGCGTCGGCCTGATTGCCGCGGCAGGAACCATCTGGTCGAGCCTCAATGCCACGGCAGGCAACGCGGCGCAAGGCACCGCGCAAGCCAGCAGCGTTGGGGCCGGCATCTCGCTGGCAGCGCTGATCGCCGTGGTGGCGACCAGCGCCGCCGTGCAGACAGCAGCAGTAGCGATCGTGGGCGAGTATGTGGTCCGCACCTATCGCGAGTCGCAGGGCCGGCCCACGTGGGTCGTCCGCCGCACGATCAACGCCGCGGGTAACGTCCGTTCGTCCCGCGCCGCATGACTGGCATGACTGGCATGACTGGCATGACTGGCCTCAGCCGGCCTTTGCCAGCGCGGTCTCGACCGCTTTCGTGAGTTCGGCCGCGTCGGGACCGACGCCTGACTTATAACGGCCGATGATCTGGCCGTCACGGCCGATCAGAAACTTCTCAAAGTTCCAGCCCACCTCGCCAGCAGGTGTGGCTCCTTCAGTGAGTGCCTTGTAGAGCGGCGCCTTGTTCGGCCCCTTGACGACGATCTTAGAAAACATGTCGAACGTCACGCCATACTTCGACGAGCAGAACTTCGCGATCTCGGCGTCGGTGCCCGGCTCTTGGCCGCCGAACTCGTTCGCGGGGAAGCCGAGCACGACGAGGCCCTTGTCTTTGTAAGTATCGGAGAGCTTCTGGAGGCCAGCATATTGGCCAGTGTAGCCGCACTGGCTGGCCACGTTGACGATCAGAACAACCTTCCCCTTGTACTTGGCGAGATCGACCGCTGTGCCGTCGATCTTCTTCACCTCGCCAGCCAGCGGCGACGCCTGCTCGGCACGAGCGGTGGTGGTCGACACGACAGCGGCGAGGGCCACAAACATCATCACAAGCACGTTGGTCACAAGCATTTTTGTCAGCATGGAAAGTCTCCTACAGGCGTGAGCAGAAAAGCCACCTCCTTAGTTTTAGACACATCCCGTCACTCCGCCAAGTGGCTCGGCGCCACCGCTGCCCGCGAAACACTCAGGCGGGCCCTGCCGCAACTACGTTTGGGCCGGCCTGCTCGGCATAGGCTAGGAAGTTTTCGCGAAACTTCGCCGCTAGGCTGCGGGCGGCTGCAGTCCACGCCGCCTCGTTGCCCCAGGCCTGCCACGGCTGGAGGATCGCGTCGTCAACGCCCGGCACACAGGTCACCGCCGCAAGTCCAAAGACCGGATCGCGGGCGACCGGCGCGGTGGCGAGCCCGCCAGCGTTGATGCCGTCGATGATCCGCCGCGTTGTCCCGAGATCGATCCGCCTCCCCTGGCCGTAAGCCCCGCCTGTCCAGCCCGTATTCACCAGCCAAGCTTGGGCGCTGTGCCGCGCGAGCCGCTCTGCCAAAAGGCGGGCGTAGACCGCCGGATGCCGCACAAGAAAGGCGGCGCTAAAGCAGGTGGAGAAGGTCACCTGCGGCTCCACCACTCCCATCTCTGTGCCGGCCACACGGGCCGTATAACCGGAGAGAAAGTGATACATCGCCTGCTCCCGCGACAGCCGGCTGACAGGCGGCAACACACCCGACGCATCGCAGGTCAGGAAGATCACGTTCCGCGGATGGCCGGCCACACAGGGGATCTTGGCATTGTCGATAAACTCGATCGGATAGGCGGCCCGCGTGTTTTCCGTGATGGCGCTCGACTCAAAATCAACTTCCCGTGTGGATAGATCGTAGACCACGTTTTCGAGCACCGTGCCAAACCGAATCGCCCGGTGGATCTCTGGCTCCTTGGCCGCCGAGAGCTGGATACACTTCGCGTAACAGCCCCCCTCAATATTGAAGATGCCGGTGTCGCTCCAGCCATGCTCGTCGTCGCCGATCAGCCGCCGGGTCGGATCGGCCGAGAGGGTCGTCTTGCCGGTGCCGGAAAGACCGAAGAAGAGCGACACATCGCCGCCGCCACTGGGCCCAGCCAGCCCCTCGTTGGCGGAACAGTGCATCGAGAGGACACCCCGAGCGGGCAGCATCCAGTGCATGATCGTGAACACGCCCTTCTTCATCTCCCCGGCATACTCGGTGCCCAAGAGCACCTGCTCGCGGCGCTCGAGTGAGAGGTCGATGCTCGTGCGGCTGGTCATCTGCGCCGTGTGGGCATTGGCGGGAAACTGGCCGGCGTTGTAGATCACATAGTCGGGCATCCCAAACTGGTCGAGTTCGTCGCCCGTGGGCCGAATCAGCATGTTGTGCATGAAGAGCGCATGGTAGGCCCGCGCACAGAGCACGCGAACCTTGATACGGCAGGCAGGATCCCAGCCCGCATAACCATCGCAGACATAGATCTGGTCCCGCGTGTTGAGGTAGTCGATGGCCCGCTGGCGATTGAGCAGGAAGGTATGGTCGTCGATCGGATGATTGACCGGGCCCCACCAGACATCGGCCTCCGATTCCGCCGCCCGAACGACATGCTTGTCTTGGGGGCTGCGGCCCGTCTTCAGCCCCGAGCGAATGGCGATCGCGCCGCTTGACATGATCGCCGCCTGCTCGCGGGTAACGGCATCTTCGTAGAGGCGGGCCGGCGGGGCGTTGCGGACCACCACCGGCACCGCGATCTCATGCACCGATAGATCGACGGGTCGCGGCATCGGCTTCTCCGGGAGTAGAAAGTGGATCGGGCGTGACAGACGGCGTGCCAGCGGGGGCCGCCGCCGGGCTGTCGGTCAGCGGCTGCGGCCAACCGGGCAGACCGACCGCCAGCCAGGTTGCCGCGGCGATCAGGACGCAGCCCAGGCACGCCAACGGTGGTCCCCACGGACTGCGGCGGACCTGCAGGCCCCGCACCGCCCGCCGGAGCCGCCGCGTGAACTCTCCCCAGCCCTCGGCTGACGACCGCTCGCCGACGTTGACGACGCTCACCGTCCGAAGCGGGCCATTGCCCTCGATATGCAATTGGAAGCCACGGCCGGGCAGAGCCGCGCTCTCGCCTGCCCAGCGGGCGGTGGGATCCAGCGCCGCTACCACCTCGGCCACCAGCGGCCGAAACTGGTCGACCGTAATGTTGTAGACCACCATTCGCGGCCGCGAGACGAGCACGCAGACGGCGACGCACAGGGCAAACAGGAATGCCAGCACAGGCCATGTCCAGGGTGAACCTCCCGTCACCGGCATCAGGAGCGCCAGTGGCCCCACCACCGCCAGGCCCGAGACGGCAAGAGCCAGCATCGCGCCGTCAAACGCTCCCGACACGGCCAACGGTCGCCGCCGCAGGTGAGCCCAGGCAACTCCCAGCAGATAACAACCCAGCGGCAGCAGGGCGATCCAAACAGCTGGCGTGTGCGAGGTTGCGGTCATGATCTAGAAACCTTCCACAACTCACAGACTTTCGTTCACGCACATTACGGCGCGGCTACCGAAAGAGGGCCATCCACACGAGCACCGCCAGCCAGACTCCCTCCACCAAAGCGGCTATCAGACACCACCGCCAAGCAGTTGATCCGCCAATCGCCCACGGCTTAGACGGCATCGGGCACAACAAAGGCGAGGTCACGGGAAAAAGCATCGCTGAACTGATAGACACCCTGAAAGTCTTCCCGCTTATCCCGCCGAGTTTTCCGCATCTGGCCAATTTCGATCATGCCAAACACGATCTCGCCGAAGTCGTCTGTCCGCTTGATGCCCCAACTGGCCAGCACCGTGGGAGAGAGATAGCCATATTGCTGCAGGGCATACTGTCGGGCTGCCTCGCAGAGCTCCTGACCACTGACGTGCCGCTCTCTCTGGCGGCGGCGGCTGGGCCGCCCCTTGCCCCGGCCGCGGCCCGGTTTTTCCTTTGGCTCTGGCGGCGCAGCCTCAAGCTCTTCGGCTGGCGGCTCGGCACCCATGCCCAGATTTTCCTGGCCAAACTGCAGGGCCTCGAGCACAAATAGGTAGGCGTCGAGTTTGTAGCGGTGGTCCTGCTGAAGCAGCTGGGACAACGGATGGGCGGGGTCGACGAGCGGCATCAGATCCTCGAAACGGCACGGCTGCGGAACCGCCGCAGTATAGCAGCCGTGCGGGGGGTCTGCGGCGGCGGCACGCGAAACAGCGCATCCGGCAGCACTGTCCGACACAATCCTCTGCCTCTCCTGTGCCTATTTCTCCTAGCCGCCCGGCCGGGCCTGCGGCGGGCTGCTCGACACATCATCCAGAATAAATTTATAGCCCAGCGGCGTCACGGGCTTCGAGAAGTCGCGGAGCATGTCGAGTCCTTTATCAATCAGACTTGTCCGCGGATCAAACTGATAAACGTCGCGATCCTGTCCGCCCGGCTTAAAGACCTGAATCGCGAAGGGCATGAGCTCGCGGGCCTGTAGGATCAATTCCACCTTGGCGAAGTTGGCGGCGTCGGCCTGATACCGCGGCGAAGACTCTAGCCAGATCTGGTCAGTGACGCCGGGGGGGGTGATGATCCGCATGAAATACCGCTTCCTGAGCGTGTCGGCCTTGGCGCCAAAAACGAAAGGCAGTGGGCCGTCGCTGATTGCCTTCCCCTGCATCTCTGGTGGGAGCCGCGTCTCGCGGAGCTGCCGCTCGCTGTGGCGAAACTCATAGATGCTCGTGCCGTTACAAACCCAGTGCTCGCCCGTATCCCCCGTTCGCTTCTCATACCGGCGCGTCTCCGGATTCCACTGCGTCGATTCTTTGACGCGAAAGAGCCCCTTGTCGGGCGCGGCATACTTGATCTCACCGCTGCTCTCGGAAAAGGCGAGCCGCTCGCCGCCACCATCGGCCGGACTCCAGGCGTTGTATTCCCATTTGTGAAACGTACACGACCAGGTTGTGACGGCGGCGTTGCGGGCCTCCCAGGCGGCGAGTAACCGGTCGAGCGCCGCCTGCTGCTCAGGCGAGAGCGGGGCCGGTTGCTGCGGGCCCGCCTGCTTCGGAACACCGGGCTGCTGCTGCGGAACCGGCTGCCCGGGCACAGCCGCCACCCGCTGCGGCGCCGGCGGCTGGGCCACCGCGGGAGTGCATGCCACCAGAGTCCATGCCACCAGGGTCCACGCCACGGAGGCCTGCACCACGACACGACACAGCCGCTGGGTCAGTTGGAGCAGAGTGAATCGCACGTCGCAGACTCCGGGCTGGGGGTGGGGAAGGATGGAAAACATAGCACCGTCCGGCCTCCCGGGCGAGAGCGTTTCTCTCCCATATTCAGCCAGAAAAGCCACCGTTCCGGCGTGGCAGTGCCAGAGACGCAGAGCGGAGCGGAAGAGGACAAGTTGGAAAACTTATCCCCCGAGGGCACACTACGCCCTGGTCTCGACGCTCCCGGAGCCAACCCATGCATGTCGCCGTCTTTTCCGCCAAGCCCTACGACCGCATGTCGCTGACGGCAGCCTCCACCGGCCTGCCAATCGAATGGCATTGGTACGAGCCGCACCTGAATCCCAAGACCGCCCGTCTCGCCGAAGGGGCCGTGGCCGTCAACTGCTTCGTCAACGATCAGCTCGATGCCGCCACACTCCAGACGCTCGCCAGGCTCAATGTAAAGCTCATCACACTCCGCTGCGCCGGCTTTAACCAGGTCGATCTCGCCACCGCGGCCCGGCTTTCGTTACCCGTGGTCCGCGTGCCTGAGTATTCGCCGCATGCCGTTGCCGAACACACGATCGGCCTCATGCTGATGCTCGACCGCAAGCTTCACAAGGCCTACAACCGGGTCCGTGACGGCAACTTTTCGCTCGATGGACTGCTCGGCTTCGACCTCTTCGGGAGAACCGCCGGTGTGGTCGGTATGGGCCGGATCGGCCGGCGGGTGGCCGAGATCCTGCTCGGCTTTGGCTGCCGGGTGCTGGCGTCTGACCCGACGCTCGATCCCGGTCTCGCCGCGCGGGGCGTGGTCTGGATGCCGCTTGAAGAACTGCTCGCTGCCTCAGACATCGTCACGCTCCACTGCCCGCTCACGCCCGCCACGCGGCATCTCATCGACGGCCCGGCGCTTGCTCGGATGAAGCGGGGAGCGATGCTGATAAACACGAGCCGTGGCGGTCTGATCGACACTCCCGCCGTGATCAGGGCACTCAAGAACGGCCAACTCGGCCAGTTGGGGCTCGACGTCTATGAGGAGGAGGCCGACCTCTTCTTCGATGACCACTCAAGCACGATCATCCACGACGACGTCTTTAGCCGGCTGCTGACGTTTCCGAACGTCGTGATCACAGCCCATCAGGCCTTCTTCACGCAGAACGCGCTCGACGCCATCGCGGCCCAGACCGTCACGAACCTCATGCACTTCGACCGTGGCGAACCACTGGAGGCGGTGGTACGGGCGACTGTCTAATAGGCCGCGGCCCGCAGTTCCGCGAGTTCGCGGGTGAAGCCACCGGAGAGAATTGGAAACCGACACCAGGTCTTCGGGTCGAGGTTTTCGTCGTCGAGTTGAAACGACGGTGCGTAGCGTTCCCGCTTCCACTGGTTGCGGCTCCAGAGCGTGAAGAACCGCTCAGTCCAGAGGGCTAATTGCCGGGGAGTGTGCTTGGGAAACGCGACCTGCAGCCGCTGCCAGGTCTCCAGCGGTGTCTGCTTGTCGCGGATGGCGCAGCGTTCGGCGGCGTCGAGAATGTCGTAGGGCATGAGGTCGGCCTCGTCGGTCTGGTGCTCGGCCGGCGGCCGCAGCTCCGCCGTCGGCGCCTGCACATTGACGGCAGCCAGCGCAGCGATCGGGCCGATGCCGCTTGGGCCCGCGTGCTCCAGCCACTCGAGCCACTGCCGTAGATAGGCCTTATCGATGCCAGCGATCGGGGCGATGCCGCCAGAGGTGTCGCCGTCCATCGTCGCATAGCCGACGGCCGCCTCGGAGCGGTTACTCGTGGAGACGAGCAATGCCCCGCGGATGTTGGCCAGCATCCAGACGCCCGGTGCCCGAGCCCGGGCCTGAATATTCTGCAGGGCGACGTCATCGGTCGACCAGTCAAGTGGACGCCCCACTGCCGCCGCGACCAGCGTGCGGTAGCCCGCCACGATCGTCTCCACGTCAAACTCGTGAAATTCGGCGCCGAGGGATTCAGCGAGGCCGCGAGCAGCGGTGCGAGTCACTGTGCCAGAGTGGGCGGTCGACTGATAGACGCAGATCAACACGCCGTAAATCAGCCGTCGGATCGCATCTTCACCGGTGTCTGAGAAACCGGGCGGCAGGGCGAGCCCGAGCCTCGCAGCCACGGCCGACACCGGCATCTCGCCGGCAGCAAGCCGCAACGACAGGGCTACCAGGCAGGCCACCGCCGAGGAATCGGCGCCGCCACTAGCCGAGACAACAAAGCCACGGGACCGGCTCTTCCGCTGGTAATCGAAGAGACCCAGCGCGACTGCGCGGGTAAACTCTTCCTCCTTCACGTGCAGCCCCGTCTCCCAGCCGTCCCGAGCGTCGCCGGCGGTCGACTCAACCTCGGGCGTTAGCTGTGGCGGGGCGAAGGCCAGCGACACGCAGTCGGCGTCAGCGGCCGACGGCAGCGCTGGCTCCAGCGACATTCTCGCCTGCCCCAGCCGGGTGGCATCAACATCCACTACCGCCGCGGTGCAGGCCTGTTCGGCGAACGAGAAACGGCGGCCGGCAGCGGCGATTTTTCCAGACGTCGCAATGATCACCCCGCCGTCGTAGATCGCGCGGCCGGCCTCGTTGCCGAGCAGATTGGCGTAGATATAGGTCGCCCCGAAGGCCCGCGATCCCTCCTGCACGAACCGCCGCCTGATCTCGTCCTTCCCGAAGGCGAAGTGGCTGGCAGACGGATTGAGGATCAGATCGACGCCCCGCGCGGCCAGGCTCGCCCCGGGTCGGTCAGCCGCCCAGGCGTCTTCACAGATCTCAAAGCCGATACGGATGCCGCCACAGTCAAACCGCAGATCGCCGATCGGCACACTTCGGCCATCGACGGCGAGGTGGGCCCGCCGTCCCTTGGGCCAGGGTCGAAACCAGCGCGGCTCGTAGTGGATGCCTGCGCCGGCCAGGTGCTGCTTGCAGACCAGCCCCGCCAGCCGGCCGTCCACCAGCACCGCCGCGGCGTCGTAGGCCGAGCTCTCAAACCGCACTGGTAGTCCGACCGCCACAATCAGTTCGGACGTGTGTGGCTCAATCTCCGCGAGGAGCACCCGCCACGCCATCCGCTGCACGCCGGGCGATTGGAAGGCGTCCTCGCAGCCGTAGCCAGTGATGCACAACTCCGGCAGGCAGAGCACGGCGATCCCGCAGTCTCTCGCCGTCTGGATGGCGGCAATAATGCGGTCGCGATTGCCGTCCCAGTCGAGGGGCGTCTGATTGAGGGCGATGCCGCCGACACGGATCAGGTGCATGGGATGAATGGCGGACTGGAGAGAAAAAGGGAAAGGGATCGCATCCCCTTCACGGGCAGGCTTCTTCGTGCTCCGCCTACGTCGGCTCCTCAAGGTAGGTGTAGCCGCCCAGCCCCTCCTCGTAAAACTTGAGAAACCGGCCGGCCTGGCTGTCGCAGATCCGTCCCTCGCGGACCGCCTGCTCGATCGAGTCTCGCAGCCGCTGCACCAGTTGGTTTGAGTCGAATTCGACGTAGTCGAGCACCTCTCGAACCGTATCCCCCTTGATCACCGCATCGACAACGACTTCGCCCCGTTCGTCCATGCTGACATGCACGGCGTTGGTATCGCCAAAGAGATTGTGGAGGTCGCCGAGGATCTCCTGATAGGCGCCGATCAAAAATGCGCCGAGATAGTAGGGCTCGTGGTGACAGGCATGGAGCGGAAGCGTACGCTTCACGTCACGGCGGTCGATGAATTGATCGATCTTGCCATCGGAATCACAGGTCACGTCGCCGAGCACAGCGTTGTGGGTGGGCCGTTCGTCGAGCCGGTGGATCGGCATCACGGGAAACAGTTGCTTGATCGCCCAGCTGTCGGGCATCGACTGAAAGAGCGAGAAATTACAGAAGTAGGTATCGGAAAGGGTGGCCTCGAGGCCCTCGAGTTCTTCCGGCATAAACTCTAACTGCTTCGACATCTTGGCGATCTTCCGGCAGATCGCCCAGTAGAGGTTCTCGACCGCCGAACGCTGGTCGAGCGGCAGGTAGCCACTGGCAAACAGGTTCATGGCAGTGTCGAGCGATTGCTGGGCATCGTGGTAGCTTTCCAGCAGGTTGCGGATGTTGATGTTTTGGAAGGTTTCCATGAGGTCGTGCAGCGGTTGTTCGGCGTCGGCCGCCGGCTCGACCAGTTCACCGTTGCCCCCCTGCTCCGAAACCCCCAGCACGCTGAAGATCAGCATGCTGTGATAGGCGACCACCGCCCGTCCGCTCTCGGAAATGATTGTTGGGTGCGGCACGCCAGCCTCGTCGCAGGCATTTTGCACGTGGTAGACCACGTCGTTGGCGTATTCCTGCAGGCTGTAGTTGACGCTCGATTCAAAGTTTGTCTGGGAGCCGTCGTAATCCACCCCCAGCCCGCCGCCGACGTCGAGATACTTCAGCCCCGCTCCCCGCTTTACCAGTTCCGTGTAGATCCGCGAGGCCTCGTTGAGGGCGACCTTGATGTGGCGGATGTTGGTGATCTGACTGCCCTGATGAAAATGGAGGAGTTGCAGGCAGTCTTCCATGCCCTTCGACGCGAGCAGCTCAAGCCCCTTTATCAGTTCGCTGGCCGTGAGGCCAAACTTACTCCGGAAGCCGCCGGATGCCTGCCAGCGGCCACTGCCCCGCGCGGCCAGTTTCACCCGCATGCCGATCCGGGGACGCACCCCCAGCTTCTCGGCGTATTCAAGCACCAGGTGCAGTTCCGAAAACCGCTCCACCACGGGAATGACGTGCCGGCCAATCTTTTGGGCGAGCATTGCCGTCTCGACAAACTCGGCATCCTTGAAGCCGTTGCAGATGATGGGCGTATCGTTGTCAGCAAGCGCGATCACCGCCAGCAGTTCCGGCTTGCTGCCCGCCTCCAAACCAAAGCGATAGGGCTTTCCAAACCTGAGCACCTCCTCCACCACCTGCCGTTGCTGGTTGACCTTCACCGGATAGACACAGCAGTAGTTGCCGCGATAGCCGTTCTCCCGCATCGCCGTAGCAAACACGCCGTTGATCTCCCCCAGCCGGTGCTCAAGGATGTCGGTGAATCGCAGCAGGATCGGTAGATCAATGCCGCGGACCTGCAAGCGATCGACGAGTTGCTTGAGATCGATGCTCTTGGTCGGATCCTTGCCAGGATGCACCAGCAAGTTGCCGGACGGGCCGACGGAAAAGTAGCCGTTGCCCCAGCGGGCGACCTCATAGAGATCGGCGGCGTCGGCGGTGCTCCAGTGTTCAACGTCCAGATCAGCGGCTGCCATCGACGGCCCTCGAGCTAAAACTGTGGTGAGCGGCTCGATCGTCCGCCTCCGGAGGAGAGTGTAGCGTGAGCAGGGCTGGAGGCCATGGCAATCAGACCGCAACTCGGGTCCAGTTGCGTCGCGTGAAGAGGACAAGCATCGCCAGCCCACGGATGGTGAGGTCGGCTGCCATGGCATACCAGGCGCCGACGGCGGCGAGGCCAAAGCCCGGAATCGAACCCAGTCCAGCCGGCAGCGTGACCGCGGCGCTTCACAAAAACACCGCCAGCGGGAGCCGGACCAACAGCAGCCCCGCGAAATTAACCGCCAGCGGCAGTCGGATGGCACCGGCCCCCCGCAGACCACCGGAGAACACCATCAGAAGGGCGAGCGGTGGCTGGGCAAACGCCACGATCCGCACAAGGCTGGCCGTCAGTGCCGCCACGGTCAGCTGAAAAGTTCCTTGATAACCTTGCCGGAGTTGGCGATCTTCATCGGCCGGCCATTCTTGGCGGTGAAGGTGGTCTCCAGCGAAATGCCGAGCGACTTCAGCACGCTGGCCATGACGTCCTGCGATGAGTAGGGCTCGGTCACCACTTCTTTGCCGTCAGAACTCGTCTCACCCACGACCAAACCCCGCTTGAATCCGCCACCACCGACTACCGCGCTCCAACTCCGGGCCCAGTGGTCACGGCCGCCTCCACCGTTGATGTTGGGAGTGCGGCTAAACTCACCCATCCAGATGATGGCGGTGTCGTCGAGCATGCCCCGATCGGCCAGATCAGACACCAAGGCGCTCATTGCCTTGTCAAGCTCGGGGAGTTTGCGATCGGCCAACGTCGCGAAGATGTCGGCGTGATTGTCCCAGCCGCCAAGATCGACCTCCACGAAAGGCACGCCTGCCTCGACGAGCCGCCGTGCCAGCAGGCAGCCGCGACCGAAGCCGGTCGTGCCATACTTCTCCTGCAACTCCTTCGGCTCCTTCATCACCTTAAAGGCCTCCATCTGCTTGCTGGTCATCAGCTTGACGGTTTTGTCGAGCACCTTTCTGTGGTCCTCGGCCGAGCCGCCCCGCTTCTCGGCGATGAACCGATCCTCAATGGTGGCCAGCATCTTCAGCCGCTGGTCAATACGCGTCGGATCAATGCCCATGTCGAGGTTACGGACGTTGCCATTGGAATCAACGACAAACGGCGCCCATGTCATGCCGAGAAAGCCAGGGCCGATGCTGCCGCTACCGACCGAAACAAACGGTGGAATCTCAAGGTTTTGCACCTGCTCCGCGAGTTCGTGGGCGATCACGGATCCGTAGCCGGGGTGCTCTACGTTGGGGTTGGGCACATAGCCAGTATGCATGTAGTAGCGACCCCGCATGTGATCGGCCTCGCGAGTGCTCATCGAACGCACGATCGACATGTGGTGCATTTGCTGTGCCATGAGCGGCATGTGTTCGCAGATGGCGACGCCATCGGCGCTCGTCGAGATCTGCTTGAACTGCCCCCCCGTCGGCGCGCCGGGCTTCAGATCCCAGATATCCATGGTGCTGGGGCCACCTCCCATCCAGAGCAGGATCGCAGCCTTGTGCCGCTTCTTGAGATCGGTCGCATTGGCCAGCAGCGAACTGGTGAACGCCGTAGCTGGTGCAGCGAGCGCCGCTGCTCCGGCAAGGTGGCTCATGAAATGACGACGATCCATACCGTCTGGCGTGGAAAACATGCTGGACATAGCTCAGGGTTCCTGGGGCCTAATGGTTGATGATGAACTCATTTGAATTAAGAACTGCCCACCAGATGTCCTGGAGAGCGCCGATGGCGTCACCCTTGCGGGCCACGAGCATGTCGTTCGCGGCCGTCACTTCCTTGCTTGAAGGATTCCGGGCCAGAGCCGCCTGGTAGAGGGTGGCAATCTTGGCCGGATTTTTCAGGTTGCTGCTCGCCACACGATCGAGAAATCCGCCCTTGCCCGTGCTGGTGGCCTGCTTGATGAGATCGCCGTTGAACATCATCAGCACCTGCGGAATCGAACCGTTAAACGTGGTGGCGTCGTCCCCTTCGTCAGTACCAAAAGCGATGATGAACTGTGAAAGCCACTCGTCTTTTTTCTTCGCCGCCTCCTCGCTGCCGCGGGATTGATCAGCCTCCGTGGCGATCAGGAGCGATTCGTAGAGGTCTTCCGCCCGCATCTGTCGCAGGTAGAAGTGGGAGAACTTTGGCTTCTCGCCGAGCGCCGGGTCATCCCGCTGATTGCCCTTAGAAGATTTGCTTGAGAGGGCATAAGGCCGGGAGAGCACGATCCACCGGAGCAACTCCTTTAAGTCGAAGCTCTGCTCTCGAAACCGTTCTGCCAGGCCGTCGAGCAGTTCCGGATGCGTTGGCGGATTGTGCTCCCCGAGGTCGTCGATTGGCTTGGTGAAGCCGTACCCGAGAAAGTGGCCCCAGATGCGGTTGACGATCGCCTTGGGCATCAGCGGACTGGCCTTGATGAGATCGGCCAGCTCCCGGCGGCGGTTCGCGCCAATCTGTTCGCCGGTGTCGAGCGTCCGCGGAACGTACCCCGTGTGCGAGATCTCGGTGCCATCCACAAACACTGGGTAGGCCATTTTCACCAGCCCATTCCGCAGCTCGTAGTAAAGCTCAGCCTCCTCGGGGTTGCCCCCTTCGCCTGCGAAATCCTCGTCGACAAGTTCAGCCCACTGGATGTCGCGGGTGCCGCCAAACTTCCGCAACGTTCGGGTCTGGCGAAAAAAGGCGTTGAACTCCCAAAACTGATTCTGCTTTCCCTTGTTGAAGGGATGGTTGTGGCACTGCGTGCATTGCACCTGCATGCCGAGGAAGATCTGGGCCGTCTTGGCCGTGGCCTGCACACCGTTTTCAACCATCTTCCCACTGAGGAAATTTGCCGCTCCGTTGAAGCCCTCGACATTCTTGCGATTGGCGTTGTCGCCGGTCGCGGTCACGAGTTCCTCCATAAAGCGATCGTAGGGAATGTTCTTCGAGAAGGCCCGCCTGAGATACTGCCGCATTCCGGGCCGGCTCACCATTTCGTTTTCGACGTCACGACCAATCAGCACAGTGGTCCAGACGTCTGTCCAATTCCGGGCATAGTCATCGATGAAGTCTTCGCCCAGCAAGCGGTCAACGAGTTCGAGCCGCTTTGTGGAGGAAGAGTCGCTGAGGAACTTCTGCAGCTCCTCAAGCCCTGGGATCCGGCCGATCAAGTCAAGATAAACCCGTCGGCACCACTCGGCATCCGTTGCCGGATCTGATGGCTTCAAGCCCGCATCCTCCCAGCCGCTGACAATCTGCTGGTTGATGAACTTCACCTGCGGGATGCCGAAGTGGTCGTTTTCGGCCGCCCCGATCACCCGTGACTCGGTGGCGAGCAGAGCCCCTAAAAGCATGGCCACGGCCAGACTCGGGAAAAACTCCACGCTAGGCATCTTCAGCGAACGCATCCCGGAACCCTCCTGCAGGCCGCTGTCTGGAAGGCCACAATCTCCTGCAGACCGCCTCCTGCCTACGACCGGACAGCGCTATTCTATTCGCTGCGGCCCCAACAGCCTATTCCCGAAAATCGCCTTGCAGGGCTGTTGAATCGGAAAATTAGGTCCGGGCTGGCCGAGAAGGCTCAACCTTGGGGGCCTGGGCACGGCCGGCAGCCACCTCGGCGCCCACAAATTCGATCAACGCACGGGGGCCAGCGTCGCCGAGGCGCGGGGCCGCGAGCTTAAGAATCCGGGTGTAACCACCGGGACGATCGACAAATCGTGGAGCGATCTTCTCAAAGACGATGCGGGCGGCCTGCTTGTCGCCCAAGAGTTGAACCACTCGGCGACGGGCCACCACCGCAGGAGACACCGCCTGTGCCCACTGCGACCACTTTTCACTGGTTCGCCACTTCTTCCAATCAGCGGAATCTCGGCTGGCAGTCGTGCCAAACTCCCGGGCCTTGTCGATCGCTACCAGACCGCGCTTCGCGATAGTGATGCACCGCTCCACAAGCGGCCGCACCTCCTTGGCCTTAGCAACCGTGGTGATGATTCGGCCAGCCACCTTCGGGGCACCCACCTCACCCGCTTCAGTCGTTCGTTCGGTCAGCATCAAGGCCGAAGCGAGATTCCGCAGCAGTGCCCGCTGATGTGAGGGACTTCGGCCGAGTACACGACCCTTATGACGGTGACGCATGGATAGATCCTTGACGTTCTCTAGGAGCTGGAGGGCTGATCGAAAGGAATTTTAAGAAGAGAGATCTGGCTCATCGCCACGCAAAAAAACTGAAAAAGAAACTCAGGCATCCACCACAACAGGCAACGGCATGCCGAGATGCAGACCGTGCTCCCGAAGCTTTTCCTCGATCTCTTCGAGCGACGTTTCGCCGAAGTTGCGAAGTTCCATCAGTTCTTCACGAGTCCGCGACACCAATTCTCGGAGCGTGCTGATCGCGGCCTCCTCGAGACAGTTATTCGCCCGCAGCGAAAGCCGTAGGTCAGAGGTGAGCATGCCCAGCCGACTCTCCAGCGGAGCCTCAACCGAAAATACGCCACCGGCGACTGCCTGACTGATGGCCATCCCCGGCTTCGTGTAGCCAACAAAGGGATTCAGATGCTTTCTGAGAATCTTCGCCGCTTCGACGAGGGCCATCTCGGGAGTGACGGTGCCGTTGGTCCAGATCTCCATGGTCAGTCGGTCGTAATTCGTCTTCTGGCCAACGCGAGTCTCCTCGACCTCATACTTCACCCGGGTGACCGGACTAAACACCGCGTCAACAGGAATAATGCCGATTTCCTGCGACACTTGGGTGTGCTCACTGGATGTCACGTAACCTCGACCATTCTCGACCACCATCTCAAGTTCGAACGGCACGTCATCGGTCAGCGTGGCAAGCACGAGATCCTTGTTCACGACCTCCACCTGATCGTCGGTGATGACATCGGCACCAGTGATCGGTCCCTTCGTGCTTCGCTCAACACGGATTACGCGGGTGGAATCGCTATGATTCTTAACCACAAGGCTTTTGACCGCCAGCACGATGTCGGTCACGTCCTCGAGCACGCCTTTGATCGTGGTAAATTCATGAAGCGCCCCCGAAAGCTTGATCTGAGTGACCGCGCTGCCTTCGAGGCTCGACAGCAAAACTCGCCGCAGGCTGTTGCCGACGGTGGTGCCAAAGCCCCGCTCAAATGGTTCTGCAACAAACTTACCGTAGGTTCCCGTAAGCGTTTTTAGATCGGGCACAACTGAGCCGGGAAGCTCAAGGCCTCGCCAACGAATATGCATGCGGAACTCCTTCTTGACACAACGAAAGACGGATGAAGCGAAACAGTATGAATGAAACAACGAGAGTGAAAAACTGGCAGCGGCTTCACGGCACCGGCATTACGTTACCGGCTTCAACTTGCCGGTGCACCTTACTTGGAACACAACTCGATAATCAGATTCGCCTGCACAGGAATCGACACATCGTCTGAAACAGGGAGTCGATCAACGCGGCCCTCGGGCACACCTGCATCACTACGGGACAGGAAATCGGGAACATCCCGGCGAAACTCAGCCAGAGCCGAGTGGACCAGTTGGAGACTCGGCTTCCGATTCTTCACCCGAACGACGTCACCAGCCCTCACGAGATAGCTCGGGACATCAAGACGGCGGCCATTCACAGTGATATGGCCGTGCATGACAAACTGACGGGCACCAGCCCGCGATGGTGAAAAGCCCAGCCGGTGCACCACGTTGTCGAGCCGCCGCTCGAGAAGCGACATCAGCGTTTCACCGGTGTTGCCCTTACCCCGCTCGGCGCGAGAAAAGTAAGTGCGAAACTGTCGTTCAAGCACGCCATAGTAATGCTTCACCTTCTGCTTCTCGCGGAGGTGAATACCGTATTCTGTCGGCTTGGATCGCCGCTTCTGCACCATACCTGGCGGCGTTGGTCGGCGCTCAAACGCACATTTCGGAGTGTCGCATCGACTCCCCTTCAAAAATAGCTTAAGTCCGTCTCGACGGCAGAGCCGACAAACCGGCCCGGTGATACGTCCCATGAATCGCTTCGCCTGTCTCTAAAGTATGGAGGCCCCGGACATCCCGGGAGCCGCGTGTGTTTGTTTCGTAATCACGACCAAGCCCAGCCTCAAACCCGGCGCTTCTTCGGCGGCCTGCAGCCGTTGTGAGGCAGCGGCGTAATGTCCTCGATGCTCTTCACATTCATTCCGGCCGCCGTGAGCGCCGTGATCGCACTCTCGCGACCGCTTCCCGGACCGCAGACCCGCACCTCGAGGTCCTTGACTCCGAATTTGGCCGCCTTCTCAGCCGCCTGCTGGGCAGCGCACTGACCCGCGAAGGGCGTCCCTTTGCGACTCCCCTTAAAGCCACACGTTCCACCGCTGGCCCAGCAGAGCGTATCGCCCCGCGGGTCGGTAATCGTGACGGTCGTATTGTTGAAACTGGCGTTAATAAACGCGATCCCAGCCGAAACACTCTTCTTCTTGGCTTTGGCAACCTTGGACATGGATGAGCTTGAGTCTCTGATAAGGGAGGTTTTGGAGTATGGGCAGAAAACACAAACGGTTCAAACGGCCTGCGTGTGAGCCGCCTGGACCGGCAACAGACCAGGCCGCAGATCACTACTTGCAGATCACTACTTCAGGTCTTTTACGCCCTTCTTGCCAGCCACTGTCTTCTTCGGACCCTTCCGGGTTCGAGCATTGGTGCGGGTTCGCTGGCCACGCACCGGGAGGCCGCGCCGGTGCCGTATTCCACGATAACTGGCAATGTCCTTCAAGCGAGAGATGTCTTGGGCAACTTGCCGTCGCAGTTGTCCTTCGACCACATAATCCTTGTCGAGGAGTCCAGCCATTCGGGCAAGTTCGTCCTCGTGCAGGTCACGGGCCTTGCCCAGCGGGTTCACGCCGGCCTTGTGGCAGAGTTCGCGAGCGACGCGCGGCCCCACTCCATACAGATACTGCAGGGAATAGATCGTCTTTTTTTCCGAAGGGATGTCAACGCCGAGCAGACGGGGCATGTCAGAAATCCAGAGCAATGAATCGGGCTACAAAAACAACGCGTTCAATAACCAGCGTCAGTAAAATTACAACTATCACACAATCGATTTTCAACACAGACAAGCGGGGCAAATCTCGGCCAATCGACAGACCGGACCCGACTGATTTTTTATCCCTGCCGCTGCTTATGGCGGGGGTCTGCGCAGACAACAACCACCACGCCACGACGGCGGACGATCTTGCACTTATCACACATACGACGGACGCTAGCGCGAACTTTCATGAACAAGTCCGTGGCGACGGCCGACCACGCCTTTGACAGAACTAGGATATTGAGGGAAACCAAGAATATAGGATCGTTCCTAGTGGTTTCACAAGGGGGGGCCTTGCTGCGGCCCAAAAATCGTCGTCAACGGGCATTTTTGCCGGGTCACCTCACTTCCTTCTAGCGAAGCAGGAGAACTAATCAGTCGAACCGACCTTCTCGCCGACAGCCGGGGGAGCGGTGAGTACCTGAGGACCGCTCTGGGTAATGGCGACCGTATGCTCGAAATGGGCGCTGGAAAGGCCGTCCACGGTGGACTGAGTCCAGTAGTCGGCCAGCACCTTCACCTTTTTGGTGCCCATGTTCACCATCGGTTCCACGGCAACGACAAGCCCCGGCTCGAGTTCGAAATCGTGATTCTTGCGGAATGCCGGCGAGCAAAAGTTCGGTACCTGCGGGTCTTCGTGCATCTTCCGGCCAATACCGTGGCCCACGAAATTCTCGACCACGGAAAAACCATGGTCGCGCACATATTTGGCCATCTCCTGGGCAACATCACTCCACCGATTGCGGGTTGCCATCAGTTCGATCGCGAGCGCCAACACTCCGGAGGTGCAGTCGAGCAGGCGCTGCACCTCGGAAGAAACCGTCCCGACGGGATGCGTGACTGCTGAGTCGCCGCACCAGCCACCAACACTGCAACCGGTGTCGATGCTGACCACATCGCCAGACCGCAGCACACGGGCGCTTGGGATGCCATGCACGACCTCGTCGTTCACCGAGATGCAGCAGGCCGCCGGAAACGGCACCTTTCCAGGCACGCCCTTGAACAACGCAATGGCTTTGTATTCGGCGAAGAAGCGGTCAACAGCCTGATCAATCTCCCCGGTGGTTACACCGGGCCGCACGAGCGCACCGGCCACCTGATGCGCGCCCCAGACCACGAGGCCGGCCCGCCGCATCAGCGCTATTTCGCGTGTCGAACGAAGATTCACCACGGTGCAACCATTCCGAAAAACAGGATGTTCAAAAATTCCGCCTCCGTCGCTTACCGCACTTTTGCCGCCCGCTCGAATCGCCTGATGGCAGCCTTCACTCGCGTAAAGATTTCATCAGCCTCGCCCAGGCCGTCAATGCTAGCGAGCTTGCCTTGTCTGGAATAATAGTCCAGGAGCGGTGCTGTCTGCTCTTCAAAACCAGTGATCCGCCGTGAAAAAATTGCGGGGTCGTCGTCAGCCCGCTTGCGGGCTAGCATCCGCCGAATGAGTTCGTCCCGTGGCACCGCCAGTTCGATAACGCCATCGACGCTCATGGCCCGGCGTTCCAGGAGATCGTCCAGTATCTCCGCCTGGGGCAGCGTCCGCGGAAAGCCGTCGAGCAGACAGCCCTTCCGGCAATCGCGCGACTCCAGCCTGCGGGTCACCATGCCAACGATCAATGGGTCGGGCACCAACTGCCCTTGTTCCATCGAGCGAGCGGCTTCAATTCCCTCCGGAGTGCCCGCGCGGACAGACGCCCTGAGCATCTCGCCGGTAGAGAGGTGTGGCACCTTGAGCAAATCAACCAACCGTTGACACTGCGTGCCTTTGCCCGCTCCAGGGGGTCCGATGAGGATGATCCGCATGGCATATCCCCGAGAATGTCCGGCGAAAGCGAACCGCAGCGGCCCCGCATGGCATTCCAGGAGGTCAGGATTTTTCCAGAAGGCCCGTATAATTTCGCATCACCAAGTGACTATCAATCTTTTGCACGAGATCGAAGGCCACGCTCACCGCTATCAACAGACCAGTGCCACCGTAAAAGCTCGCGATCTGGGCCGGGATGCCGAGCGCTCCACCGACAATCGTGGGGATCACCGCCACCAGCGCCAAAAACCCCGCGCCGACGTACGTGATCCGCTCCATAACGCGTTCCAGATAATCAGCCGTTCGCTTGCCGGGCCGATACCCAGGGATAAACGCCCCAAAGTTCTTGAGGTTGTCGGCCATTTCCTTTGGATTGAACGTAATCGCCGTCCAAAAGTAGCAGAAAAAATAGATCAGCACGACATACAAAACGTTGTAAAGGAATGACTGGCCGCGGGTGAACGAATCGTGCACCGCACCGAGCAGCGTGCTGCTCGGATAGGAGTTATGAAGATATTGGAAGAACATCTGCGGGAAGAGCAGCAAAGAACTGGCGAAAATGATCGGCATTACACCCGCCTGATTCACCCGCAGTGGGAGATACTGCCGGGTGCCACCGTAGACACGGCGGCCACGAACGTGCTTGGCACTCTGCGTTGGAATCCGCCGCTGCGCCTGCGTCATGAAGACCACTCCCGCGACGACACTCACAAAGAGTGCGGCCAACACGAGCAGGGTTTCCACACCCAGTTTGCCGCCACCACCACCGAGTTCCCACGTGGTGTCACTCCCGAGTTGCACAAGCGCACTCGGCATCGACGCCAAGATGCCCGCCATGATGAGGAGGCTGATGCCGTTACCGATGCCAAATTCATCAATCTGTTCTCCCAGCCACATCAGAAAGATGGTGCCCGCGGTCATCGTCATGACCGCCACGAATTGCCAGACCAGCGGGAGCCGGCCGTCGACGAGAAAGCTCGGCTGTATCAGCGACATGTCGCCTACCTTGGCCGACGAGAGAAACGCCACATAGGCCCAGCTCTGCACCAGACAGATCAGCACCGTCGCATAGCGGGTGTATTCGTTGATCTTCTTGCGGCCGGCTTCGCCTTCCTTTGACAACCGCTCCAGCGGAGCCCAGACCGTGGACAGCAACTGAAAGATGATCGAAGCGGAAATATACGGCATGATCCCCAAACCGAAGATGGTGGCCTGGGAGAGCTGGCTGGCTGAGAAAACAGCGACGGTTTTGAGCAGGTCGCCAATCCCACCGGTTTCCTGAGCGAAGGCGGACATCGCCTTTGGATCAACGATCGGGAGCGGCACCTGCCAGCCGACGCGATAGATCGCGAGCAGCCCCAGCGTGAGCAAAATCTTTTGACGCAGTTCGGGAATTGTGAATACGATGCGCAGTTTTTCAAGCACAGATCGGCCTCCTCAACCTCGGGGTACGGAAGGATTCAGACGACACGCTGGAAGCACCAGCGTGTCACCCTACCCTGCGGTCGGCTTTGTTCGCGATGCCGTTTTTGGGTTTCGCTTGTTTCGCACAACTGGAGCCGGTCCCGGAATCTCCGTGACCGACCCCCCGGCCGCCAGGATTTTCTCCCGCGCCTGGGCACTGAAACGATGGGCGGAAACCTTGAGCGACTTGGCGATGATCCCGTTTCCGAGAATTTTTACCTCGTCCCAAATGCCCTTGGCGAGGCCGACCGCTCGGAGGCTCTCGGGCGACACTTCGCTGCCTGCGGCGAACCGCTTTTCAAGATCTTCGACATTGATGTCAGTTACGATCCGACCGTGCTGGTTGTGGAAGCCGCGTTTGGGGATTCGTCGGATAAGGGGTGTGCCACCTCCCTCAAAGATCGCCGGGGCGCTCCAGCCAGCCAACTGTCCCTGCCCCTTGTTGCCGCGACCTGCGGTTTTGCCGCGGCCCGATCCTGGGCCTCGGCCGACCCGCAGACGTTTGCGATTTTTGTGGATTCCCTTATTCACATCATTGATTTTCATGATCAACTCTTCCGCTTTTCGCTGCCCTGTTTGCCGCTGTTCGAAATAAATTGCTATTTTTGGCTCCATAAGAAGCCGCCTTGCCGGCCCGCCTACGAGAGCGTCACGCCCCGCAGTCGCTCAACGTCAGCCCGCGTTCGCAGTTGCTTCAGCGCGTCGAGCGTTGCCTTGACCAGATTGATTGGATTGGTCGAACCGTGGGCCTTTGTGAGCACATCGCGAATACCTGCCGACTCACAAACGGCACGGACAGCAGCTCCAGCGATGATCCCAGTACCAGGGCTGGCTGGCAGCATGATGACCTTGGAAGTGCCGCTGAATCCCTCGACACGATGCGGAATCGATCCCGACTCCACCGGTACTTCGATCAGTTTTTTCATGCCGTCCTTGATCGCCTTTTCAACGGCGGGAGGAACTTCATTAGCTTTACCATAGCCGCAGCCAACCTTACCCCGACCGTTACCGACCACGACCAGGCCAGCAAAACTAAAGCGTCTACCACCTTTTACGACCGTGGCACACCGCCGCACCTTGACGACCTTCTCAGCAAATTCGCCACCACGTGATTCACCACCGCGTGAATCACGATCTCTCGAACCTCTATTGTCTCTGTTGCCACTGCTCGACACGATTGACTCTCTCGGTTTAGAAGAATGAGTGCTTGGAAACTATTGAACGATAACGTTGAAAAAATCCTGAGGACCGTTCCTTCGCCACTCCGGGCTCAAAATTCAAGACCGGCCTCGCGGGCGGCATCGGCCACCGCGGCGACACGGCCGTGATAGGAAAACTGGCCACGATCAAAACAGATCTTCTTGAGTCCGGCGGCTTGGGCCCGCTCTGCCACCGTCCGGCCAATCACGACGGCAGCATCCTTATTGCCACCGAACCCAACGGTGTCACGGACCTGTTTGTCCATGGTGCTCGCCGAGACAAGCGTGCGGCCCGCTGCATCGTCGATGATCTGGACGTAAATATGCTTGTGGGTCCGGAAGACTGACAGCCGCGGGCGGTCCGCCGTGCCGCGGATAAACCGTCGCACGCGGTGACGGCGACGAATGCGCTGGCGAAGAATCGTACGAGAATGGTCCATGGCGGGTCTTGTTGGAAGTAGAAAAGTGGTTTGGGGAGAAAAGACCAATCAGAAATCTGGACAAGAATGCTGGGGTTATTTCGTAACGGCCTTGCCGGCCTTCCGACGCACCTGCTCGTTTTCATAACGGATACCCTTGCCTTTATAAGGCTCGGGCTTTCTCTTAGCGCGAATCTCGGCAGCAAACTGGCCAACGAGTTGCTTATCAATGCCTTTGATGGTGATGTGCGTCTGATCGGGGCAGGTCACTGTGAGCCCCGCGGGAATTGGTAGTTGGAGTTCGTTCGCAAAACCAACCCGCAACTGGAGGACGCTCTTTCCAATCGCAGCGAGGTAGCCCACGCCCACGATCTCGAGCTTTTTCTCATAGCCCTTGGAGACGCCCTCCACCATATTTGCGGCGAGCGCCCGCGTTAGACCGTGAAGACTCCGGGCCTGACGATTGTCGCCGGTCCGCGTTACCACGATCGAAGAGGTGGCCTGATCCACGGCAACTGCCACGTCGGGGTGCACGTGGTGCTCGAGTTTGCCGAGCGGACCTTCCACTGCAAGCGCGCCGGCGTGCACGGCCACCTTCACGCCCTTCGGAATTTCAATTGGCGCTTTACCTATGCGGGACATCGCCTCTGACCTTTCTTCTGCTTGCCTTCTGACCTTGAACTATATTGTTATTAAGTGCACCGCCTACCGTCACTCCCGCGAGCCGATTACCATAATTCGCAGAGCACTTCACCACCCAACTTCCGCTGTCTTGCCTCGCGATCGCTCACCACTCCGCTCGATGTCGAAAGGATTGAAATGCCGAGTCCACCGAGCACCGGCCGCAGGAGGGCCGAACGGCTGTAGACGCGCCGGCCCGGCGAGCTGACTCGGCGGATGTGACGGATCAACCGTTCGCCATTCGGGCCATACTTGAGTTCGAGGTGCAGGTGGGCCACTGGGGCTGCCTCGACCTCTTTCCAGTCCCAAATAAATCCTTCCCGCTTTAAAACGTCGGCCACACCGCGCTTCACCTTTGAACTCGGAAGTTCTACGGTGGCGCGTTCCACGCGCACCGCATTGCGGATGCGGGTCAGCATGTCGGCGATGGGGTCAGTCATCATATCAGCGGAACCCTCTTGTAAAATCCTCAGACTCGTTGGTGATCGTTTACTCTGTCGCGATTGCTCGCTCGCTTCTACAAACCGTTGTCAGCACTCCGATACTACTCGCACTACCAACTGGCCTTCCGGACGCCCGGGATGCAGCCCTGATCGGCGAGTTTCCGGAAACAAATGCGACAAGTGCCGAATTTCTGATACACAGCACGTGGCCGGCCGCAGAGCATGCAGCGGTTCACTTTGCGGGTCGAAAACTTGGGCGGCCGCTTGGCGGCGGCGATCTTTGATTTGCTTGCCATAGTTGCTTCTGGATTCGTATCAACCGGTTTTGATGCCGCTACGCCGCGGCACCACCATCCTTATCATCCTTCTTGAGCGGCATTCCCATCGCGAGCAAAAACTGCCGAGCCTCGTCGTCAGTGTGGGCGGTGGTCACCATCGTGACATGCATGCCCTGTGGCCGCGTGTAGCGGTCGGGGTTGATCTCCGGGAACACCATCTGCTCCGAGAGGCCGAGACTGTAGTTTCCATGCCCGTCAAAGGCTGTGTTTGAGAGGCCGCGGAAGTCGCGAACGCGGGGCAATGCCAGCGACACGAGCCGATCAAAGAACTCATACATCCGCCGGCCACGAAGGGTGACTTTGCAGCCGATGGGAAGATTCTCACGAAGCTTGAAGCCCGAAATAGCGACCTTGGAAATGGTGGCAATCGGCTTTTGGCCGGTGATCTGCGCCATCGCGCCGATCGCCTCCTCAAGATACTTCTTTTCCGTGACAGCCACGCCGACACCCATGTTGACCACGATCTTCACGAGTTTCGGGATGGCGTGCGGGTTGGTCCGCGACAGAGCCTCCGCCAGTTGTGGCCGCACCACGTTTACATAATGGTCGAGCATCCTCGGCGAACCAGCCGATGCCGGTGCCGACGCTGGGTTGGCTGCCTGGGTTACTTTTGTCTTCTTTGCCATCGCCACAGTCCTGTTGAAAGTCCCGAAAACCTTGTCTGAAACCGCCCTGCATCGACGCTTCTGCGTTTGTACCCGATTCAGTTTGTGATTACTTGCCGCCCACCTTCGCCGTCCGAGCCGGCCGTACCACGCTGATACTGGCCTTACACTTCTTGCAGACACGGGCCTTCGATCCATCCGCGTTGATCTGCATGCCGATTCGAGTGGCCTTACTGCAGCCGCCGCAGACGACCAATACGTTTGACATACTGATGGGCATTTCCCGGCTTAGACGCCCACCCTGTGGATTCTTCTGGCTCCGCTTCATGTGGCGATAGACGCGATTAACGCCCTCCACCACAATCTTGCCGACGTCTGGCCGCACTGCCAGCACCTTGGCACGCGTGCCTCGCGCATTACCTGTCGTAACCTCCACGAGATCACCCGTATGGATCAACATCACACCACCTCACTGGCAAGGCTGACGATCTTCATGAAATTCGCATCCCGCAGTTCGCGAGCCACGGCACCGAAGATGCGGGTACCCTTAGGATTCTTGTCGTTATCAATAATCACGCAGGCGTTGGTGTCAAACCGCACGTAACTGCCATCTTGGCGACGCGTCGGCTTCCTGCAGCGCACGATGACTGCCTTGACCACAGCTTTTTTCTTGACATCACTGCCAGCGATCACGCTTTTTACGCTACAAACGATGATGTCACCGAGGCCGGCAACCCGCTTTTTGCTGCCGCCCAAAACCTTAAAGCACATCACTTCCTTGGCACCGGTGTTGTCGGCCACGATGAGCCGAGACTGCATCTGGATCATGTTGCGGCCCGCCCTTCCGTGCTCCTCGGAGCCGCGGCGCCAGTGGCATCTGCTGCCTCGGCCTTGGCCGCCGACTCGCGGAGTTGCGTGGCCCGAGCTCCGCTCCGCAGCGATGTTATGTCGACAGCAGTACTCTTGGTTACCACACGTACCAGTTCCCAACGCTTCAGGCGGCTTCGCGGCCGGCATTCAATGATCTCGACAAGGTCGCCAGGCTGCGAGGTCTCCTCCTCGTCGTGCACATGGCAGACGGTACGGCGGTGCAAGATGCGGCCATACTTCGGATGTCGCACGACACGCGGGATTTCGACCCGCCGCGTCTTGCTCGCAGCAGCGCTCGTAACCGTTCCTGTTTCCATTCGCTTGGGCATCTTCTGTAATTCCTAACGGATAAACCTAACTTGACTTGGATAAACCTGGCTGAGCTGATCAACCTTCGCTGACCTCTATCCCGCTCTTGATTCCGCCTTACGTCCCGCTCTGCGTTCGTTTCTTAAATTCTGGCTTTCGAGCCACGTCACCTTGGTCCCGTTCCTTGACCTTGGCTCGGCCGAGCAACCGCGCTTTCTTGGCGTGTTTCTTGACTTGCGGAGCATTCTCAATGGTGCCACTGGAGTTACCAGCATACTCACCCTTCTTCAGTACGCCCCTCTGCGTGAGGATCGTCTGACA
This sequence comes from Planctomycetota bacterium, assembly GCA_037129495.1. Classification (GTDB taxonomy): domain Bacteria; phylum Planctomycetota; class Planctomycetia; order Pirellulales; family UBA1268; genus CAMCQY01. The sequence continues at coordinate 28,681 of JBAXUW010000002.1, read as the reverse complement.
GCGGGCGATGGTCCGGCGATGCTCCCGCAGCACTGACGGCGACGCCAACTTCTCCGACTGGGATTGAATGCGGAGTTTGAACAACGACTCGGCTGCGTCTTTCCAGACAAGCCGGATCTGGTCTTCTCCCATGTCCCTAAGTTCTTTTACCTTCGTCATGACCCTTCTCTACCGTTCTCTTCTTTTCCCGAGCACTTTATTCTTACGCATACGTCAATTGAACACTTACATCAAACGCCGCCGCACAAACCGAACCCGCACGGGCATCTTGTGTGCCAGTCGAGCCAGACAGACGCGAGCAGCATCTTCAGTCACTCCACCAATCTCATACAGAATCATTCCGGGCTTGATCACTGCTGCCCAGAACTCAGGCTCACCCTTGCCCTTACCCATCCGGGTTTCAAGCGGTATTGACGTAATTGACTTATGGGGAAACACGCGCACGAATAGCCTGCCCTCCGTCCGGAGGTACTGCTGAGCCGCGATGCGACCAGCCTCGATAGTGGCCGCCGCGAGCCATCCTGGCTGTTCGGCCTGAAGGCCGAAATCACCAAAGACAACGCGGTTGCCGCGCGAGGCGTCACCTCTTATACGACCTCTTTGGCTTTTTCGGTGCTTGACCCTCTTGGGCATCAGCGCCATCGCCAGCCTCCTCGTACATGCCTTGGTTAACCCACACTTGCACTCCAATGTGCCCCTGCGCCGTGGGAGCTTCGCAGAATCCGTAATCGATCTTTGCCCGCAGGGTGGAGAGGGGCATCGAGCCGGCGATCGCCTTCTCGCACCGCGACATCTCCGCACCACCCAGCCGACCCGACAGTTGAATTTTTACGCCCTTGGCGCCCGCATCCATAGTGGTGTCGAGCGCCCGCTTCAGCGACCGTCGAAAGGCTGCTCGCTTCGTGAGTTGGTCGCAGATATCCTCAGCGATAAGCTGAGCCATGATCTCAGGACGGCTCACTTCCTCTACCTTGAGATTGACACGGCGGCCGAGCAGCACCTGAAGTTCCTCCTGAAGGCGATCCGCCTCCTGGCCTTTGCGGCCAAGGATCACGCCTGGTCGGGCCGAGTGGACGATTACCTTGACTTCGTCACGGGTCCGCTCGATCTCAACCTTCGGGATCGCCGCTGCGCGATGCTTTGTTTTGAGGTAGCGACGCACCTTAAAATCCTCGAGCAACAAGTCGCGGAAGTCTTTCTTCGTGGCATACCAACGGCTCTTCCACGGCTCGGTGATACCGGTCCGGAACCCGACGGGATTTACTTTTTGGCCCATGTGAATCGCCTTCTTAATTATGGTGTGAAATGTTTGCGGTGCTATTTCGCAGCTGCATCGACAGACGAGTCGAGCGCTACCCTGATGTGCGAAGTACGACGCTTGACCCCGAATGCCATACCGCGGGCCCGCGGCCGAATCCGCTTCAGCATCGGCCCCTCATCAATTCGGGCATCGACAACAATCAGATCGTCCAGACCAGCAGCCTGTTTGTGTTCAGCATTTCCCAAAGCGCTCTTGATCACCTTTTCCAGCATTCGAGCTCCGCGGTGCGGCTGAAAGCGGAGAATGTCGAGTGCTTCGTCAGCAAACTTACCGCGCACAAGATTGGCCAAATGGCGAACCTTGCGGGGGCCGATACTTGCGTATTTATGAGTGGCTGTGTACTGCATGAATCACCTGTGCAAAACTTGTGCTGACTTCTGAGCGGAAGGCGTGCGAACTACGTGCAAATGACGGCGAGTTCTCTTACTTGCCCACGGCAGGGGATTCCTTAACCTTGCCGCCGTGGCCGCGGAATGTCCGCGTCGGTGAAAATTCACCGAGTTTGTGTCCGACCATGTCCTCGGTAACAAAGACCTTCATATGCAACCTGCCGTTGTGAACCATGAACGTAAGCCCGATAAACTCCGGCACGATCGTGCAAGCACGCGACCACGTCTTGATCGGATCGCGCTTGCCGGAGGAGAGTTGCGACTCCACCTTCTCGAACAGGCGTGGATCGATATACGGACCTTTTTTAGCACTACGACCCATGATTCCTGCATTCCATCGTAACTGGTGTTGTGGCTGCCAGCGGTTCGCTTCCGCCAGCGATCAACCGCTGCTTACCTAATTTTTAACTGGCCATAGCGACGGCTCTTGCGGCGCCGCACAATTGCGGTTCCCGAAGGCTTCCGAGGCTTCCGCGTACCGCCGCCCTTGGCACTCTTTCCTGTCGGACTGACCGGATGACGCCCGCCCTTCGTGCGGCCTTCACCACCGCCGTGAGGATGGTCAACCGGATTCATCGCCGTGCCACGGACTGTTGGACGAATGCCCATCCACCGCTTTCGACCGGCCTTGCCGAGCACAACGTTCATATGTTCTGAATTGCCAATCGCCCCGATCGTAGCCCGACAAGCGGCCGCCACACGGCGAATTTCGCCAGATGGCAGCGTAATTTGCGCCCACTGCGCTTCCCTGGCCACGAGCACAGCCGATGAGCCGGCCGATCGACAAAAACATCCGCCTCGCCCGGCCTGGAGTTCGATGTTATGAATCTGCATGCCCAGCGGAATGGCTGACATTGGCAGGCAATTGCCCACCTCAGGAGCAGCGTGTTCACCGCTCTGAACAGTCGTCCCAACTTTCAGCCCCTCAGGAGCCAGAATGAACCGTTTCTCGCCGTCTGCATAATGGAGCAAGGCGATGCGGCACGTGCGATTCGGGTCATACTGAATCGACTCCACCTTCCCTGGCACACCGTCCTTATTGCGACGGAAGTCAATCAGCCGGTAATGCTGCATGTGACCACCACCACGGTGCCGCGAGGTAATCTTTCCCTGGTTATTGCGGCCACCCGACTTGTGCTTCCGCACACGAAGTTGCTTGGGCGCTTCCGCGCCGTGGGTGAGTTCGGCAAAGTCAGAGACGCTCGCATTTCGGCGGCCAGGACTGGTCGGATTGTAGGTACGAATACCCATAGAATAACTCTGCCTTTAAAACAGATTGATCTTAAAATCGGGTTTCAGCGTTACAACGGCCTTCTTCCAGGCCTTCGTGCTGGTTCGTCGCGTTCGGCTGCGACGCACCTTACCGATGCGGTTTTGGACGTTTACCTTTTCCACCTTAACACTGAATAATTCCTCAACAGCCCGGCGGATATCGGTCTTGTTCGCCTCTGTTACAACTTGAAACGTGTAGGCATTATGCCGAGTAGCACGGTGCATTCCCTTCTCCGTGACCAGCGGCCGGAGAATCACATGATAGGGCGACAGCCGAGCAGTAAACTTCGGCGGCGGGGGAATTGGGACTGCCATATCTTATTTTTCCTTCTTCGCGGCCCGCTTTGCGGAGGGGCGGCTTTCAGCACGCTTGGCAACCGACACCTTCGACACCGACGAAGCCTTCGCCGACGAGCCCTTGGCTACTTTTGGCCCAGCTGCCTTACGGATTAGGGCGTCTGACTTCTCCGACTGCAGTTTGGCCACCATCGCCCGAAACGCGTCGATCGCTCCAGTCGTCATCAATACCGCCCGCGGCTCCAGCAACGACCAGGCATTCAGCTCAGCGACAGGCGCTACAGAGACACCCTCGATATTGCGGGCACTCTTCCAGAGTATGGCGTCATGCTTCTCCGGGGCGACCAGCACCGTCTTCTCAGCGATGCCCAGAACCTTGAGCAGCTTGGCCATGGCAGCTGTTTTTGGAGCCACCATCTCCAGACCGTTGACGAGCTTGACCTCATCGTCGGCCAGCCGGGCGGCCAGCGCCATCCGAGTTGCAGCACGGAGAGCCTTCTTCGGCATCCGCCAGCCAAAGTCACGGGGACGCTTGGCGAAGATATGGCCACCACCACGACGCACGCCGCTCCGCCGGCCACCGGCACGGGCGTTGCCCGTACCCTTTTGGCGATAGAGCTTCTTGGTGGAGCCGGCGACCTCGCCACGGCTCTTTGTGCGGAACGTACCCTGCCGCTGGTTGGCCTGATACATCACGACGGCGTCGTGAAGCAGTTGCTTATTTACAGTAGGGGCTAGCTCGGCAGGATCGATCTCGTAGGAGCCGACTTTTTGTCCTGAAATGTCGTAAACGGCTAAATTCACTTGGCACCCGCCTTCTTCTTGGCACCGCCAGCGGGAGCTGGCCCACCGCGACGCTTGACCTTGTTGGTCTGCCGCACCATCACATACCCACCGTTTGGGCCAGGCACCGCGCCACGGACAAGAAGCAGGTTGTTTTCCCGATCGATCCGGACAAGCTTCACGTTTCGCATCGTCGAACGCTCGTTGCCCATCCGGCCCGCCATTTTCTTGCCCTTGAAAACGCGACCCGGAGATGTGTTCATGCCCGTACCGCCCTGATGGCGATGCACTTTCTTCACACCGTGGCTAGCCCGTTGACCCTTAAAACCATGCCGTTTCATGACACCCGCAGTGCCGCGACCCTTGGTCGTGCCAACAATGTCAACCGAGTCGACACCCTCAAAAAGATCAACGGTTAGCACATTGCCAACCTCGACCCCCAGGTAGACGCCTCGGAGTTCACGGATGAAACGCTGGGGCTCACAATCCGCCTTCGGAAAAGGCACCACTCCAGCCTCAGCAGCCCGCTTTCCGCGGCGACTATCGAGTTTGGCAACATGACCACGAACGGAACGGCTGGCCAACCGGCGAGGCTTGTCAAGAAAGCCAATCTGAACGCCATCGTAGCCGTCGCGATCGGTAGACCGCACCTGCATCACCGAACAGGGTCCAGCCTCGATCACAGTGACAGGAACCACCAAGCCGTTGGCATCGAACACCTGTGTCATTCCGACCTTTCGGCCGAGAAGACCTTTCCGACCGGCAGAGACTGCGGAATCAGTCTTCGATTCTGAAGTCATATTGCAACGCCATTGAGACAGACTTTCAAGCGCCAAACGCATTTCTGCATCTGCCCTGATTCTATCTCGCGATCACGCTCGAAGTCGTTGGCTGCGGGAGCACCCAGGAGAATCCCCCCGAGCCTTACCCACAACGCCTTCCAAGCATGCCGTAACTTGCGCTCCTGAATGTGGTGATGAAGTTGATGAACTGAATGAAATGATAGCGGAGTGGACGTTGAGTTAAACTGGATAAGCCGGATCTACAACCCCACCAGCGATTACCTGGACGAAGCCTTAATCTTGATGTCAACGCCCGCGGGAAGGCTTAACTTATTGAGAGCCTCGATCGTCTTGGCCGTAGCGGAAACAATGTCAATAACACGCTTGTGAGTGCGGATTTCGTACTGCTGTCTGGCCTTCTTATCGACGTGCGGGCTGGAGAGCACGGTATACCGCTCAATGCGCGTGGGAAGCGGGATCGGGCCGTGCACCTCGGAATTGGTTCGCTTCGCGGTATCAACGATCTCCGCGGCGCTCTGATCGAGCACGGCGTGATCGTAGGCCTCCATGCGAATTCGGATAATCTCTTGAGTCGGACCGGCCACAACAAAACTCCAGTCAACAATGCCAGAACAAAAGAACCGGAACAGAAGAACTATGACGAGCGAGGTATCAACAACTGTCGATCAAGAACAACCAAAAACACTGCGATTCGGCACTATTCGGCGGTATCATCGCACGCTTGCCCGAGGCGTATGCGCCCGGCAAAACCGGATAAAACCTCCGAAAAGGCCTTGTCCTGCGACTCCCTCCTGCGGCCAAAGGCGCTGCGGGGAGTTGCTGCGGATGAAGCACGGAATCTATGGTCGGCCTGACCCCGTGTCAACACGCTGTGCGTGTTGACCGTAAAAATGTGATTTTGGTCGATTTTTAGGCACCTTAGACATAAAAATTTCATTGACTGCACCGCTTTGAGCGGCACACTGAGCGGCAAAAATCCGAAAAGTGCCCGCTAGACGAAAGCGTCGGCAGTTTCGGCCGGGGCCGGGCCGTATTTGAGGGGTGCCATCGTGAAACTTGCCCGACCCTGGCTTGCGCTGCGCACGGCCGCGGAATAGCCAAACATGCTCGCCAGCGGTGCCTCCGCCGTCAGCACGTTCATGCCCGCGCGAATTTCGGTGTTTGTAATCATTGCCCGCCGTTGCTGGAGGTCGTTGATTACATCCCCGAGATACTCCTCCGGCACCGTTACCTCCACCCGCATCACCGGTTCGAGGAGCACGCTGCCGGCCTCGTCGAGCAAACGGTCAATGCATTCGGCCGCCGCCATCCGGATCGCCACGTCGCTTGGCGGCGGGTCGGGGAGCGGGCTCTCCAGAACCACGATCCGCACTGCCCAGAGCGGACACCCCTTCAGTCCCCCCCGCTCAGCACTCTCGCGGACAGACTGCGTCATCGTCGCTGCCAAGGCGGCGGTCGCCTCAGACTGCGGAAACCAGCCCTGCTCTACGACCGGAACTGCCTGCTCGCTCGTTGGTTCGGCCCGGACGGTGACTGTCGCGATGTAGGTCTGGCCGGCAACCTGGCGGTTGATCTGCCCGCTCACGGTCACCGCGCGGGCGAGCGTCTCCTTGTAGCTCACCCGCGGCTTATGAACGCGGCAGTGGAGCTTGAAATCCCGTTCCAGCCGATGCCGGATCACTTCCAGATGCAACTCGCCCATGCCGGAGATCAGCGTCTGCCCCGTTTCCTCGCTCTCGACCGCCCGGAACGTCGGGTCCTGCCGCTTCATCATCTCGAGCACATCGGCCAACTTCTTGCGCTCAAGGCTGGTTTCCGGCTCGATCGCCATCGAAATAACCGTTTCCGGAAACTGAATCTGTTCGAGGAGAATCGGGGCGCTGGCATCGCAGAGCGTGTCGCCGGTGATGCTCGCGCGGGGGCCGATGAGGCCGACGATGTCCCCAGCCTCGGCTTGCTCGATCTGCTCCCGCCGATCGGCCTGAACATGCCAGAGTTGGGCGACGTTTTCCTTCTTCTGCCGCAGCGGATTCCAGACCCTGCTGCCCGCCTTCAGCGTGCCAGAATAGACTCGGACAAACGACAAGTCGCCGTGCTTTTCGGGGATGATTTTAAAGACAAGGCCGCAGAACGGCGCCTGCGGATCGGCCTTCCGCGTGAGCACCGCCGGGGTCGCTGCCTGGCCCCCTTTCTTCCTCCCATCGAGGGACGCTGGGTCAATTCCTTGAACCGGCGGCACGTCTGCAGGGCTCGGCAGGTACCAGGCGATGGCATCGAGCACCGGCTGCACGCCGATGCAGTCGAGCGCCGACCCACAGAGCACGGGCACCACGTGCCGCGCGATCGTTGCCTGCCGGATCGCCTTCCGCATCAGTTCCGCCGGAATCGGCGTCTCGCCAAGGGCCAGTTCGGCCAGTTCGTCTGAAAAGTCGAAGAGCGTGGAAACGAGCTGCTCCCGCCATTCCGCCGCCACCTCAGCCAATTCCTCGGGAATCGGTCCCGTGGTGCAGATCGCGGCGCCGGCCCCACCCTCCAGAGTCTCCTCCTTCGAGGGAAACGTGAGCAGCTGCATCTCCACAAGATCGACCAACCCACGGAAGGGATTCTTGACGTGAGGGGGGCCCAGCCCCAGAGGCACCTGCAGGATGAGTGGTCGGGCGGCCAGCCGCTCACGGATTTGGTCGACTGTGCCAAAAAAGTCGGCCCCTTCGCGGTCGAGCTTGTTGACAAGCGCGATCCGCGGTACGGCGTATTTGTCGGCCTGCCGCCAGACCGTCTCGCTCTGTGCCTCGACCCCCTCGCGGGCCGAAAAGACCACGACTGCGCCGTCAAGCACCCGCAGGCTTCGTTCTACCTCGGCGGTGAAATCAACATGGCCCGGCGTATCGATCAGGTTGACCGTCACATCCTGCCAGCGAAAAGTCACCGCCGCCGAGTAGATCGTGATCCCCCGCTCCTGCTCCTCGGGATCGAAATCGGTGATCGTGGTGCCACGGTCGACGTCGCCGAGTCGGTGGCTTGTTTTTGTGAAAAACAGCAGTCGCTCCGTGAGCGTGGTCTTCCCCGCATCGATGTGAGCGATGATCCCGATATTTCGAATTTTATCGAGTTGCCGGCTCATGCCGCTCCCTCCCTCACATCTTTTCGACGGTGCCAATGCCGAGCAGTTCAAGCCCTTGCCTCAGGATCCGGCCGGTGAGATCGCAGAGGGCGAGGCGACTATCGCGATCGTTTCCCTCGGCCTTCAGCACTGGTAGGGCGTCGTAGAAGCTCGAATAGCAGCCGGCCAGCCTAAAGAGCCAGGCCGTCAAGACGTTGGGACGGTAGTCGGTCTCCACGTCCTCGATCGCCTCGGAAAACCGCACGAGCTCAAGCGCGAGCGCCCGCTCCTGCGGGGTCGACAGCCGCACGCTGGCGGCGGACTCCCGGAGGGCCGCGCGATCGATGCCAGCCCGGCTGAAGATGCCTTCCACGCGGGCCACGGCGTACTGCATGTAGGCGGCCGTGTTGCCCGTGAGCTGCAACATCTTGTCGAAGCTGAAGACATAGTCGGTGGTGCGGTTCTGACAGAGATCGGCGTATTTGACCGCGCCGATCCCGACGGTCTCAGCGACGTGCCGTCGGTCGGCCACGCTGAGCCCACCGCGGCCCTCCTCGCCGCTGCCCACGATCTGCAACGCCCGCTCAACCCCCTCGTCGAGCAGAGACTCAAGCCCCACCGTGTCGCCAGCCCGCGTCTTGAACGGCTTTCCATCCTCGCCCAGAACTGTGCCGAAGGCGACGTGGACGAGTTCCACGCCATTGATCCGCTGTCTGTCACCGCATCCCCAGAGCTTCGCCGTCGCGAACAACTGCTCGAAATGGGGTCCCTGCCGGCTATCAACAACGTAGAGGATGCGGTCGGGCTTCCAGTGTTCCATTCGCCACTTCAATGTCGCCAGATCGGTCGTCGCATACAGAAACGCGCCGTCCGCCTTGCGGATGAGGAAGGGGGGCGAATCATCGCCGTTGAGAAAGATGCCGATCGCCCCGCGGCTTGCCCGGGCCCGCACGGCCTGATCCGCCATCAGCTCCGCCACCACGCTCGCCAGCATCGGCTGATAAAAGCTCTCGCCAAGCGTGTGGTCGAAGGTGACGTGCAGACGCGAAAAGATCCGGTCGATCTCAGCCCGACACAACGGCATGAACTGCTTCCAGAGCGCCCGGCTCTCGGGGTCGCCCTCGTGCAGCTTCGCAGTTTCGTGAAGCACTTCCCGGCTGGTCTCCGGGTAACGGGCCGCTAGGGCTGCCGCCTCGGGGTCGCAGGCGAGTTCCTCCGGCTTGCTGTCGGCAACCTTTCGCACCAGCCGGTAGAGCCGGCCGAGTTCGCGGGTCGGGTCGGCAGCAAATCGGACAGCGTCACGGCAGTGCTTCCATCCCCACAGGATCATGCCGAACTGGGTTCCCCAGTCGCCCAAGTGGTCATCGGTGATCGTAATATGGCCACGAAATTCGAGGATCCGCGCGAGGGCATCGCCAATCACTGTCGAGCGAATGTGGCCCACGTGCATCGGCTTGGCAACATTCGGCCCGCCGAAGTCGATGACGATCGTCTCCGGGACATCGACCGGCGCGACTCCCATCCGAGGGTCGCGGCTGGCGGCCACCACTGCCAGGGCCAGGGCGTCATCGCGAACCCGGAGGTTGATGAACCCGGGGCCAACGGGCTCCGTCGGCGGATCGAACAGGTCTCCCACGTCGAGCCGGCGGATGATCTCGATGGCGACATCCCGGGGCTTCTGGCCGGCCCGTTTGGCAAGCGCCATCGCCATCGTGCCTGAATAATCGCCAAACTTGGGATCTGCCGTCTCGCGGACCTGTTCCACAAGCCCCGGCAGTTCGTCGGCAGCGATGGCCAAGACGCCCTCTGCGGAGAGCCGCTGGAGGGCGTCGTAAAACATGCGGCGGGCCGCTTCGCGAAAGCCATGAAAGCCTTGGCTCTCATGTCGCGGCTGCAACCCACCAGAGTTGGCTCCCGGCTCCGTCACCGGCCCGCTCCGCCGACAGCTGCTTCGGAGACGGGCAGTGGCACAGGCTTGCAGCCGCTCCAGAGCTGCTCGAGATCCCAAAATTCACGCGCTTCGGCATCAAACAGGTGTACGACCACGTCGCCGTAGTCAAGCACGATCCAGCGACCCTCCTCGTAGCCCTCGAGGCCGCGGCGGGTGTCGTGCATCTCCTTCTTCATGACCTGCCCGATATCGTCGGCCATGGCATGGAGTTGTCGACGGCTAGAGCCGGTGACCACCACAAAATAATCAAAAATTTGTGTGAGGCCGCGAAGATCAAGGACGTGCACGTCGGTACCGCGGTTTTCGTCGGCTACCCGTGCCGCCACGAGCGCCCTTTGGAGGGCGAGGTTAGTGTGTGGTTGGGCCTGCGATGCTGTGCTCAAGGCTCTGCTCAATGCTGTATGCTGTGGAAGCTCGGGAAGCTGTGGAAGCGCGGGAAGCTCGGAATCCTGATGCTGATGGTCGGGCGGGAAACGGGATCAGAACAGATCACGACCTTCGGGGATTCTACCCGGAATTCCGGAGCGTGCTCAAAGAACCGTGCGTTCACCGCGAGCAGGCCCGCTCCGCCGCCAGCGCGATGCCGGCGAGCACGAGATCCGGCATCTCGATCGCCCCCGGCAGGGCATCACGGATCGCGCCCCGCCAGCCACCGGTGAGGATGACATCGACCTCTGTGCCGGTGTCGCTGCCGAGAGCGGCCCGGGCCTTGTCAACGAGCCTAGCGATCGCGCCGCGGATACCCCAGCCAATGCCGGCGGCGATCGCCTCCTGCGTTGAGCGGCCGGGCATGGAGGGGGGCAGCGCCTGCTCCAAAGCCGCCACGGCGGGCAGACGACTCGTGCCCTCCGCAAGCGCTCGGGCCATCAGCGCCGGACCGGGGAGAATGGCACCGCCGAGAAACACGCCGGCAGTCGACAGCAGGTCGACCGTCGCGGCGGTGCCACAATCAACGATGATCAGCGCCCGTCCGGGCCCGCGAACAAGGCCAGCGGCCGCGGCAGAAGACAGTCGGTCGATGCCCACCTTGTGCGGCTCGGGAACGGCGATCTCAAGCGGCAGATCGCCATGCAGAATCCGTCGCTGCCGCAGGGGGCGGTGGCGGATGGCGGAGAGTTCGGCAATCGCAGCCTCGAGCCGGGCTGCGGCGGCGTCGTGCACGCTGGCAACGAGCATCACGGCAGAGCCGGGCGCCGCCGCATTGAGCCAGGTTTCCAGATTCGCTGGTCGAAAGCTGTGGCTGTCGAGGTCCTGTCGCTTTCCCACGGTCGGCAGACCCCGCCGACCGTGGACGTTGATCCCGTGGTCGGCAACGACGGCCAGCTTGATCCGCGAATTACCAACGTCCGCTACAAGCACGGTGTCGCCCAGGCAGATCGGGGCGGTCGATTGAGTTGGCATGCGACAGATCGGCCCTTCCGGCGGTGCGTTTCTGCAAAGCTAGACGGTCACGAGGTCCCGCGGAGCAGGCAGGCTCTGCAGCCGCATGCCACTCGTCTTTCCGACGCAGACGTCCGCCATCCGGGAGAACCGCTTCCAGACTGATTCCTGCCGGTAGGGGATCCCGTGTTGCTCACAGAGGGCCTTGATGACCGGCTGGAGTTCCCGGTATTTCGTCATCGGCAAGTCGGGGAACAGATGATGCTCAATCTGGTAGTTGAGCCAGAGGCTCATGTAATCCACAAAGTCGTTGCCGCAGTGAAAATTGGCAGAACTGAGCACCTGAGTGGCGTAAAACTCCTTGCGATCCCGGTAATGAAAATCGAACCGGTAGAGATCGTCAGCCGTGTGATTCGGGCCGATCACCAGAAACGAATGCAGATTCGCGATGCATTCAGCCAGGATTTTATTGATCAAGACAAATACCGCCGCCCGCGTTCCTAGCGGCAGGAAAAGGCAGGGAATAACGAGAAAGTGCCATGAGAAGTAGGGCAGGTATGACCGCTGCCACAACGACCGCACGACCCGGCTCCGAAGGTTAAAGACATTACAGATCGAGATGTAGAGGATGTGGTCGCTTTTGATCCTCCGCCGCGTGTCAGGATCGAGCACGCTCATCGTCTTCGGCGCGTAGTAGGTGTATTTCCACGTCAGCGCCACCACCGCCAGAAAAGCCTGCTTGATAAAGATCGGGATCTTCATGTTGCGGAGAAAGTCGACGTGCCGCTCAACCTGGTCAGGGTCTGTCTCTTCCGCCGTGTGATAATGATGCAGTTGATTGTGCTCGTAATCCCAAGCGGCGGGTTCGATCCAGTCAAACCAATCGATATATCGCCGCCAGCCCTTGGCAAAGCCCCGGCTTGTGTAACGGGCTGGGATCCCCGGCACCCGGTCATACCCCCGGTGCGTAATATGGTGAGCGAGTAGCCAGCGCGTCGATTGTCCGAGGGCCAGCGCGAAGGCTGTGATGGGATTGGGAATAATCCAGGCGGTCAGATAACCGATGGCGGTTGCTATCCTGCCCCACCGCTCGACCCGGCGAAGATGCGCGAAATCGTCCTGCGAGATCGTGCCGTAGACACTCTTCCGCAGCTTCTCGATTGATTCCCCAAATCCCTCCAAATCCATCTGCGAGAGTTCGTTCTCGGGGTGTTCATTCTGAGCGGGGTGTTCGCCGCTGGGAAGTTCTGCTTCGAAAACGCCCTCTGCGGGCTCAGAACGCTTGGATAGGCAGCCTTGCATCGTCTGTTTTCTCCGTGGCATCCGCCAGAGCCTATCGACCCCTGAGGCCCAGGGACCACGAAGGCCGAGGGACCACTGAGGCATAGAGACCACTGCCGAAGTGTCTCGGCCGAGTCCTGGCCGAAGTGATGGGGGAATCGTCCTTGGGTTCCACAGCGCCTAGCTCGTTCCTTGAAACAGCCTCATAACGTCCGGAAAAATTGGCCGGCGTCAAGACGGTTCACGAGACCAGCATTGTAGCCGGCTTCAAGCGGCGTCAAGTTTGGCCACCACGGCCGCCAGCAGCCGGTCTAGCCCCTGCCCTGTCACGGCGCTCAGCGCGATCACTTCCCGGCCAATGGCCGTCTGGAGCGCAGCCCGGATCTCCTCGGTACCGGGGAGTTCGCACTTGCTGACAACCACGATTTCTGGTCTGCGGCCCAGATCTTCATCGTAGCGGATCAGTTCCTGGCGAATCGCCTCGTAATTCATGAGTGGATTACTGCCATCGACGGGGGCCGATTCGACTACGTGCACGAGGATGCCAGCCCGCTCCACATGCCGCAAAAATTCATGGCCTAGCCCAATGCCCGCGTGAGCCCCCTCGATCAGCCCCGGCAGGTCGGCGAGCACAAAACTCCGATCTCGTGAGATCGCCACGATGCCGAGCATTGGCGACTTCGTGGTGAACGCGTAGTCGGCGATCTCGGGACGGGCCCGCGAGAGCCGAGAGAGCAGCGTACTTTTGCCGGCGTTTGGTTTGCCCACCAGCCCAACATCTGCAATCACCTTCAGTTCCAACATCAGGCGGCGAGACTCGCCCTTTTCCCCAGGCGTTGTCTCGCGGGGAGCCCGGTTGGTAGAGGACTTGAAATGGAGGTTGCCCCAGCCCCCTTGCCCTCCTTTGGCTGCAATGATCGATTCACCTGCCGTAGCGAGATCCTTGAGCACGAGCCCCGTGACCTCATCAATAATGACGGTGCCGGGGGGCACGAGCAACACGATATCCTCCGCCTTGCGACCATGACAATTTTTTGGGCCACCCGAATCACCACTATGGCCCCGCCATTGTTTGCGGTGCGAAAGAGGGGCCAGAGAATCGACTCCGGCCTGCGCCCGCATGATGACGCTGCCGCCGTCACCGCCGTTGCCACCGTCAGGACCACCCAGCGGGATATATTTTTCGCGACGAAAGCTCTTGCAACCGCGTCCGCCGCTGCCCGCTGCCACTTCAATTTGCACGCGGTCAACAAACACAATTTAGCCAGCAAGCACGTTGATGCGGCGACCCTCGCGGTCGAAGCCGACCACGCCATCCACGAGGGCAAAGAGCGTGAAGTCGCTGCCCGTGCCGACATTCCTACCCGCGTGCCACTTGGAGCCCACTTGACGCACGAGGATGTTGCCAGCACGAACCTGTTGCCCGCCAAACTTTTTCATGCCGCGGCGTTGGGCATTCGAATCACGACCGTTGCGGCTGGAGCCCCCGGCTTTTTTATGTGCCATGTCTCAATAGTGCGCCGGGGCGCTCCTGCAGTGAACTTGCTTGAACCAGTACGCTAAAAAGAAGTCGTGACTCGCTCTCTGACGGCCACTATTCTCCTGCTATTTCGTACTTGAAAACCCAGGCGTGGTCAATGCCCTCCGGGGCTTCCGTGGCCTTTTCGTAAAGCAACGGGCCCCGGGGACCGAAGAGGCCAATTAACAGTTGCCGCTGCTCGTCAGGCTTCTGCTTTGAACGGAGGGCAGGCCAGATGGCGTCGAAGGCCGTCAGCCCGTCGCCAGCCACCAGCCGCCGCCGATCGACGTCGACATCTTCAAGCGTGGCCAACGTGCGGGCCAAAGACAGCTCCTTGGTCAGGCTGCCCAATCGGCCAGCGGCCGGACCGAAAAAGGCCGCCGCCCGCTGCTGCTGGGCGGCTCCTGCCGGCAAGCCCGCCAGCGACTCAAGCACCTTGGCAAGTGACGGCAGGGGCTGTTTTAAAACGACTTCGGGAGTGAGGTCAATGCCTGCCAACACCTCCCGGCGAGCGGCCTCTAGGTCGGGATCCACCGGGGCGGCCAGTGCCCGAGACAGCTGCTCAAAATAATCGACCCCGAAGTCGCCAAAAACAGCCCTCACAAGCGGTCCGCGGGCAGTCGGATCTTTGACGGCATCGACCGCTCGTACGACCTTCGCCAGCGGCATCAGTTCACTGCCGGGGGCACCATCTTTGCCGCTGGGAGCGACCAGATCGGTCCACGACAGGCTCAGATCGGCCAAGCCCGACACGGGCCGTGACTTGACGACCTGCGGTCGGCCCGCTGCCTCCAGCAGTTTGCCTCCGAGCGTGATCCGTTCAAACATGCCGGCGTAGCCGACGGTCATCTCCCCCTCGACCTCGTCGCGATCGTCGCCGGGCCGCCAGAAGTCGAGCTGCAGGCATTCTAGGGCATGCTCCATTTCGGAGGCCGGAGGCTGGTTGCGGGCAAACGTCGCTCCTTCCTGTTCGCGCCAGCGAATGGCATTGGTCAGCCCGCGGACGGCGATGGAGAAGAAGTCGATCCGCGGGTCGACGTCTTGCCAAACGGCCACGCCCCACCGTTCTTCCCCAGGCAGGATGTCTGTGGCGGCCATATCTGCGCTGTTAAATAGTTTCCTCGCTGGATCCTCGCGGCGGCGAATCGGATCGATGGCATTGGGAATCACTCGGTCGAGATAGCTGCGGTAGGCGGTCTCCCCCTCCGACTCGGCCAGCCCCTCGTGGCTTTCCAGAACAAAGTGCGGCAGAAAACGAACGGGCGTTTCAAACGACTTGATGGTCCGCTGCGTGGGGTCTTCCTTATCGATGACGGTCCGGCGGCCGCCGGCATTCCGGACGCGATACACGAGGTACCAGAGCCGCTTTCGCTGCATTTTCAGCTCGCCAACTGGCACGTCTACATCGATCAAACGCGGCGGCTTAAACGCAAATTCCAGGCACCAGATGTCCCGCTCAAATTCCAGGTTCTTTGCCAGTTCGACGAGGGTTGTGTGCTTTGCACCCTGCCGCGGTTCCCACGCCTGATCCGCCAGACCGCGGGTCACTTCAAGGAGATCGCCACGGCTCGCATGGGAATCGCTGCTGGCCCGGGGCGGAATCACGGTGAGCACGCCAGGGGCCAACCGACGAAAACCAGCCTGTTGAGCAGGCTGCTCCTGAGCCGATGCGACTCCGATTTCCAACTCATGCCAGAAAACCGCTGGGATCCAAGCGGGCCAAACCAAGGCGACCGCGCAAACGTATCCCCAGCGGAAGGCCGTCCATTTCGGGCTTTTTTTAGCGAGTATTTGCATTTTTTGAGGGCTGATTTTCTGAGCCAAATTCTACCTAAAAAATGCTCTTCCAGCCCACTGCCGACAAATTTTCAACAAATTGCGCAAGCCTCCTTGCCTACCCAGAGTCCCTGAAGCAGAATATTTATGAACGGGGCCGTTGCCGGACGAACCTAGGTGATGGCAAAAGTCTGATCTTCTCCAGAAAATTGGCCTTCGCTGCCGCTGCTTTTCGAAAGACACTCCCCGCGATCAAACATCGTTCTGACTCCAAGCCCCCACGCTCCTGCCTCCCACGCCTTTCGGCATCTGACCCGACCATGCTGGAACGAAACCGTCTGCAACCTCCCTTGTCTTCCGCCCCGTCGCAGACGGCCGGCGGATTTGATGGGCGTTTGTTGGGAGCCAGTGGATTTTTTCCCTCCGCGGAGGATTATGACACCACGGGGATTCTCGCGGGCGTCGACCTCTGCGAGTCTCGGTACTGGTGGATGCCCGAACTCTACACCTCGCCGGACACCTCGCCGGTTTTTGATACTGGCGCCGTAGACACTAGCTCGGTCACCACCACCGAGGGCGGCGATTCCGAACGGCGGCCGGGCGTTCTTGAGCGGTTCCTGCGGGCTGGTCAGGCGACCCGCCGGAGAGGCTCTCGCACCACCGCGGCAGCCTGATCGATTTCGGCGGCCAATGCCGCATAGTCGGCGGCGCCATATGAGTCGGGTGCATAGTCGAAGATCGACTGCCCGAAGCTCGGCGCCTCGGCCAGCCGGATATTACGGCGTACCTTGGTCTGGAAGACCTGCGCTGAGCCCCAGGCCGGATGCCGCTGCTCAGCTGATCCGAAAAACGCCTGCACGTCACGGCCTACTTCCCCCGCCAGACGCGTGCCCGCCTCATACATACAGAGCACCACGCCGAGCAGCCGCAGCCGCGGATTCACATGCTCAGCGACCAGTTCGATCGTTTCGAGCAGTTTGCTGAGTCCATGCAACGCTAGAAAATGGGGCTGGAGCGGCAGGAGCACCTCGTCCACCGCGGCCATGGCGTTGAGCGACAGTAGGCCCAGCGAAGGTGGGCAGTCAATCACCATGTAATCAAACGGCTCAGCGCCGTCGGCAGCAAATGCCCCCGGCGTGCACCGCGGGTCGGCCTCGATCCGCTGTCGCAGGATCAACTCCCGGCCGCTGCGAGCCGCCAGTGCCATCTCGACCGCGGAAAGATCGATGTGAGAGGGAACAACGCAGAGGTTCTTGCCAGCGGGCACGATGGCTGTCGCCAACGGCTGACCCGACACGAGCACGTCATATGCAGACGTGGAGTACGATCCCGGCATCACGCCCGCGTGGAGCGTGGCATGCGCCTGCGGATCGAGGTCGACGAGGCAGACCCGCCGGCCTGCCCGGGCGAGGGCCACGGCCAGGTTCACCGACGTGGTGGTCTTACCAACGCCACCTTTTTGATTGGCCACGGCAATGGATCGCATAAAAAACCTCATAGCCAAAATTTCGGCAGCAGGATCGACAAAAGGGTCGACCGAGGTCGGGGAGGATAGGCCCCACCGGCGTGCCTCAAAAGCCCGGTTTTTCGGGGTTTGGGAGCTGCGAGAGCGTTGAGTTGATCCACTTTTCCAGGCCGGTGCCGATCCTGCCCAGCCTGATTCGCCCCGGCTGCCCCACCGTCGCCAAGGCCCCCTCCTGCCGATCGAAGTCGATGACGAGTGTTGTGCGGCCGGCGGCTTCCGCAGCCGATTCGCTGAAGACGAGTGCTACATCCCAGGCTGCGGCCGGTAGTCTTGCGGCCGGCGGCGGGCCGGCAGTTGCCTCCCCATCCGCCCAGACAAAGTTGGCATCCTCAACCAATCCCCGGCGGAGGTGAATCAGGCCCAAAGCCTGCGAAACGTCGACCCGCGTGTGGGCCGCCATTCGACCCACACCCGTGCCTGGCCTCAGGAGCAGCAGCTCCACCAGCGGGGCTTTGGAGATTCGCCGGGCCGCCACGGGCCCGTAGAAATCGAGACACCGCCGGGTCTGCTGCCACTGAAACCAGATGCCCGTCGCAGCCGCCGTCAACCCCAGGAGCACGAGCCCCACCACGAGCCACGTGCCCGCAGCAGAGGGAGCATCAGAACCGACGGTTCGGCTGGCTGGGCTTGGGCTGGTCTGGAACGGTGGTGGTCGAGACATCCAAGCTGATCCTTTCGGCCGACCGCATGAGACGAAGTTAGAATGTATACTTTATGCTCGCCGAGATAACGGCCAGCTCAAACGGCCAACGACGCCGCTATTTTTCTACACGGTTTTTCAGTCCGCACTCCAGCCTGTTTCCCCAGTCTGTTTCCCCGAGGTGGCCACGCATGCCGAACGCGTTTGATCCCTATCGCGAAGCCCTCGTCATCGAGCATCACACTACCTGGCCGGATGACTGCGAAGACTGGTCGGAGGCCGACAAGACCCGCGTCGAGGCGCTCCTGCATGCCGCGCCACAGGAAGCCGCCGAACTCGACTACCTGCGACAGCACACGGGCTTCGCCCGGATCATCACCGTTACTCCCGCCGATCTCGACCGCGTGAGCGTGGCCTAAACCGCCGCTGGCGAGAACCGTGCTGTTGTCAGACACCGCCACTATGAGCGTCGCTCTTCCGGCCGAAGCCACCGCGGTAGACCGGTCGTATTTAGTAGTCGTGGGCAGCGGCATGCTCGGGAGCCTCGGGCTCAAGGTCGCCGCCTCTGGCGCGAAGCGGGTGGTCGTGATCACCGATGCAGCCGTGGCCGCCTCACACGCCGCCGCCGTTGTCGTCTCGCTGCAGGCCGCCGGCATGGATGTCGCCACGCTTGTCGTGCCGTCGGGCGAGGCCTCCAAGTCGGTCCTCCAGCTTCAGTGGCTTTGGAACGAAATGGCCCGGCTGGCGATCGATCGCCACACGCACGTGATCGGCGTCGGCGGCGGAGTGGTGGGCGATCTGTCTGGCTTCGCGGCCGCGACGTTCGGTCGCGGGCTCTCGGTCTGGCATGTGCCGACCACGCTCGTGGCCCAGGTGGATAGCGCCATCGGCGGCAAGACCGGGATCAATCTCGACGCCGGCAAAAACCTTGTCGGGAGTTTCTGGCAGCCCCGCGGCGTGTTCGCCGATGTCGATACGCTGGCCACCTTGCCCGACCGTGAATTCCGAAGTGGTCTCGCGGAGGTCGTCAAATACGGGATGATCCTCGATGCCCTGTTTTTCGACTGGCTGGAAGCCAACATCGCGGCAATTCTCGACCGGCAATCGCACGCCCTCCGGCATCTGGTCGGCCGCTCGGTCGAACTCAAGGCCCGCGTCGTAGCGCAGGACGAGCGGGAAATCACCGGCCTGCGAGCCATTCTCAACTACGGCCACACGTTCGCCCATGCCTACGAGACCGCCGCTGGCTACGGCACGCTGCTGCATGGCGAAGCCGTGGCGATCGGTATGGCCGATGCCGCCGCTCTGGCCCATGCGCTCGGACGGATCGACGCAGCTACTGTTCTACGGCAGCAGCGTCTTCTCGAGGCCTGCCACCTGCCGGTAAAAGTGTCCGCGGAAGCGACGTTTTCAACCGCCGCGCTGCTCAACACCATGGCCCGCGACAAGAAGACTGTCGGTGGCCGACTCCGATTTGTCTTACCCACGCGGATCGGCCATGTCGAACTGGTCGATGGTGTCGAACCCGCGCTGGTGCGGTCGATCCTCAACCGCTGAGCGTTTGATCCTCTCCTCTTCCCACGCTTCCAAGGTGCCTCTGCTATGCAACGCGTGCGACTGTTCTCCATCGCGGTCGGTCTGATCGTAACTGCCGCCGTGGCGTCGACCCCAAGACCGTCGCAGGCCCAAAACGACTGGCAGTATCCCGACCCCTACTTCGGAATCCTGGAGATCGAGAAGTCGCACGACAGAAACACCTCCCGGCGGTATCGCGCCGAGGTGAACCCGGCGCCGCGGTCAAACCGGTTCGCGGCACCCTCGGCCTGGCAGGCTCCCGCAGGCCAAGCCGCTGAAGATGCCGCAGGCGGTGCGGTGGCCACCCCCGCCCCTGCCACGCGACCCAGCAGGTGGCGCAACCGTTGGCGGAGGTAGCCGTGCCCCCTTCCGACTACCGTATTCGACTGATGCAACCGGCCGACTTCGCCGCAATCGGCCCGATCATCAGCACCACGGGCTGGCCCACGCGCTCACCGACGCGACGAGACAGCTGGTAATCGAGGAGCGACTGTGGCGGATGGTGGGAGCGAGCCGCCTGCCCGGCTACGGGGCCGTAGCCACGAGCATGACGGCGGACGCGTATGTGCGCGACGTCGTCGCGGACCATCGGGCCGACCCAGTGCTCTCCGCCCATCTCAAGGACGGCTGGTCGGTCGTCCGGCCGATCCACGGCTACCTGCAGCACGATGCGGAGAGCGCCAACAGGCCCCACTCGCTCCCATTGGGACGAATGTTCCACACCCTCTTCTCGGCAGAGTGAAACTGCGGGTTCTCTTTTGCGTTGCGACGCACTGCATGGAACTGGTGATAGAAGTCGTACTCCAGCTGCGGCCCGATATTCGTGACGGTGGTGACCTGCTTCAGCCGAAGAATGAACTCGTGCTCCATGCGGTTGTAGAAGATGTTCCGTTCGTCGTAGCCGCCGAGATCGTAAAAAGCGGCGCGCGGGATCATGAGAACCCCCACCGCCGCCAACCAATACAGCGGTTGCTCCGTGGTGATCGCTGGATTCCAGACCGCAACCTGGTCACCGTTGCGACGGATGGTTCCGAGCGGATCGGCCCGGCAGCGGGCAGATTGCTCTTCCGTGAGATCCCGTCGTCCCGCGAAATAGGCCTGCCCGGTGCCGATCCTAGAGTTGATCCTAGAGTTGATCCTAGAGTTGATCCTAGAGTTGATCCTAGAGTTGATCCTAGAGCCGATCCTAGAGCCGATCCTAAAGCCGATCCTAGAGCCGATCGCGATCTACCGGCGGCCTACCGCCGCTTGTCGCGGCGGGCCTGTGAACGCTTACCGGCGGCGATCGTGTGGCTCGCCCTGCGGGTCGCCAAACCCTCCACCTTGAGGCGGGAGTTCTTCGCTGCAGTCCGCGCCGTCCGCTGTTTTGCGGCGTCGAAACGGATCGCCTGTGCGGCAGCCAAAGCCTTCGCCGGCGGCTGCATCCGCTTCTTCGACGTGGCCTTCGAAGTGCCGACGGTCTTCACCGCTCCCGGAGAGCCCACGGCGACGGCCGGCTGCGAGGTCAGCACGACGGGCTTCGACGCGACGGGCTTGGCTGCCGGTTTCGCGATCGCACGGTTCAGCGTGGCGACCTTACCCGCGAGTTCCGCCCGCAGGCCGGCCCGCGCCGTCCGATGGCCGGCGACACGTGCGCGTTTCAGGCCAGGCTTTCGGGCAGCAGGCGACTTCAACACCGACTTGGCAACGCTTGCGACCGCCGAACCAAGGGACTTGAGATGCGACTCGATCCGCTGCACAGCGGCGTGAAAGAGGTCGGCCTTCGAATCACTGCGAACGTTGGCCTCAGAGACCTCCTTTGGCGAACGCTTCACGGCGCGGCTCTGCTTGCCCAGCAGATCACGCCACTTGTCGCGGGTCTCCCGCACCTGCTTGAGCAGGATCTGCGCGTCGGCATGGGCAATCTTGGAAAGCCGCTCGCTGGCGTCAAGCAACCTGCGCTCCGCTGCCGTACAGAGGCTCCGCAGACGATCTGACGACACCGCAATCTTTGAGGACTTGGCCATGGCAAACTGCTCCGCTCTTGAAGGTAATGTAAGGAAATGAAGAATCATGATACTGCCCGAACAGCCCGGCGGGAATCGGGAGCGGGCATCATACGCTCCGGCAGGCGCTTGCGGCGAATGCCGCTCACCACTTCGTCTCGACGGCCAGCCCACCCAGGTCGGCGATCGGCAGCGGCACCACCCGCACCTCCATGCCGGCGAAGTGCGTCTCGGTGCGGCTGACAGCCATGGAACTGGCCCACGCCAAGTACCAGCCAAGAAAGATCTGCGAGGGGTAATGGGCGTTGTCGTTCATCCGCGAAAAGCCGACAAATGTCGAACAGATGTAGAGCGTGCCCTTCGCCAGTGGGTTTTCCACCATTTCGGCCGCGGCCAGGAAGGGAATCGCGCCCACGAAGGCATGGCCGCTGACACCGTTGTTGTCGTTATAAAAGTGCCACTGGCTGCCGGCGGAACTGTTGTCGGCTGGCCGTGAAGCACCGGTGGCCAGCTGCAGCAGGTAGACCGGCGGCGCGCCCACGGCAAAGATCCGCAGCGACCGCGAGCCCCATTCGCCGATGATGTCCCCGGAGGGACGGCCTTCCAGAACGACCCCGGTGAGCGCTGCGGCCCCGAAGACCGCGAGGGCGTACTTTCCCTCACCGATTGGCTTACAGTCAGAGAAGAAGGTGCCCACGTCGGTGGGCCTGACGCCCTGTTGCCAAGCATTCTGCATCGTCGTGTCGAAGCCGGTGTTGGCCATCAGCGCGCCAGCGCCAAAGGCCGCCGTAACGCCGACCAAGCTCTCGCAGGAATAGAAGTTGCGGTAGTCTTCGAGCACCTTGTAGCCGGTGCGGGTCAGCCGCGGATACTGGCTGTTGACCCACGGCGGTTCAGCGACCGCACTGCCACCAAAAACATTCTCCTCCAGAGGGGGCAGCGAATAGATCGGCTCGGCTGCGCCTCCAGGCGACGTGGCCATCCGAGCCGCCAGCGTCGTGGTGATGTTGGTGGAATCGCCACCGATGCTGCCAGCACTCGTCGTCGGCCAGCCGCCGGTCAACTCCACGCCGCCCGGCTGAGACGTGGCGTAGGCATCCGTAATGGACTGTGTCTCTACGACCGCATCGATCCATGCGCCGTTGACCGCAGGCACGACACGCACAACAACCCGTTGCCGTCGCGGCGGCCAGGCCTGAGCCGTCGAGGGGAGGCGGCGGCCCGGGAGGGCCGCCGCTGGTGGTTCGATCCAGGCCGATTCGATCACCCCTTCCCGCGGAGGCATGCTGCGGAAGTCGGGCTCCACGGTTCGCACCACCGGCCAGTCGACCGACACGGTGGCGAGCGTCTGCCGCCAGAGCCGGGTGCCGTCGTTGCTGGGCAGGAACATGCCACCTGTTTTCCGCGGCTCTGCGGCAGTTACTGCGGCCGGCGGCGCGACGGCATCGACCATTTCAAATTCGATGGCGCGACTGACCGGTCCGTACAGGAGCATCGCCAGCGCGAGGCCGGCGGGCATTGCAGCACGGCAGATCGCAACAGCAGATAGACGGGTCTGAAACGGTGGCATGATTGAGTGGGACTGTCCCAACACCCCCGCCATGAGACAAGGCAGGTTTGCCACCCAACCGGTTCCGCTCCCGCTTCACTGCAACAGGCCAGACTACCCGGCTTACCGATTTCCTCTTTCCCGTGGGATACGCTACTGCCTGTGACACTGCACCGCCGGGCCGGCAGAAGTTGGCCGTCTTCACGAAAAACACGACTTCGTGTCGTTTTTTCTTGGCGAGCCGCCGCTCGCTGGTGCTTCGCGTCGCATCTATGCGACGCAGTCTTCTGTCTTTTGTGGGATAATTTT
Source organism: Planctomycetota bacterium (assembly GCA_037129495.1). Classification (GTDB taxonomy): domain Bacteria; phylum Planctomycetota; class Planctomycetia; order Pirellulales; family UBA1268; genus CAMCQY01. The sequence continues at coordinate 5,226 of JBAXUW010000002.1, read as the reverse complement.
TCCAACTTGTCCAATACGTTTCATTACCTGCTATGGCACTGCACCGCCGGATTGAGTGGTGTCGATTTTTAAGCTTGCCGCGTTAGCCGGTAGGTGGTTTTGGTATTCCAGCTTCGATAAAGACTTCGACCTGCTGGCCAACAAAGAGGGGGGGCAGATCGGCGGGATCGAATTCGTAGATCACCTGCAGCACTCGCGTGTCGACCCGTTCGGTGTTGTCGCCAGTGAGCGACTTTTTCGGCACGACGAACGGCTCCACGCGGACAAACCGCAGCGGATACCGCACCTGCAAGTTGCCGCGCGGTACCGCCGTGGCGGGCACATCACTCTTGAACCGCGGAATATCGAACTCGTCGATGTCAACGCGAACGTGCAGCGTGTCGGTGTTGCCTAGGATCACCAGCGGCTGGTTCGGCGGCGTGCCGACAAATTCACCGGGCCGGACGTTCACCTGCAAGACCCGGCCCGCCACAAGCGACCGCACAATCAGACGGTCGAGATCGATCTCGATCTTGGCAACGTCCGCCTCGGTTTTGGCAATCGCCTCGCTGGCCACATCGCGGTCATACTGCCACGACCCGGCCTTGAGCAGGTCGAGGTCAGCCTGAGACTTATCGAGCGCCGATTGGACAGCAACCAGTGCTTCGCGGCGCACGATGAGTTCTTGATCGGTAACGACCCTGCGGGCCACCATTTCTTCGACCCGCTTGAGGCTGTCAGTCTCACGGACCACCGCCGCCCGGGCCTCGTTTACCTGCGCAACGATGACCGGAATCTTCTCTTTACGCGGCTCGGCCTCCAGCCGGATCAGCTCGCTCTTCGACTGTGAGACCACCGCCCGCTTGACCGCCAGATCGGCCTTCAGCGGTCGGTCATCCAGCCGAAAGAGCGGCCTGCCGGGCGTCACGTCGTCGCCCACCTTTACGAGCACCTGCACCACAACACCCGGCGTCGCGGAGCCCACGGCGATGTTCTCCGTCTGCGCCTCGACGATACCGGCCGCCGCGAGCGTGTCGGCGTAGGGGCTGCGGGCCGGCAAGATCGGCGGCGGCGGACTGCCGGTCAAGGGCCGCGTGTTCCAAACATACCAGCCGGCGAAGCCCAGCATGGACAGCGCCACCAACGGCAGCACGATCTGCGTGACGAAGTCGGGAACAGTGCGCCGCCGCGTCAGCCGCCGGCGTGGTGCGGGCGGAGCGTCGGCTGGTAGTGTCGATGACTCGCTGCGAGCTGTAGCCATAACTTCATATGCTACGACAATCGCGCCGCAGCGGTGAAGGCCTAACTGTGATTCTGCGGAGGCCCAGATGCAACCGATTCGATCCGGCCGTCCTCCATTGTGGCGATGCGGTCGGCGAACGAATAAATACGGGAGTCGTGCGTGACCACGATCACCGCCCGACCGGGCTGCACCGCGATCTTCGCGATCAGCTCCATCGTGATCCGGCCATTCTCGGCATCGAGGGCGCTGGTCGGCTCGTCGCAGACGAGCAGGCGGGGCTGGTGCACGAGGGCCCGGGCGATCGCCACCCGCTGCTGCTGGCCACCGGAGAGTTCGGTCGGCAGATTCGTGAGCCGGTCGCCAAGACCAAGTTCATCAAGCACTCCGGCCGCCGCTTCAAGCGCCTCCGGCCGCCGCCAGCCAGCGATCAGGAGCGGCACCGCAGCATTCTCGACGGCGGTCAACACCGGCAGGAGGTTGTAGGTCTGGAAGACAAACCCGACGTTCTCGCGCCGAAACCGCACCTTGCGGTTGTTGTCCAAGCCGATCAGATCCTGGCCCAGCACGATCACCTCGCCGGCGGTCGGCTCGAGCGTGCCGGCAACGATCGACACAAGCGTCGTCTTACCGCAGCCGCTGGGGCCGACCAGCATCAGCATTTCGCCATAGGGCACGTCGAGATCGACTCCGCGGAGAGCCTTCGTCAGTGAATCACCTGCGCCAAACTCCTTTGTCACGCCGCGAACACGGATGGCCGCGGCGTGGCGGGAGGATGCGTCGGCGGTTGGGGTGTCGAGCATGAGCCTGGAATTTTCGGAAGCCTTCAGCCGCGAAATACAATCGCCGGATCGAGCACGAGCACCTTGCGAATCGAGAGTATGCTCGCGAGCAGCACGATAAAGAACACCGCCACCGCCGTGATGGCCAGCACCTGCCAGGGCATAAAGAAGGCGAGTTTCGTGAAGCCGCGGCTCCCCCAGCCAAAGAGCGCGGCCAGCCCCACGCCGAGACCATAACCAACCACTCCCACCTGGACCGCCTGCGAGAGCACCATCAGGAGGATCGTCCAGTTGCCCGTACCCATCGCCTTCAGAGCGCCAAACTGCCGGATATTTTCCACGGTGAAGAGGTAGAACGTCTGGCCGGCGATCGCCGTGCCGACCAAAAACCCAAGCAGGACGGTGATCGCGAAGTTCACCGGGATTCCGGTCTTCGCCAGGAAATGGCGGATCGTCTTCCAGATGAATTCGTTGCGGGTGAGCGCCTGCAGGCCGGTCTGCGCTTCGATTCGCCGGCAGACCAGTTCGGTCGACTGCCCAGGCAGCGGCTGAGCCAGCACAAAGGAAAGCACCTTTCGCTCGCGCGGAGCGAAGCGCACAGCCTGGCTGTAGCGGGTATAGATGATGGGGAAACTCTGAAACGTCCGGCGGGCCTGCGTCAGGCCGACGAGCACCGCGCGGCGGTCGTTCATCTCAAACACCTGTCCCAGTCGGAATGGCTCCCCCGGCCAGATCAGCTGGTAGCCAGCATCGTCCATGATCACGGCGTCTGGCGTGCGGAGGTCGGCGATCGACCCCATAAAGACTCCTTCGGGGGCCCCCACCAGCGTGGCATCGTCGAGGCCCAGCAGGATCAACTGATGGTAGTCTCCCTCCTCCATCCGCGCCCGAGCCAGACCCTTGTAAAACCGGACCGCCCAATCGACCCCCGGCACGCCCTTGACGCGGTAGAGGTCTGTGTCGGGTAGCGGCTTGATGTCGTCGATGAACTGAACGTTTCTGTCCATGACCCAGATCCCAGGCCCCTCGACATCGCGGATCTGGCTGACCGTGAGCGACATCAGCCCGCAGAAGATCGACGACTGCTGCGCGATGAGCAGCGCCGCAAACATGACGCCAAACACGATCCCGAGGTATTTCACCCGGTTTCCGATCAGCATTTTCCAGGCTATCCAGAGCATGCCCGAAGTGTATCGCCACCGTCATGGCGTGACCATTCATATCCGGTCGTATCTCGTCGGGTCGTACCTCGGCCCGTCTGCTATGTTGGGCCGATTCTCTCCATCCCCCGCAGGTACACCCGTGCCAGGGCCGGCCGACACTGCTTCACTCCCCGTCGATGATGCCCGCATCGCGGAGATTCTCACGCGCTGGTGGGGCTTCGAGCAACTGCGGCCGCTCCAGGCCAACGCGATCCGAGCGGCGCTCGCCGGACGCGATTCACTTGTCATCATGCCGACCGGTGGCGGCAAGAGCCTCTGCTATCAAGTGCCGCCGCTGGTGGGCGACACGACCGACGTCGTCGTCTCGCCGCTTGTCGCGCTCATGAAGGATCAGGTCGATGCCCTCGAAGCAATCGGATATCCGGCAGCGGCACTCCATTCGGGGCTGTTAGCAGACGAGCGGCAACAGATTCGCCAGCGGCTGGCGGCCCGGGAACTGCGGCTCCTCTTCACAGCGCCTGAGCGGCTCGTGAACTCTGGACTGCTCGATCTGCTGGCGGAAGTGGGCGTGCAGCGGTTCGCGATCGACGAGGCGCATTGCATCAGCCAGTGGGGCCACGACTTCCGCCCGGAATACCGCCAACTCGCGCTGCTCCGCGAGCGGTTTCCCTCGGCCAGCATCCATGCCTACACAGCCACGGCCACGCCCCGTGTCCGCGAAGATATCATCAGCCAGCTGGCCCTCCGCGAGCCCGAGGTGCTGATCGGCACCTTCGACCGGCCCAACCTCATCTACCGCGTGGTACCGCGGACCGATCGCATCGCGCAGACGCTGCAGATCCTCGGACGGCATGCCGGCGAGGCCTCGATTGTCTACTGCATCTCACGGAAGGAGACGGAGCGACTAGCCGCACGGCTTGCCGCAGAGGGAATCCTAGCGCGGCCCTACCATGCGGGTCTCGACCCCAAAGAGCGGCACAAGACACAGGAAGCTTTCGCGCGAGAGACGATCGACGTGGTCGTGGCCACTGTAGCCTTTGGCATGGGGATTGACCGCTCTGATGTTCGGCTCGTGCTGCACACGTCGCTCCCCAAAAGCCTTGAGGCCTACCAGCAGGAGACCGGCCGGTCGGGCCGCGACGGCCTCGCTGCGGAATGCGTGCTGCTCTATTCGTCGGCTGATGTCTTCAGCTGGGAGTCGCTGGTGCGAAAGAGCGCTGAGGAATCGGATCTGGAGCCGGAGGAAGTAGAGCGACTGATCGCCGGGCAGGTCGGTCACCTCCATGCCATGCGGCGGTATGCACAGGCTGCGCGCTGCCGCCATGCCGCGCTTTCTGAATACTTTGGCCAGACCTACGGCACGGAGCCGTGCGGTGCCTGCGATGTTTGCCTCGACGAGACGGAGAGCCTCGCCGACTCGACCGTCACTGCGCAGAAGATCCTCTCCTGCGTGGCGCGGGTGGGGGAGCGGTTTGGCGTGCGGCATGTCTGCGAAGTGCTCCGGGGAGCGAAGACCGAAGGGATTCTCCGCCACGGCCACGAACGGCTCTCGACCTTCGGGCTCCTTTCGGCGGTCGACCAGCGGGCCGCGGAGAATCTCGTGCACCAGCTGCTCGATCAGGACCTCCTGTCGCGGAGCGGTGGCGACCGGCCCGTGGTCGCGCTCAATGTCCGCTCTTGGGAGGTGATGCGGGGGGAGCGGCCCGTTGTTTTGCTTGAGCCACGGGCGGGCACTACCCGCAAGGCGAAGGCGGACGTCGACGACTGGCAGGGTGTCGATCGCGCTCTCTTTGAGCGGCTCAGACTGTGGCGGCGACGGGTGGCTGAGGCCCGTGGTAAGCCGGCCTGGACAATCCTCGACGACAAGTCGCTTCGCGCTATCGCTCGCGAGAAACCGGCGTCTCCTGCAGCGCTCTTGCGGTGCAAGGGCATCGGTGAGAAGCGGCTGGGCGACTTCGGCGCCGCGGTCTTAAATCTCGTCGCCGGAAGAGAAGCCAACCCCACGTAAAGACGCAGCCGGAATCGGCGGTGCAGTGCCTCAGGCTCAGAAGATTGCGTCGCA
>JBAXUW010000199.1:0-6020 GCA_037129495.1 Planctomycetota bacterium | reverse complement strand
GGGGCGTTCGCGGCCAGCACCACCGTGAGTGTCATGATTGTGGGGGCGGTGTGGAACGACCGCGGGGCCAGTACCGCACCACGGCGATCGAGCCCGGGATGACAAGGAGCCAGCCGCCGCCGTTGAGGAAATCCCGGACAGGAAGCGGCAGGTGTTGCGTTGCCGGCTGCAGCAGGTCGTAAACAGGCTTGAGCCACTTGTTGGCCGCCACCCACCGGCCACACAGCCGGCGAAATACTGGGCCCTCGTCTGCTCCCAGAGCCTCGATCCGCCGCTGCATTCCGGGCAGGCCGCCTGGATCCGGCGCCATTGATCGCTGGCCTCGATGAGCGCCAGCCTGCTGTCGGGAATGGGCCTTGGCGACGGCGCCCTCTTGCACGCCAATAAAAAAGCTGAAGACGAGCGACAGCATCGCCATGGCGAAGATGTCAATTATCAGTTGACCGACAAAGACGATCATCGCCATACGAAACGGGATTTTCCAGAGCAGGATCTGAACTATTGCCCCGACGCACAAGCCGAAGAGCACCGGCAAGTAGCGGATCAGCGGTACAAACCCGAGCACGTGCCACTTCATGCTCAGCGGCTCCCGGATCCAGTTCCAGTAATGGTAGCGCGGCGGAAAGGCGATTCCGAGTTGCGGGTCCTGCATCATGGAGGCCAGCACATACCCGGAAACGTCGTACGTGAGGAAGACGGCGAGCGCCATCACGAGAATGGTCTTCACGGCACCGAGAACCGTTTCCGGTCCGTCGTCCGCTAAAACATGAGTCACTCGAATGAGCACGATGATCGCGATCGGTATCATCAGAAGCCAATACAGAATCGTCAGCAGGGTGGAATGTTCAACAACAGGAATCATGCTGCACCTCACGTTGGAGAATTAAGACCAGGCTTCGCCCGCTGCCCAAACGCTGTCTTCAAGCGACTGCAGCATAGCCGCGTTGAGCGATTTTCGTGGAACAGCTACATTTTGTCTTCGCTTCCCCCCCGACGCTCTACAGAGGATTCCCATGGGCAGATTCGATGGAATGAAGGGTCTTGTTCTCGGTGTCGCCAACGACCACTCGCTGGCCTGGGCCATCGCAAAGGAGATTCTTGCCGGGGGCGGCCAGATCGGATTTTCCCACCTCCCCGACCGCCCCGATGATGAACGCCAGCGGAACCGCCGCCGCGTAGCCCAACTCACCGATCCCGAGCCCAACGCCAAGTTCCTGGTGCCGATGGATGTCTCCAGCGACGAGCAGATTGCCGCCGTTATGGACCGGGCAAAACAGGAATTCGGCACGCTCGACTTTGTTGTCCACTCGATCGCCTACGCCCCGCTCGATGACCTCAAGGGTGACACCACCGACTGCAGCCGGGAGGGCTTTCGGATCGCCATGGAGACAAGTGCCTACAGCTTGCTGGCCGTCGGCCGGCTCTGCCGGAAAATCCTCTCGAAGGAGGCCTCGATCCTCACGCTCACCTATTTTGGCGGCGAGAAGGTTGTGCCCGGCTACAACATCATGGGTGTTTGCAAGGCGACGCTTGATGCCTGCGTAAAATACATGGCCTACGACCTCGGCCTCGCCGGCGTTCGCGTCAACGCGGTGAGCGCGGGCCCGGTTCGCACGCTCGCCGGCCGTGGTGCCGGCGTCGACGAGATGCTCGGCCTCTACGAGCGGATGGCACCGATGGGTCGCAACATCACGCATGAGGAGGTCGGCAAGGCCGGCGCCTGGCTCCTCTCCCGTGATTCGTTCGGCATCACCGGTGAGATCCTCCACGTCGATGCCGGCTACAACATCATGGGTTCGCCCGGACGGCTCTTGGAGCTCGTGCAGAAGCCGACGTAATCACGTCTCAACTTCCTCATCATGGCTCATAAATCAACCGTCTACAAAGCGGAGTTGATCGTCAGCGACATGGATCGCAGTTACTACGCGACCCATAACCTCGTCTTGGCCCAGCATCCCTCCGAACCAGATCGTCGTTTGGTCGCTCGCTTGGTGGTGTTCGCCTTGTTTGCCGAGGAACGCCTCGAGTTTGGCCGAGGGTTAGGCAACAGCGAGGATCCCGATCTTTGGAGGCGGGATTTGACTGGGAGTATCGAACAATGGTTCGAACTCGGACAACCCGACGACTCGAGCATTCGGAAAGCATGTGGTCGCGCCCAGCAGGTGATCGTGGTGAACTACGGCGGCAACGCGGCCGAAGCATGGTGGGACAAAAATCGTGCGTCGCTCATGAGGTCTAAAAACTTGACAGTGCTCGACCTAGATCCGACCGTGCTGAACCAAGGTAATCAACTGTTGGAGCGGACCATGCGCTTGAGCGCAACCTTGCAGGAGGGTGAGTTGCAACTGAGCAACGCAACTCAGACCATCGTTTTTTCACCGCGAACTCGGCTGCTTGCGGAAAAGGTGGCAGCCACCAAGTTTGGGTAGTGTGGTGGGTGCCACCTTTTTAGGGCGGATCGTAGCCGCCGGGATGCCAGGGATGACAGCGGCAGATTCTTTTGACGCCGCGGACGCTGCCGCGGACTGCACCATATTGCTCGACTGCCTGCCGGAAGTACGCGCTGCACGTGGGCTGAAACCGGCAGTGCTGGCCGAGGAACGGGCTGAGTGTCAGCTTGTAGAGAATCACGAGGACGATGAGCAGAAGCGAGGCCATCCGATCGCACGTGCGGCCCAGCATTCGCCATGCATTCGCCATGTGTAGTCTGTGCCACATGCCCATCGTGCGATCATCTCCTCCGGCGGGGCGGCGTGGCTCCCGGGGTTATAGGCAGCGCCGCTGCATAGCCGGACCGGCCGACAACTCGCATGGCGAGCGACAGAAGCATCTCCTCAACCTGCCGCGCCCCCTCCGCTCTCCTCGGCGTGACGCCTGACCGGACCACGATCACAAAGTCGTTGCCCTGCGGAAGCCGTTGCCGCACCAGGCGAAATGCCTCTCGCAGCCGCCGCTTCCAACGGTTGCGGACCACCGCGTTGCCAATCCGCCGTGAAACCGAAAGCCCGAGCCGCGCTGGCCCACCGGCGACCTCGGCCGGACACGCATAGAGCACAAGCGGACCGCTTGCCGCACTGCGGCGAACAGCGAAGACACGGGCAAAGTCGTCTGGTCGGAGCACCCGCACGATGCGTGGGAAACCGGCACTGCCGGCGGCGTCGGCCATCACCACCGCAGTTGCGACCGGGGAGGCGCCGCGCCGGCAGCCGCCTTCGCGGCCTCCAGCAGCCGCGCAACCACCGCGGCATCGCCCAACTCCGGCAGCATGAGCTGCACCTCGGCAATGAGATCCCCCTTCGACCCGTTCGCATGCCGCACGCCCATGCCTGTAGCCCGCAGTTTCCGGCCGCTGGAGGTGCCGGGCGGAATCCGCAGACTGATCGTGCCCCACGGCGTTGGCACATCTACCTTCGCTCCCTCGATCGCCTCCGCGAGCGTGACCGGGAGGGTGAGTTCGAGCGTGTCGCCATCGCGGCGCAACACCGGATGCGGCTCGACCCGCACCTCGAGCAGAAGGTCGCCCGCCGGGCCGCCGCCCGATCCTGGCATGCCCTGACCGCGGAGCCGCATTCGCGAGCCGTCCGGCAGGCCCTGCGGAATCGTCACGCTAATCGTCTCGGCCTTGCCGTTGCGATCGAGCCGCACATCGGTCTTGCCGCTTTCGATTGCGAGCTTGAACGGTACTGTAGTGCGGGCCGTAACATCCTCCCCGGGCACCTGCGGCGTCCGCTTGCGGCCCCGCGTGCCGCGGCCAGCGGCACCGCCGGCTCCACGAAACATATCGGCAAAGCCGCCGGCACCGCCGAAGAGGCTCTCCAGATCGATCTCGCCGCTGCCACCGGGAAAGCCGCCGCCACCGGGAAACGGCCCCGCGCTGCCACCGCCCGGACCACCCGCTCCGACACCTTCGAAAGCACTGCCGTAGCGGTCGTACATCTCCCGCTTGCTCTGGTCGTTCAGCACGTCGAAGGCAGTCTGGACCTGTTTAAATTTTTCTTGTGCCGCGGCGTCATCAGGATGGAGATCGGGATGGTATTTCCGCGCCAGCTCCCGGTAGGCCTTGCGAATGTCTTCAGCCGATGCCGTCCGCGGCACGCCGAGTGTCTGGTAGTGGTCTTCCGCCATCGAGTGGGCTCTGTAAAGGCAGGTAACGGCCGGTGAAAAACCGTTATTTTTCACGGACCGAAAGACCCGTTATCCTACGGCGCCGGACTTTTTCTGCAATCGACTAGCGCTGGTTTCCGGCCTGTGTAAAAGCCGTTCAGCTCCGCGGCTTTCTCGACCGGCCCGCCCCGCCGCGGCCCCGCCCGCTGCCGGAAGCGGCAGCCAAGCGTCCGATTCCAGGCAACAGCCCGCCGCTGCTGTCAGCCTGAGCACCGGCCACCGCGGTGAAGGCGTCAGCCTCGGGGGCGGCCTGTTGGAGCATCTGGATCTGGCACCGCACCGGCGGCTCGCCCGGTCCGGGATGGAGGAGGTGAAAGATGCCGTCGGCATCGAGCTGCCGGGCCCGGGTGTTGTCGGCCAGATAAGTCGGCAGGATCTCTTTGAGAATCCGGTTCGATAGCTCCGGCGCAAGCACCGGAACCATCAGCTCGACCCGCCGGAAGAAATTCCTCGGCATCCAGTCAGCACTCGACAAAAAAACCTTCGCATCCTCGTCTGGGCCGAAGATGTAGATACGACTATGTTCCAGAAAGCGATCGACGATGCTGCGAACGCGAATCGTTTCGCTCAATCCCGGCACACCCGGCCGCAGGGAGCAGACACCACGGGCAACGATGTCGATAGGCACTCCCGCCTGGCTGGCCCGGTAGAGAGCCTCAATCACCTTGTGATCGACCAACGCATTGAGCTTCGCGAAAATCCGTGACGGCTTGCCAGCCAGCGCCCGCTGCGTCTGTTCCTCGATGAGTTCGAGCGTGCGGCGGTGGAGATTGTTTGGGGCGATGACCAGCTTCCGCCAGGAATGCCCCTGCGAGTAGCCGGTGAGTAGGTTGAAGAGCGCTGATGCATCCTCCGCGATCGCCTCGTCTGCCGTAAAGAGCCCGAAGTCGGTATAGAGCGACGCCGTCGTCGGGTTGTAGTTCCCGGTGCCCAGATGGACGTACCGTCGCAGACGCTGCCCCTCATCTCGCACCACCATCGACACCTTGCAGTGGGTTTTGAGGTCAAGGAATCCAAACACGACATGCACGCCCGCCCGCTCCATCTGCCGGGCCCAGTTCACGTTGTTGGCCTCATCAAAACGCGCCTTCAGCTCCACGAGCGCCGTCACTTGCTTGCCCGACTCCGCGGCCGCGATCAGCGCTCGCGAAATCGGTGAGTCGCCGCTGGTGCGATAGAGCGTCTGCTTGATGGCGAGCACCTGCGGATCGTTGGCCGCGCTGGTGACGAATTCCACGACCGGATCGAACGATTCATAGGGATGGTGCAGGAGAATGTCGTGGGCGGCGATTGCGGAAAAAATATTACCGCCGCGGTGGTCGAGCCCACGCGGCAGCCGTGGCACAAAGGGCTTATCGTGGAGCTTCTCGAAACCGGGCAGCCTGTAAAGTTCCCACAGCGCCGTGAGGTCGAGCGGGCCGTCGATCCGGTAGACCTCGCTGTAGCCGTCTCCGGTGCCATCGTGCAGATCCTCGGCGTCGATAATCATGCGGCCGAGTGCCTCGTCGGCCCGGGAGGCGATCTCGATTCTGACGGCCTGCCCACGCTGCCGGGCCTTGAGCCGGTCTTCGATCAGCCGCAGCATGTCGTCCGATTCCTGCTCGAGAAGTTCGAGGTCGCTATCCCGGGTGATGCGGAACGACGTCCACGACAACACCTGAAAGCCACCGAAGAGTTCGGGCAGCCGGGCTGCCACGACATCCTCCAAGAGCACAAAGCTTGTGCGGCCGGCAACGTTCGACGGCATGCTGATGATCCGCGGCAACACCTGAGGCACCTGCACCACGGCAAAGAGCCGCTCGGGGCCGAGGCCTCTATCTCGGTGTGCTGCTCGAGCACTCCGAAGGCCTCGGCCC
>JBAXUW010000198.1:0-6024 GCA_037129495.1 Planctomycetota bacterium | reverse complement strand
TCAGTAGCGGGGCACGCTTGGGTCGACGTCGGTGCTCCAGGCATCGATGCCGCCAAGCATGCTTGACACGCGCGAAAATCCCTTCTCGCGGAGCCAGTGCGTGACCCGCAGGCTGCGGACGCCGTGGTGGCAGTGGACAAAGATCTGTTTGCCCCGCCAGACCTCAAGCTCACCGATCCGTTCGGGCAGCTCCTGCATCGGCAAGAGGATCGCCCCGGCAATCTTCGCCGTCGCATGCTCCTCGGGCGTCCGGCAGTCGAGCACAACAGACTCGCCGGGATGCGACTCATGGAGCAGTCGGCGAACCTCCACGGCAGTCAGTTCCAGCGGAGCGTCTGGCTGGGGCGTCATGGGCGTCATGGCGGTCATGAAAACCTCTCGCGGCGGGAACGTACCGCCCATCAGGCGGGGAGGAAACGCTTGGGAACGTTGATGCCGAAATAAGACTCACCGAGCCGGAGCAGCTCGACGTCAGTGATGTCGTCGATGTCGGCCCGGACGTTGGCGACGATCTTCGCGGCCAGATCACGATGGTGCTTTTCGAGATACGTCTCAAGCAGGTGGCTAAAGTTTGCCTTTCCGCCGCCGTGGCCCAAGAGCAGGATTTGGCGGGCCGGCGCCAGGGCCTTGGAGAGAGTCTTCAGGTACTCATTTGTCTCCGGCTTGTCGATATCGAAGCCGCCGGACGGGTTGCCGTGATGATGAAAAATGTTGTGGTTTATGTGGCTGGGGTCGGCGGCCGTGACCTTTTCCGGCGCTGCATTGGCGGTCGTGTTCACAGCGTAAATCCGCGCGTGGTTAAAATCGGCGGCGACGACGACAAACGCGCCGGTGAGATCGACGGCGTGAGTGACGTCGTGGGTGGGCTTGTCGCGATGGGCTGCCATGATGTTCCTTGGGGATAATTGCCAGGGTCGTTGTTTCTATTTGGTTGCAAAGCCTCACCAAATCTACCCGAAGGCTAGAGCCCTGTGGGGCAGAAGTCTAGCGGGCGGCATGAGATGGCTTAAACTACCAACTGGGGAAAAGACACCGTTCTTAAAGCAGTCTCCGCTGTCTGAAACCGATGCTTATTCTCACACGCCTCATGCTCACCCGCTTGGAGCTGGCAGCCGCGGGAGGCATTCAAGGGCCGCGGCCAGGGCGTCGGCAAGGAGGAGGGAGAACAGCAGACAATGTGGCTGCTTGAGCCGCATGTGGCGGAGTAGATTTTTGATGCGTGGATCGAAGAGGCGCAGGTGAAGGTGGATCGCGGGGCAGCGGCGACCGGCGTGTGCAGGCCGTGCCGTATGAAAAGCTGCGGGAGCGGCTCATTGCCAATGGTCAGGTGCTTGGAGTGGCGGAATAAACACATTTTTGTCGAAGGCAATGCGTCTGCCAGCAACACGCTTATTTATTTGGCATTCTCCTCCGCTCTCTTGAAGACGGATCGGGAGTGCGAAACACTCGTCGCCGACCCCTGCTATAGTTGGCTTGGGGGCAGTGAGAGTCTGTCGCTTTACCATAGGTTGCAGTCGGTCGAGATCCTATTGAAGGAGCCAAGTCATGAAACATCGTGTGTTTTCTAGCGGCGTCGCTACGGTCGCCGTTGTGGTGACAGCCTGGATGGTGGGTGGCATCGGTCGTGCCGATGAAAAGCCCGCCTCCGCCACTGCCGCCCTGCCGCCGGCAGCGGCCGGCACCTGCCCGGTGATGCACGACATGCCGCCAGCCTCTGCCCGCAACACTGCCGCTGGCGTAATGTCGAATGCCGACTGGTGGCCCGACCAACTGAACCTGAAAATTCTCCACCAGAATTCACCGGCCTCGTGCCCGCTCGGCGTTGACTTCGACTACGCAGAAGAGTTCCAGAAGCTCGACCTTGCAGCGGTAAAGCGTGACCTCAAGGAGCTCATGACAAACTCGCAGCCATGGTGGCCGGCCGACTACGGCCATTACGGTCCGTTTTTCATCCGCATGGCGTGGCATGGCGCTGGCACGTACCGAATCGCTGACGGTCGCGGTGGCGCCGGCTATGGCGCACAGCGATTCGCGCCGCTCAACAGTTGGCCCGACAACACCAACCTCGATAAGGCGCGGCGGCTCCTCTGGCCGATCAAGCAGAAGTACGGCAACAGCATCTCGTGGGCCGACCTCATGATGCTCACCGGCAACGTGGCTCTCGAGTCGATGGGCTTTGAGACGTTTGGCTTCGCGGGGGGCCGCACCGATGTCTGGGAACCGCAGGAAGATATTCTCTGGGGGCCGGAGAGCGAGTGGCTCGGCGACAAGCGGTATTCCGGTGACCGGCAACTCGAAAATCCGCTCGCCGCGGTGCAGATGGGGCTGATCTACGTCAATCCGGAGGGACCCAATGGTAAGCCCGACCCGCGTGCCGCGGCCCGCGACATCCGTGAGACCTTTGGACGGATGGCGATGAACGACGAGGAGACGGTCGCCCTGATCGCCGGCGGGCACACGTTTGGGAAGTCTCATGGCGCTGCGAGCGCCGACCACGTGGGACCGCCGCCTGAGGCTGCCGATATCACCGAGCAGAGCCTCGGCTGGAAGAACTCGTTCGGTACGGGTAATGCGGGCGACACGATCACCAGCGGCCTCGAGGGCGCGTGGACAACGACGCCTACGCAGTGGTCTGACGACTATTTCGATCATCTCTTCGGCTACGAGTGGGAGCTTACAAAGAGCCCGGCTGGCGCTCGGCAATGGACGCCCAAGGACCCTGCTGCCAAGGGCACCGTGCCCGACGCCCACGATCCTGCGAAGTCTCACGCGCCGATGATGTTCACGACCGACATCGCGCTGCGCGAGGATCCGGCCTACGCCAAAATCTCCCGGCGGTTCCAGGACCAGCCCGCGGAATTTCGGACTGCGTTTGCGAAGGCCTGGTACAAGCTCACGCACCGGGACATGGGGCCGGTATCACGGCTCCTCGGGCCCGAGGTCGCGCCGCCACAACTCTGGCAGGATCCCGTGCCGCCAGTCGATCACCCGCTGATCACTGCGAAGGAGGTGGCCGAACTAAAACGGGCCGTGCTCACATCAAAGCTCTCGATCGGCGACCTGGTCTCGACGGCCTGGGCCTCGGCCTCGACGTTTCGCGGCAGCGACAAGCGAGGCGGGGCTAACGGGGCCCGCATTCGACTCGCGCCTCAGAAGGACTGGGAGGTCAACGAACCGGCCCGGCTGGCACGAAGCCTCGAGACCCTTGAAAAGATCCAGCGGGAGTTCAATGCCGGCCGGACCGATGGCATGAAGATCTCGATCGCCGATCTTATCGTGCTCGGCGGCTCGGCCGCCGTCGAGGAGGCGGCGAAACGGGCTGGCCATGAGGTCCGCATACCGTTCATGCCGGGCCGCACCGACGCCACGCAGGCCATGACCGACGTCGAGTCGTTCGCGGTGCTCGAGCCGAAGTCGGACGGCTTTCGCAACTATCTAGCCCACGATATCGACCGGCCCGCCGAGGAGCTGCTCGTCAATCGGGCTCAGCTGCTCACGCTCACGGCCCCGGAGATGACCGTGCTCGTGGGGGGGCTGCGTGCGCTCGGCGCGAATGGGAGCAGCGGTCCAATGGCGGAGGTGGGCGTGCTCACGAAGCAGCGAGAAATGCTCACCAATGATTTTTTTGTGAACCTGCTCGACATGAATACGGAGTGGCAAAAGTCGCTGGCCTGCCCGCACTTCTTCGAGGGCCGAAACCGTGGCGCGGCCACCGCAACGTGGACGGCCAGCCGCGTCGATCTCGTCTTCGGCTCAAACTCCCAACTGCGGGCGATTGCCGAGGTTTACGCGAGCGTCGATGGGAAGCAGCGGTTCGTGGCTGACTTCGTCGCGGCTTGGACGAAGGTCATGAATCTCGACCGATTCGACCTGTCGCCCACCGGTCCGAATGGGGCGGCTCAGGATTAAGGATCGAAGCCATCATGCCAGCAGAATCAGCGGGTGAGGCAGCGGCGCCTGGAGAAAGCGTGTCGGGGCAGAGCACGCAACGCTCAGACCAGCCGAGCGACAGTGGTCGAGCCGCTGTCGCCGCACCGGGTGTGCTCGTGATCCTCGGCGCCTCGGGTGATCTCACCAAGCGGTTACTCATCCCGGCCCTCTACAACCTCGCCTGCGACGGCCTCCTGCCGTCAGAGTTTAGCGTGGTCGGCATGGCTCGGAGCGAGCTTGATACGACAGCCTTTCGCGCGCAACAACGCCAGCAGATCCAGCACTTTCATACCCGCCGGGCCTTCGACGCCGGGCCGTGGGAATGGCTGGAATCGCGGCTCCACTACACAGTGGGCGACTTAGACGATCCGGATGCCTACAGGAGACTGCGGGAGAAGGTGTTGGGTGTCGGCGAAGGCAACGCGTCTACCAATAATACGCTTCTCTATTTGGCACTCTCCCCCGATCTCTTTAAGACCGTTAACGGCCACCTCGACGCAGCCGGCTTCACGCAACTACCAGGGAGTCGAAAGATCATCGTTGAAAAGCCCTTCGGCAAGGATCTCAACTCGGCGGTCGCGCTCAACCAGTCGCTGCTGGCCCACTGGCGTGAAGACGAGATCTATCGTATCGACCATTACCTCGGCAAGGAGACGGTGCAAAACCTGCTGGCATTTCGGATGGCCAACGCACTATTTGCACCGCTCTGGAATTCCAACCACATCGATCACATTCAGATTTCGGCAACGGAGACCGTGGGTGTGGAAACCCGCGGCGAGTATTACGACAAGACGGGCGTCGTCCGCGACATGATTCAAAACCATCTCATGCAGATGCTGGCCTATGTCTGCATGGAGCCACCCGCGTCGCTGGAGCCCTCGATCGTGCGGGATGAGAAATCCCGACTGTTGCAGGCGGTGCGTCTGCTTGGGCCCGCCGAGACGGCCAGCGATTGTGTTCGCGGCCAGTATGGCCCTGGCACAAAGTCTGACGGGACGCCGGCCGTCGGCTACCGGCAGGAGCCAAGCGTCGATCCGCAGTCAGACAACGCGACTTATGCGGCCCTTAAACTCCACCTCGATAACGATCGTTGGGCCGGGATGCCCGTCTACCTGCGGTCGGGGAAATCGCTCTGGAAGCGGGGGACGGAGATCGTGGTCCAGTTTCGAAAACAACCTGGTGTCGACACCGAACCAAACCTGTTGATCTTCCACATCCAGCCGTTTCAGGGAGTCGAGCTGCGCATGCAGGCAAAGCGGCCTGGGCCGACGTTCGACCTGCAGCGGGCGGGCATGCGTTTCGACTATGCCGAGACATTCGAGGCCACGCGGGGCACCGGCTACGAGGTGTTGCTCTATAGCGCGCTCAACAGCGATCCGACGCTCTTCTCAAGGAGCGACTTCGTGGAGGCATCCTGGCGGATCGTGCAGCCGGTGCTTGACGCCTGGAAGGAATCTTCTGGCCCCGACCTCCCCAACTATCCAGCCGGCACCTGGGGCCCGCTGACAGCCCACGCCCTGCTGGCTCGCGATGGCCGCCACTGGCAGGAGTGCATCCACCGGGATGTCTTGATGCGGAGCGAGTTTTTTGCCAAAGCTCCCAGCGTGCTCCTGAATAATCTCGCCCTCGCCTGCCAGCCGCTGGCGGTGGCCGCGGGTACGACGATTGTCGCCCAGGGAGAACGGAAGTCGGACCTCTATGTGGTGTGTCGAGGCGAGCTGGAGGCGGTCGGGCCAACGGGCGAGCGGCTCGGTCTCCTGCGGGCTGGAGAATGCTTTGGCGAGATGGCCATGCTCAACGACCGCCCGCGGAGCGCCACGGTGCGAGCGGTATCGCCCTGCGATCTGCTTGTGCTGGCTGCGCACGACTTCCGACGGATAGTGGAGGATTTTCCGGAAGCCGAGGCCGAGTTTCGGCGGATTGCCGACGCGCGGCGCTAGGTCAGAAACGGTTCCTGGCACCACATCTGGGCTCTTGTCAAGAATTATCCGGTTCACGGCGACCGAGGGTGATGACCACGAATGTGTCGTTCTCTTTCATCACCGTGATGAAGAACGAGAAAGATGTGGTGCCCTCGACCCTGCCGTCCAAGGT
>JBAXUW010000197.1:0-6030 GCA_037129495.1 Planctomycetota bacterium | reverse complement strand
GGTCTGGATTACCACGCCGGCAATCCGCGTCCCGGCCGGCAGGCTGCTTGAAATTCAGGCCCGCGTGTGGGTGCCGCGGCCGATCAGGGGCAGCGTGGATGGCCTGCTCGTCTTTGATTCGCTCGGCGGCCCGGCGCTGGCAGAACGGGTCGGCATGACTCCGGCCTGGCGGCGACTGGTGCTCTATCGCATTGTGCCGGCAGACGCAGCAGACGAGCCGCTGACGGTGACGTTTGCCCTCACCGGGATGGGCGAGGCACGAATCGATGAGGTTTCGATCCGTGTGCTCGATCGCAGCGGCGGCGGTGGCCTCCCTGCGACCGTCGTCTCGACTGGACCACCGCCGCGACCGGCGGCGTCAGCCACCACGGGATTCCCCCAGCCCGCTGACCTCCTCTCCGGGCCACCGGCCGCGATACCTCTCGCGCCACCGGTTGCGGTTCCACTTGTGCCACCGGCAGGAATCACCGCGCCGCCGATTGGTGATACGGCCACGCCAGCCGCCACGCCGCAGTGGCCGGGCATGAATCTTGAGTGGCCCAAGATGCTGCCATTCGGCCAGTCGCAGAATGCTCCTCCACCAGGCCCCGGCGGCGGCACTATCGATCCCTTTAAGCGGGCGCGGGCCGCTCAGCCTTAAACAAAACAGGCGTGAGCCCGCTTTGTCTCACCGGGCTCAACTCAGGACCAGCGAAAGACAAAAGAGTGCCCCGTGGAGAGGCTGCCTGGAATTGGGGTAGCGGCTTTTTTACACACGTTGCGGTAGGCTACCGAACTCATCTTCCCTTCGCAGGAAATAACCCTCGATGCACGCTGGATTGCGCCACCGATCAGACCTGCTTCGCGCTCTCGACGACGCCGACCGAGCAGACGTTTCCCTCTCGGCTGCTGCGCTCGCCCTCGCCCGCACGGTCATCGACGCGACTGACAAATCGCTGCAAGAGACTGCTCAAGACCCTGCCGACGGAGCCGAAGCAGGGATCAAGCTAAAATCAGTTGGTGACTACGTTACGGCGCTTGATCTCAACCTCGACCGGCATCTGAGCCGAGAACTGATGGCGATGAGCGACCTCCCAATCGTCTCCGAGGAAGGAGCGGAGGTGGCCGATCTGCACAGCCTGCCCGAGGCCTGGCTGATCGATCCTCTCGACGGCACGACCGCCTCGCTCTGCGGCGAAATGGGGCTCTGCGGACCGATGGTGACCCGACTGCGGCATGGCGAGCCACAGCTTTCCGTGATGCTCTCGCTCGACGGCACAACCCTCGCCATCGCAGACCGCGGGGCCGGCGCGGCGGTGCTGCGGGTGACCGTTGATGGTAGCCGCTGGCTGCCGGCGACCAGCTTTCAAGCCATCGACCGTCTGCGAGACGGCTGCCTGCTTTTGAATCCGCAGAGCGACAGCAGCCGGTCACATCGGGCATTCGTGACGCTCCACAATGCGTTGCGAACCGGCGCCCATACGATGGCCATCGAGAGCCGCGTGCCCCACTCAATGGCGGCGTTGGCCTTGGGAACTGGTCGCCGGCTGGCCGTGATCCACGACAACTCCGTCGACTTTCCCAAGCAGATGGCCTGGGACGTCTTGCCGGTGCAACTCTGGGTTGAGGAGCGTGGGGGCGTCTATTGGGGCATCGATGGAAACCGCTACGACATCCGCCGGCCGTTGCCGATCATTGCGGCCACGCGGGCCGACATCGCCACACAACTGATCGATCTCGCGGGGCGGTAAAGGGCTCGGCTGTCTCCCCGGGCAGAGGCTGGCTTTCAAAACCTATCCCACGGAAGACGTCTCACTGCTGCTGCGCTTCGGCTTCGTCGTCAACCTGCGGCACCGTCCGCACCACCGAGTGCACCGGCACGTCGAGCGGCTGCAAGTGATCGTGCCAGGAGAGCGATGGGAGACGGTCGAGCGTACGGGTCGCAACACGGACCTTGATTCGTTCATCACCCACGCCGCGATAGATGCCCTTGTTGGGCGGCACATCGGTAAAATCTCTCCCCACGGCCGTCTTCACAAAATGGCGGTCGATGGGGCAGCCGTTGGTTGGATCAAACCCCGTCCAACCGATATCCGGCAGCCAGACCTCGCACCAGGCATGGCTCTGCGACTCCTTGTTTTCGCGGTGGATATAGCCGCTGACATACCGGGCCGGCACGTCGTAGGAGCGCACGATGGCGATCATCAAGTGGGTGAAGTCCTGGCACACTCCCTTGCCACGCGACAAGAGATGCTCGATCGGCGAGCTGGCGTTGGTGACATCGCCGGCATATTCAAACCGGCCGCGGATCGATTCCGCGACCTGGCAGACCCACATGCCGACCCGCAGCCGTGGCGGCGGCCGCAATTCGGCCAGCAGTGGCTCCAGCAAAGGCGTGGCCTGCACGGGCCCGCGAAGCGGCAGGTAATCGAGCGTCTCAATCGGGAGCTGCCAGTCGTCAGCACTGCCACCGGCAGAAAACGTCGTCTGGCTCGCCATCGGCCCAATTCCATTGTCCTCCGTCTCCACGACGCTCGCGGCGAGGATCCGCAGCGTCATCGGAGGCCTGAGCAGATTGAAGTGATGCACACGGTTGCCGAAGCCATCGAGGTACTGGCAGAGGTTCACCGGCTGACCGACGCTGATCTGAAACGAATGGCAGCGCTGCCCGCCGTCGCTGACCGGCTCCATCCGCAGTTCGCAGAGCCATTCGCTCACCGGCAGCGAATACTCCATCGCGGTCTCATGCTGGATTTCCAGAATCATCCGGGATTCTCCGAGAGGCTATTGCAGGGCGTATTGCTGCTGCAGAAGGTGGCTGATTCGTGCGCAGCGGGTGAGGGCATTTCCGAGAAACGCGTGGAGCCGCTCGCCATCGACCTCACCGCCATCGAGATAGACAAGGTCGTTGAGCAGCCGGCCGACCGTTCGCACCACCTCATCATCGCACCGCTCCGGCAGCCGTCCGCTGATCTCCGTGAGCGACTGCATGATGTGGGCCAGACAGAACCTTACCGAGTGCGGAAAGTCGGGATTCACGAGCAGAAACTCCACGACCCGCTCCGGTTCGACACGGCTGATGTAGAGCCGCTGATAGGCCTCATAGGCCACGCACTTCTTCAGGACAGCGCCCCATTGCAGGTTGCTGATCGGCAGATCGATAGAGTCTGTCCGCTCAAGGAGCCCGAATTTGGAATCCAGGATCCGGAGTACCTTCTCGGCCCGTTCGAGATAGCGGCCCAGCTGGATGAAGTGCCAGCCCTCGTCGTGCATGAGAGTCGCGTCGCACACTCCATGAAACATCAGCGCGCCGATCTGGGCCTCTTCGCAGAAATCGTGCGGCGACTCTGCCACCCCCACCTGCAGGGTCGTGTCGGAGAGCCGCCAATAGAGCTTGTTGAGTTCCCGCCACATCGACGGGCTGATGGAGCCGCGAATGCTGCGGGCATTGTTGCGGGAGCGGTTCACGCAAGCCATCACGCTCCCGGCATTGCTGCTGTCGGTCAACAGCCAACGCTGCACGGCAATAATCGCATGATCGCCGCCCAAGACCTGCGGGGGCGGTTGTTTGAGCAGCGAGAGGAGGGCATTCCACTCCAGCTCGACAGGGTTGGCGAGCACGCCGTGCAGGTCGAGTTCAAGCTGAAATGTCACATCCACCGCCCGCGCCGTGTGATCCGCCCGCTCGAGATAGCGGCTCATCCAAAACAGCGCATCGGCAACCCGGCTCAGCATCCACGGCCTCAATCTTTCTGGGCTTCAGGCCGGGCTTGAATGGAGGCTTGCGACTCGGGCTCGGCGGAAGAGCGGTCGGCCAAGATCCAGGTATCTTTGCTGCCACCCCCCTGCGAGCTGTTGACCACGAGGCTGCCCTTGGGAAGCGCCACGCGGGTAAGGCCTCCGGGCGTCACCGTGACGCGTTCGCCGCAGAGCACGAACGGCCTCAGATCGACATGCCGGCCCTCCAGGCGGCCGTCGACGAAGGTGGGGTGCGTGGAAAGCTGGATCGTGGGCTGGGCGATAAAGTCGCGCGGGTTGGCGAGGATCATGCCGCGAAATTCCTCCTGTTGTTGCTTCGTCGAGGCCGGCCCAATGAGCATGCCATAGCCCCCCGATTCGTTGACCCGCTTGACGACGAGCTTCTCAAGATTCGCCAGCACATGGCTACGATGGGAGGGAATCTCGGGCCGAAACGTCTCCACATTGTTGAGAAGCGGCTCCTCCTTGAGATAGTAGCGGATCATGTCGGGCACAAACGGATAGACGCCCTTGTCGTCGGCAATGCCGGTACCGATGCTATTGGCAAGCGCCACCGATCCGGAGCGATAGGCATTCACAAGCCCGGGCACGCCCATCGCGCTGTCGGGCCGGAACGTGAGCGGGTCAAGAAAGTCGTCGTCGATCCGGCGATAGATGACGTCCACCCGCTGGCGGCCCCGCGTGGTCCGCATGAAGACGCGATTGCCATCGACGATGAGATCCCGTCCCTCGACCAGTTCGATACCCATCCGTTGGGCGAGAAAACTGTGCTCGAAGTAGGCGGAGTTGTACATGCCCGGGCTGAGGAGCACGACGGTCGGCTGTGCTGCCGATTCCGGCGCGATGTATTGCAAGACATCAAGCAGGGCTGCGGGATAATCGTCGTTGGGGAGCACGTCGTAGTCGTTAAACAACGACGGAAACACCCGCTTGATGACCTGCCTGTTTTGCAGCATGTAGCTGACGCCCGACGGCGTGCGGGCATTGTCTTCAAGCACCAGATACTCACCGTCGGCTGACCGGATGAGGTCGGTGCCGCAGATGTGGATGTAGATCCGCCGAGGCACGTTGACGCCGACAAATTCACGCCGGAAGAAGCCTCCCTGCAGCACGAGCCGCGCAGGCACCACGCCGTCGCGGAGGATGTGCTGCTCGTGGTAGACGTCCCAGAGAAACAGGTTTAGGGCGTTGATCCGCTGGGTGAGCCCCGCCTCGATCTGCCGCCACTCGGCGGCCGGAATAATCCGCGGGACCGGATCCATCGGCCAAACCCGCTCGATTCCCTCCTCGGCTCGATAGACCGTAAACCCGACGCCGTCTTGCTGCATTGACAGGTCAGTCATCGCCTTCCGGCGGCGGAAATCATCGAGGCTCGTCTGCCGGAGCCGGTTGTGCAGGGGCTGGTAGTGCGGCCGGGCCGTCGGAGTACCGCCAGCACCCACGCCAAACATTTCATCGTGGGCCGCGCCGAGTTCATACCCAGCAAACAGCCCTTCCTGCGCAAAAACTGCGCACTCCGTGCCCAAAGGCGGAGCAGCATCCGCAACCCTTGAAGCCATCATCCGCCTGTTTCCTTGACGAAAGCACCCTGTTCGTTAGTCTTCGATTAAAAATGGTGAGAGATAGCAATTTGTGCGCCGCTTTTCTAACGAGCGAGGAATTTGATGACGTATTGCGTTGGAATTCGTACCCATGAGGGGCTCGTGCTGGCCTCCGATTCACGGACAAACTCCGGGATCGATCAGGTGGAAGTCTGTCGCAAGATGCACAATTTCGTGATTCCTGGAGAGCGGATGTTCACCATCCTCTCCAGCGGCAGCCTCTCCCTGACGCAGTCGGTGATGACGCGGCTGGAGCAAGACTTTCGGATCGGCAAGGGGATCGCCGCCGCCGCCAACTTCTACGAGGCTGCCCGGGCCGTCGGGCAGCAGGTCCGTGAGGTCGGCGTGCTCGACCGCGAGTACATGGAGCGCGACAACGTTAACTTCTCAGTGAGCCTGCTTGTCGGTGGGCAAATTCGGGGGGAGGCGCCGCAGCTCTATATGATCTACTCCCAAGGGAACCCGCTGCGGTGCACGCGGCTTTCTCCCTTCCTCCAGATCGGCGAGGCCAAGTATGGACGGCCGATTCTCGACCGCGGCATCCGGTTTGGAGCCACGACACTTGATCAGGCGGTGACCTACGCGCTGATCTCGCTCGATTCGACGATGCGATCGAACGTCGCCGTCGGACCGCCCATCGACGCGCCAAAGAGCTGGCAATGCACGAGAAGTTCATCGGCCACATGGAGGC
>JBAXUW010000196.1:0-6067 GCA_037129495.1 Planctomycetota bacterium | reverse complement strand
GTCTCGGTGTCGGCGGCAATAACGGCGCCGGTGAGCGGAGCGTGGCCCGGCAGCCATTCGGTGAACGTGACGGTGGCGGTACCGAGCGTGACGGGAATCGACAGGCTGGTGGAGAGCGTGGTGGTGGTCATGGGGACTCCTTGTAGACAGACGGTCGGGACGGTGG
This sequence comes from Planctomycetota bacterium, assembly GCA_037129495.1. Taxonomy (GTDB): domain Bacteria; phylum Planctomycetota; class Planctomycetia; order Pirellulales; family UBA1268; genus CAMCQY01. The sequence continues at coordinate 5,901 of JBAXUW010000196.1, read as the reverse complement.
ATTTGGGGTTGGTTCGCTGCGCTGTGTGGGAGTTGAGAGGTTGAGGTGCGGTTTTCTCCTCAACGATCACCTCAACTCGACGCAAATGGATGCCAAATAGAGACTTACGGCCTGTTAGTTGAGGTGTTGAGAGAAAGGTAGGGTTGGACTCGCCAGGAGAAAATGCACGCCGCAGCGATCACCGCGGCGGCACCGGCTCCCGCACATCGCAGGCGTGCAATTCGCTCAGCAACTTTTTCCCAGGATTTCTCTCAACACCTCAACTGATTTCACCTAATTACCGCTGTGGAAATGCCTTGAAGCGAGTTGAGGTGGTCGTTGAGGTGAAAAACAGCACCTCAACTTTCCGCTACATCAACTCCTCGGTGGCCGTGGTCGCCGCGGGGGCCTGCAGGTCCTCACTGGCCGCGGGAGTGCTGACAAGCACCGCAGCGGCCCCCATCCATCCGGTGCGGCGTGGTGCGGCCGGTGCCGGCGTGATGCTCAGCGTCGCGAGCGGCGTGGCGTTCGGCGTGACAACCGTCGCGCATCCACCCTTGCCCTGCTCCGCGTCAGCGTCTTCGGCGGGCGTCGGGACGTCATTGGCACCGGCGGGAGCGTCACATCGTTCAGCCACCTGCTCGATCTCGGCAAAGTAGAACGTCTTGCCACCACTACTGCCGGGACGTTTCCGCATCGTCACCGTCCAACTCTGGCCCCCGACATCGACCGTCAGCGTGCGATCGAGGAAGGCGCTCAGGACCTTTCCTACGGCGATAGCCTTGGACGTCGTGGTGGCATCGGGCTTCGGGTCGATCAGATGGTGCCGAACGAACTCGATCACCCAGTCCTTCGCGAGCACCCCGGCCTTTGCAAGATCCCCTCCGGCCATCACGACCATGCCCGGCTTCCGCTCCCTGACCAGATTCTCGCCGAGCTCGGCCATGCGCTGCAGGCCTTCATCGGCCTCCATGGCGGCCGTCTCGGCGTTGGACGCGAAGCCCGGAAACCCGTTCACTTCGAGGATGCCGCCGACGACCTGCGAAACCTTGTCGAACCTGGTGTTCAGGCTGCCGTCGGGACGTCCTTCATCGACCCACCGCATGACCATCGACGCGAGTTCCCCGAGGATCTCCTCGCGGTGGGCTTGCGCATATGACAACGGCTTGCTGGACTTCCGGCTTTCCTGCCGCCTCTTAGGATCTCCCTCGGTGTAAAGGTTGATCGTCAAGTTGCGGCTCACAAGGTCCCGGCCCGCCTGAAGGTTGTTCGACGTCAGCACGAACAAGACGTCGTTGGGCCACTCGCCAAATTCGTTCCCGCCCAGAATCCGGATCATGATGGTAGGGCTGGTCACGATCTGCTCGATGCGCTCCGAGTCGAGTTTGTCGCGGAGGTTGTCGAGGAACACCATCCGGCGGCGCTTCTTGAGCATCGCACAGAGGAGTTTGTCGAACTCCTCGTCGCCCGACTTCTTGATCGCCGCCACACGCCGCCCATCGAACACCATGCCGATCGCCTTGGCGAGCAGCGACTTGCCGATCGACGGCTGGTTGCCGTGGATCACGACCATCGGATGGCCGTCTTCGACGAAATGGTTCATCAGCAGCCCCATCAGGAGCGCGCCGACCGTGTTGGTGAGGTCGACCACGTCAGCAAAGTCAAAATCCTTGAGCAGGCGGCGCAGGTGCGGCGGCAGTCGCTCGATCGCCTCGGCCACAGAGCCGGCCTTGCGCCTCGAAACCATCGGCAGGGCGGTGGGGTCGGCGATGATCGACAGCCCCTGCACCAGAATCTGCTGCTCAGGGTGATAGCCAGGAGCTCGAAGCTGGAAGTCCTTGTCGAAGACGCTGTGCGTGGCGTACGTCGATACCGCCGGGAGGTTGTCCGTGCAGCGGTCCATCGCGAAGAGTTGCTCGCAGATCGACTCAGGAATGGGGAACTCCCAGCTCTCGATCTCACCGGTCTTCGGGCTCATCTGGTACTTAATGCCGGCCACGATGTTGGCGAGTCTGGCTCCGGCGGCACGCTCGGCTCGGCCATCCATGGACAAGAGCCTGAACTTGGTGTTCCGCGCATCGGTGATCATCACGTCGTCGTGGTGGGCGTAGACCCGGCCGGACTGCGCGAGCGTCCTCAGCAGGGTGTCGAGCACCACGAGCCCGTCACCCCTGGTGGAGCCGTCCTTGGCGATGCTGTCGATGAGCTCGCGGTCTGGAATATCGTTGCGGAGCTTTGCGACGGCCACCGCGGCGGCCGAGTAGAGCCGGACCGTCTCGCCTGCCGCGGTGTCGATCATGTTCTTCGCCTTTCTGCGAGCCATCAGGCACCTCCATGGCAGTTAGCCGTGGTTAAAAAGGGAGTGTCGGATTCGTCGCCTTTATCACGCCGGGGCTCAGCACCCGACGCTCCTTCGGCGTGGGCGTTGTCCTCCTGTCCGGCCTCGCCACGGCCCTTGACGACCGTCGCGATCAGTGCGGCCAGGGGCACCTTGCCGCAGTGGTAGCACCACCCGCGGTTGGTTGCGTCCGGGGTGCTGGTGCCGTATCGCGGCGCCACCCCGTGCAGCGAACTGTCGTCAGCGAGACACACAGGGCAGGGGGAAACCGTCATCGAGCCGAGCAGGATCTGCATGCTCGTGGCGAATCCCCGGCGCGCGAGGTCCTCGGCAAGGTTCAGCACGTCTACCTCGGTCACTGGCTGCCCGGGGCGAAGCAGTTCGACCTGCCGGTTCGTCTTGGAGTTCGTGCTCCCGATTGGTCGCGTCATCGCCAGCAGGGACGGCGCCTCTGGGTCGGACGGCAGGGCACGCTGCACCGTCCGAATCACCGTGTCCCACAGTTCCCGGCGACGATCGCTCTTTCTCTCGATCGGCGTGTCGAGCCACAGGATGCAATGGACCCACCGCCCCGAGAACCGGACCTCGGCTTTCCGCAGCACGGGGTGATTATCGAGCCAGCCGTGGACGTATCGTTCGTACAGCTCGTATCCGTCCGCGCACGCCAGGTCGATCACGTTCCCGCCAGAGTTCAGACACTCACCATCGATCTCGATCAGGATGCCTCGTACGAGCGTCACCTCGTGCCGCTGCACCATGATGTCCCGGAACGTGCCGACCGTCCCGGCGTTGAATAAGGCCGCCCGCTGATCGGCCATCCCTGTGCGGGCCGCCGGGCCGCGAGAGCCACAAGGACCGGCATGCCGTGCCGGCGTCGTCACCGGAGCGGCCGGCGTTATCGGCTTCACTTTCCGCGACGCCCGCACCGGCCGTGGCTTACTCGGGTGCTGCGCTGGCCCCTCGGCAGGCCCTTCCTTCTTCCGCCGCTTGTCGATCTGCGTGGACCGATCGGGTTGCCTGCGGTCGTCGCCGTCCGATGGCGACCGCTTCGTGTTCTTGCTTTTCATTCCTGTCTCCTTGTTGATCGCGGTGTTGCTGCACGTCGTCAGCACCCAACGACCACCATAGCGAGCCGTTGCGATGACGCCAGCGACTTCATGGGGTGTAACACGCTGAAACCCTGTGACTGTAAGCACAGCACACTGTGATCAGGACCTTAGTACTTGGTTCGGCCGTGCGCATGACAGCGCGAGCTATCTGCGCTACGATTGGTTCATCGCGACGGAGAGCCAGCCGTAGCGACAAATCTTCATCTCACGCCTCACCGCACCAGGAGCAACGAATTGAAGGAAATTCTGGCCGTCGATGAGAAGGCGATGGCGGACGTCGGCGTGCGGCTCGCGGCCTGCCTCCGCACATACACATGAGGAAGGAAGGGTGGGAACCATGAAGGAGGGGGTCGATACGGTCGAGGTAGGCGAGCTGCTGGATGAGCGGGCGGCTGCCAGACGGCTTGGCATCAGCCCGCGAGCGATGTGGGGGCTCGCCGACTCGGGGGCTATCCCTTTCATCAGGATTGGGCCCCGCCTGAAACGCTACGACCCACGAGATTTGGCCAGCTTTATCGAGCGGAATCGGTGGCAGCGGTTGGCTCCGAGCAGCCGCGCACGTCGCCAGCAGTAGTAGCGGCCTTCACGTCATACGCAGCCTAATCGCGGATAGAGACACCACATGACAAATCCGTTCAAACCGCACGCCCGTAGCGAGAGACGTATCGCATCCCTCGCCTTGCCTGATCTCGGCGTGGTGCCTGCCGGCAAGTCTTCCCCGCCCAAAGCGGAAATGCCCGTGGACGAACGTGCCGACCCTCTCGGCTCACGTGGCCGCCAGTCGAACGAGTTGCCGGAATACTGCGTACCACGTGCCCTGGCGAAGCGATGGCATGTCTGCGTCGACAAAGTGCTCCGGTTCATTCAGACGGGCGAACTGCGGGCCTTCAACGTGGCGTCGCAGGAATCCCGGCGACCCCGCTATCGGATTTCGATGGAGGAGGTTCGCCGATTCGAGGAGCAGACCCGATCGGCGGCGCCGCCCCAGGCTGAGAAGAGCTTGCCATCCCGCCGCCGGAAGTCGCCTCCGGCCGGGCAGTCACCTCGTTCCTACTTCTGAACCGTTCGCTTCGAGCGGCTTTGGCCGAACAGCCACTCACGTACGTGGCTCGTCACCTGCCGAAGGGCAGCCTCCGCGACATGCTGGCGGTAGACGGCTCCCATGTCGGATGCGTGAGGGACGTGCCCCATGATGTGATCGACTGCCACCTGGTTGCCTGTCTCGGCACCGATCGTCTCAAACGAGCGCCGCAGGCCATAAAACCCGAGGCCCCGCATCGCGATGCCCTTGCGAGCCAGGATGCGCTTCAGTGTGGTAGCGATCGCGTCATGTTCGACGACATGCGGCCGCCCGTCCGGCGACACTTTGGCTGCGCTCCGCACGAACGGGTGACCCTTCCGCGTGACGAAGAGCAACCCTTGGGCTTCCGGCTTGGGCTTCGCTTGCACCGTCTTCCTGCCCTCCTGCACCGCTACGACCGCCTTCACCGTCTCGGGCCACAACGGGCACCGGCGCCGCACGCCGGTCTTGGCTCGCGGATAATCGATCCAGCCATGCTCGATGTCAATACAGTTGGCGGGCAGTGCGGCGACGTCGAGGTTGCCCATGCCGCAGTTGATGCCGAGCAAGATCATGGCTCGCAGCTGCAGCGGCGCGGCATCGAGGAGAATCCGTATCTCGTGCGCCTGAAAATGCTTCCTTCCGGCTTCGGCCCGTGTACGGCGGAGCAGTCGCCGGTCAGGCCGCTTGAGGTCTTTGCCAAATCGAATCGGCTTCTCGACAAGCTCTTCCTCGTACGCGAACTTGAAGATGCTCCGCGTCACGCCGACCCGCCCGTTCAGCGTCTCCGGATTGACGCCTCGTGCCAGGTGCGTTCTGAGTAACTTGAGATCGTCACGCGTGATCGATTCGACGACGCGGTCGCCTCCGAAGAACCTGACGAGCCGCTCGCAGTCACGGTAGTAGTCCACGAACGTTCGCGGAGACAATTCGCCGGCGTCCCGCCTCGCCTCGGCCGCCTCCAGAAACCGGTTCGCGAGTTCACGAACCTTGAGGCCCGCGTCCCGCTTCACCTCAGTGAGCCGTCCGGAGTGTAGACCCGCGCAGTGCTCGTGGTATCTCTTGATCGCGGCGTCCGGGTCCTTGACGCTACCGAAGTAAAAGAGTTGCCCGCGTATCTTCTTGCAGAACTGCCCATTGCGGTGGGCGGTCAGCGGGAATGACTTGTAGGGCTTGCCCGCCGCCACGGGCACCTTGGTGGCCTCCCCGGCGGACCGCTTCGGCCTTCCCCGACGCCGCATCGGTGCAGATACTGTTTGGGCAGTCGTGGACGTAGACGTTGCCGGCGAAAGGCGGCCACCCTGGGCGACATCGCGTATTGAACTGGGCGTCCGAGCGATCACAGAAAAAGCCTCCAAAGCTGCCCTGCGGTTGTCGTACCGGTTGTCGTCTTAATTCGTCGCTGGACAGCGTAT
>JBAXUW010000195.1:0-6139 GCA_037129495.1 Planctomycetota bacterium | reverse complement strand
GCCCCACCCTCGACGATGTCATCCCGCTTCTCGCGGAGACGCACCGACTTACCAACGCGGTCGCGAAGGTAATAGAGCTTGGCCCGCCGCGACACGCCCGATCGCTTCACATCGACCTTGGCGATCTTTGGTGAGTGAATTGGGAACTTCCGCTCGACGCCTTCGCCAGACACAATCCGCCGCACGGTAAACGTCTCCCGGCTGCCGGAACCGGCCTTGGCGATGACGACGCCGTTGAAGATCTGAACCCGCTCCTTCTCGCCTTCAAGAATCCGCGTGTGGACGTCGACGGTGTCGCCGATCGCGAACTGGGGCACCTCCGACTTGAGGCTGGAGGCTTCGACCTTGGCGAGGATTTGCTGGCTCACAACGGACTCCTTCAGGAACGGTGGGGGGGAAGATTTGCTGGGACTCGGCTGCGGGTCGCAGTGACGGCCTGTTGATGCCGCCACGTGGCGATCCTGCCGTGGTCGCCCGACAACAGAACGTCGGGCACAGTCAGGCCGCGAAACTCGCGCGGCCTGGTGTATTGAGGGCCTTCCACCAGGCGGTCAACGCCTGAGAAGGAATCCTGACGGGCGCTCTCAGCGTCGCCGAGTACGCCGGGGAGCAGTCGGGCAACCGCGTCTACGATCACCATTGCCGCCACCTCGCCGCCGGAAAGCACATAGTCGCCAATGGAAATCTCATCGGGCTGGAGCGTTTCGCGGACCCGGTTGTCGAAGCCTTCGTAACGACCGCAGACCAGCACAAGCCGCTCCTTCCGCGATAGTTCCTCGACGACCGACTGGTCGAGCCTGCGGCCCCCGGGCGTGAGCATCACGAGATGACCGACCGTCGTCGTCGCCTGCTGCACAGACTCGACACACAAGACAACTGGCCCCGGCATCAGGAGCATGCCTGGCCCGCCACCAAAGGGACGGTCGTCTACCTGACGATGCACACCTTCCGCGAAGTCACGGATGTTGGTCAGGCAGACTTCAATCAGGCCATTGCGACGCGCCTCACCGAGCAGGCTTCCATCGAGGAAGCTCGCAAACATCTCCGGAAAAAGGGTGAGGATATCGATGCGCATGGAGGCGGCGGGGCAGCATCAGGCTGGCTCTGAAGGCGTTTCGACAGCGGCAGGTGCAGCGGCCTCAGGAGGTGAGGCTTCAGCCACCGGAACTTCAGCCACCGGAACTTCAGCCACCGGGGCCTCGGCAACAATCGACGCAGCAGCGGCAGGATCGACCTTCGGCTCGGGAACAAATACGGGATCACCGGCAGAAAGAATGATTCTCGGCATCGCGAGCTTCACACGGGCCTGCTCCATCTCCTTGAGGTGGGTCCCGTTTTGGCCATATTTCTTAACCAGCACGCGGACAGCATCGCTGGGCTGAGCGCCGACACTGAGCCAATAGTTCACTCGCTCACCGTCGATCACGCACCGGGCGTCGGTGTCGGGAACTGAGGGATCGTAGGTGCCGAGCACCTCAAGGACGCGGCCATCCCGCGGGCTCCGCCGGTCAGTTGCACAGATTCTAAAGAAGGCGCGGTTCTTCCGGCCCATCCGCTTCATTCGTATCGCCACAGCCACAGTCGCAGTCTCCTCAGAAAGAATTGAACGAGTCCCTGAGACTAACCGACTGGCGCCGGAACCCAAGCCCACCTGTCAGACCCCCGTTTTTCCGAGGTTTCTCTGCTCTTCGCCCTTCGCACTGCCTGCTCATTCCGCCCCGCCGCGTCGCTTACGGCGGGCGTCTTTTTCCCGCATTTTCTTCTGCTTCCGCCGCTCATCCGCAGTCAGCCGCTTGCCCGTATCGCCCTTTGGCAGGCCCATCCGCGCAGTGGGATTGGTGAGTTGCGATTGCAACCGTTGCACCTCGCGGAGGCGGTCGCGCATGCCGAGTCCCGCCATTCCCTTCATCATGGCGCTCATGCCGTCAAACTGTTTGACAAGATCGCTGACCTCGCGGGGATCGACCCCCGCTCCGGCGGCAATCCGCCGGCGGCGCGACTGGTCGACCAATCGCGAGGGGCTCCGCCGCTCAGCGGGCGTCATCGAGTCGATGATGCCGAAAATCCGGGTGACGTCTTTATCGAGATCCGCACCGGCCAGCATCTCTTGCATGCCGCCCATGCCCGGGAGCATACCGAGCACTTTTCCCATCGGACCCAGCCGACGAGTCTGCAACAACACCTTCTTAAAGTCGTCGAGCGTGAATTCGCCAGCGCGGAGCCGCTCCTCCTGCCGCGTCATCTCGGTCTGATCAAACTTCCGCTGCGCCTCTTCAACCAGCGTGACCACGTCGCCCATGCCGAGGATCCGCCCCGCCATGCGTTCGGCATGGAAATCCTCGAGGGCCTCGATCTGCTCGCCGGTGCCAACAAACTTGATCGGCACGCCCGTCACGCTCTTGACCGAGAGGGCGGCTCCGCCACGGGCGTCGCCATCGAGCTTTGTCATGATGATGCCGTCAAGTTCGAGCGCATCGTTGAAGGCCTTGGCGCTCCGCACCGCGTCTTGACCGGTCATGGCATCGACCACGAGATAGACCTGGTCTGGCCCCACGATACGGTCGATCTTCGTCAGCTCCTGCATTAGGGCCTCGTCGATCGAGAGCCGGCCTGCCGTATCGAGGATGACCACTGAGATGCCCTCTTGCTGGGCACGGGCCACACCCGCCCGGCAGACGGCGACGGGATCGGTGACGCCAGCGGGCAGATACACCGGCACCCCAATTTGCCGACCGAGCACCGCCAGTTGCTCGATGGCTGCGGGTCGCTGCAAGTCCGCGGCCACGAGCATCACTCCCTGCCCCTGTTGCTTGATCCGCTTGGCCAGTTTGCCGCAGGAGGTGGTCTTCCCAGAGCCCTGCAAGCCGCAGAGCATCAGGATCGTGGTCTTCCCGGGCTGGAGGTGGAGCGAGTGGTCCACCGGCCCCATCAGGTTGACGAGCTCCTGATGGACAATGCCGACAAGTTGCTGGGCGGGGTCGAGCGACTCAAGCACTTTGGAGCCGACCGCGTCGTCCACCACGCGCGACAGGAATGAGTCGACGACGTCGTAGGCAACGTCTGCCTCGAGCAGAGCAGTGCGGACCCCTCCGAGCCCCTCCCGCATGTTGGCTTCGGTGAGCTTGCCACGGCCCCGCAGCGAATTGAGGGCGGAGGAGAGCGAGGCGGTCAGAGACTCAAACATAATGGCTCCACGGTGAAGGCAGGAGCCCTTGAGTATACGAGTGAGTATGCGAGCCGCCAGCGGCCTTCACAGCCGTCCCCCATCCCCCCGATGACGAGCCGCTCAGATCGGGAGCAGCCACACAACGTGTTGCTTACCCGACGCTTGGCCGGCAAGAGCGGCACATCACTGGAAGGACGGGAGAAGGCGTGACGGCGATCAGCTGAACGTGCCCGGCGCGGCCATGACCGGCATCGACATGGGGGCGGCCATCGTGGCTCCCCCTTCGCCGCACGATCCACAGGCTGGCTCACCACAGGCGGGCTGGCAGGCTGGCTGACAGGCCGGTTGCGGCGCTGCACAGGGTGAACCGCCGCCTGAGCAAGGCGAACGGAATTCCATAAAGGAGGGACGTCGGCAGCTATTCGCGCTGCCCATACAACTGCTACAGCCCGGGGCGGCTGCGAGGCTGCCCAGAGCGATCACCAGACACAGGGTTCGGTACATGATTGGCATCTCCAGTACCGACGGGCGGGAGGCCCGTCGGTCCGACACAGGTGCATCGTCCGCGACGACGCCTCTAAACCCTAGCTCACGATTTGTGTCGGGGCGGTCGATGATCCAAAGATTTCTTCTCCCGTGGGAAGGGAGTCTGGAGCGATTGTGCCGACGCCGGTAACTCAACCAGCTCTCCAGGCGTCAGCCAAGCCCTGAAAACACGTGCTAGTCTTGCATCAGCCCCAAAAACGTTCTGCCCACGGTCAAAACTATCTGAGGGTTCGGTGTCTGCCTTGCGTTTTACAGCTCTCTGCCACTGGATCATCGCACTCGTGGCGTTTGTGTGCCTGGCCGGCGTCCCGCAGTCTGAATTGGGAGCCTCACCAGCCTCAGACGTAGCCCCGAGCCAGTCGGCAGGCACCGACATCTGGGTCGTGAGCACGCGTCGTCTACCCGACCTCTGCTCCCTGCCGAAAAATGTTTCTTTTGATGTGGAGCGGCTTGTTCCCGGAAAATCATCTCAATGCAGTCGCTGGCTGCGGTCAGACCTGGTGAGCCTCCTCGACGACCCGACACAGCCGCTTCTGATCTTCATTCACGGCAACCGCTACGACCCGGCCTCGGCGAAATCGCAAGGCCTGCTCTTGGCACGGCGGGCTCAGGCCTGCTGTCCGGCGGGACCGCAGGTCCGCACGGTTATTTTCTCTTGGCCGAGTTCTCAGGATGGCATCTTGCTGCAGGACAGTCGCAAAAAGTATCAGCGGTCGATGACCGACGGGCACTATCTCGGCTGGCTGCTGGGGCAATTGGAACCCGAGCGGCCGCTGGCCATCGTCGGATACAGCTACGGCGCGCTGATTTCCCTCGAGGCGATCGACAATCTCATCAAGGCAGAGCAGGCGGGCCGTACAGAACTACAGTCGTTGATCAACCGCCCCGGGCGACTGAACCTTGTGCTCGTGGCAGCCGCCGTGCGGCAGGACGCCTTGGCGCCCCGCGGCCAGTATCGGCGAGTGCTTGGCTCCATCGACCGCCTGACCCTCCTCAACAACACGAGCGACAAGCCACTCGGCTTTTTTGAATACATCGACCGCAGCCTGAGCACCGAGGCGCTAGGACATGAAAACATGCCTGCCCGCTGGGTGCCGTCTGATGTGGAATTTGTGCAGTTCGACGCCGCGTCGATTGTCGGCAAGAGCCACCGGTTTCCCCCCTACATTGATTCGCCCTCGCTCCGACAACGGCTCGTCACCGGAGCGCTCGACGGCCTGACGGGTGACTAATTCCTAGCCCTGCGAGGCAAACCACTCGGCCGTCTGCGACAGTCCTTCTGCAAGCGAGACTGTCGGTTGCCAACCGAGCACCCGCTCCGCAAGCGCGGCATCGACCAGATTCGACCGCAGGTCGCCCGGTCGGGCAGGGCCATACTCGGGCTCGGGCAACTCTGCTGTTTGGCCCCGCATTTCTCGGGCCACGGCCACTGACTGCCGGATTTTTGCCTCAATTTGGTTGACATCCGCACCAATGCCGGTGCCAATGTTGATGCTTGTGAGCGTGCCCGGCAGCACCTGCGGTAGGGCGGTCGTCAAGGCGAGCAGATTTGCCCTGGCAACGTCGGGGCCAAAGACATAATCACGGACGTAGCGGCCGTCGCCGTTGATCCTGGCCCGCTCGCCGGCCAGCAACTTCTTGCAGAAGATTGCGACCACACCGGCCTCGCCATGCGGATTTTGCCGCGGTCCATAGACGTTGGAATATCGTAAGGCGACGGTCGCCAGTCGGTGCTCTTCTGCGAAGAATTTCAGATAGCGTTCGCCCACCCATTTTGTGATGCCGTAGGGGCTGACTGGGTTGGCAGGCGTCGTTTCGGGGGCCGGCGTCGTCACATTGCCATACAGCACGCCCCCGCTGGAGGCGAAGACAAACCGGCTTGCTCCCTCCACGACCGCCGCTTCGAGCACATTGATCAAGCCAATGCAATTCACTTGGGCGTCAAAGCGGGGCTCGCGAACCGACCGGCTCACCGACATCTGCGCCGCCTGATGGCAGACCGCGTCGGGCCGCTCTGCAGCAAACACCCGTTGCACTCCCGCCGCGTCAACGATGTCGCACTCATAGAGGGCGACGCCGTCCGGTAGATTTTGGCGGGACCCGCTGGAGAGGTCGTCGAGCACCGCCACCCGGTGGCCGGCAGTCAGAAGCCCGTCGACAATGTGGCTGCCAATAAAACCCGCGCCGCCGGTGACAAGAACTTTCATGGAAAATCAATCTGCGGAGCCCGCAGAAAACTCTCGGAGCGACTGTTTCGGCGGTGACAAAGGTTCCTCCAAATATACCTCCGCCCGCCCCGCCAGACGTGCCATTGAACCGACCATGCGGGCGTGTCTTCTGCCAAGGGCAGCTGCCGGCTGCCTAAAAATAAGGCGACAAAGCCTATTTTTGAACTTTTGCATCCGCTTGAAAACGGTTTCTTGACTC
>JBAXUW010000194.1:0-6181 GCA_037129495.1 Planctomycetota bacterium | reverse complement strand
CGGCCGATAGCCCGTGAACATGTTGTGCGTGCCCCGCTCATGCGCTGCCTCACCGTGCGTCATCGACCTCACAATCGTGATCTTGTCGGCGATCTCGGCCGTTTTGCCGAGCAATTCGTTGAACTGCACGCCGGTGAGCTTGGTATCGATCGATTTCATCTCGCCGCGGTATTCAACCGGTGCGAGCGGCTTGGGGTCGAACGTCTCCTGCTGCGCCCAACCACCGGGCAGCCAGATGTGGATCACGCTCTTCGCCGGACCCTCAAAGTGGGCGAATGACTTCGTATCGGCCTGAGCGGCGCGGCTTTTTAGAAACTCGCCGAGCGATAGTCCCAGTGCCGACAGAGCTCCGACGTGGAGAAAATCCCGGCGGCCGTCTTGCGGTCCGCATCCCCACAGCAAACGATGAGACCCACGCGACATAGGAAGAACCCTCCCGGTGTGGAACACAGACACAAGAACTTAAGCGCCCGACGCGCAAAACCACAAGCCCAGCTGGTAGGTGGTGGCTGCCAATTTCCCGCCACTCGCGACCGCTCACTCTTCAAAGGAACGTTTGTTGCGGAGCAGGTGGTGATAGTGCTGGGCGAAGCGGTGGGCCTCGTCGCGGACGTATTCCAAGAGCCGCAGGGAATAGGAGTCTCGGGAGAGCCGCAGCGGCTCACTCCTGCCCGGCAGGAAGATCTCCTCTTCCCGCTTTGCCAGCGAGATGATGCAGGGGGGCTGGATGCCGAGCGAATCGAGCGCATCCAGCGCCGCAGAAAGCTGCCCCTTGCCGCCGTCGACTAAAAAGATATCGGGCAGGGACGCCCCCTCGCGAACCAGCCGGGCGAACCGCCGCGAGACGACCTCGTGGATGCTTTTAAAATCATCGATACCGCCCACCGTCTTGATCCGGTAGCGCTTATAGCCCGGCTTAAACGGGAGCCCGTCGATAAACTGTACGAGGCTCGCCACGGTCTCGTTGCCGGCGAGATGCGCAATATCGACGCCCTCGATCACCCGCGGCGTCGACTTCAGCCCAAGCACCTTCTCAAGCCCTGCGAGCCCCTTCTTCGGGTCGACCAGAAAGACCTCTGGCTGGACGTGTTCCTCGAGGTCACCCCGATCAGCGAGCGTCTCTAGCAATCGGATCTCGTCGCGGAGCCGGGCCGCCTTTTCAAACTCCAGCTGCGCCGAGGCGGCCAGCATCTCCTTGTGCATCTCGACGATCAGCTGCTTCTTCCCGCCGTCGAGAAAGACTTTGAGACGATTGATGTCGCGGCGGTATTCCTCCTTGGAGATTCGCAGGTTGCACGGTGCCGTGCACTGTTCGATCGAGGCCAGCAGGCAGGGGCGGAACCATCGCCACTGCTCGTCGTCGGCGTCAATGTCGAGATTGCAGGTGCGAAACTTGAAGATGCGCTGGAGCACCACGATCGCGCCGCGCAGGCTGCCGGCGCTTGTGAATGGCCCGTAGAGCTTCACGCCCTTCTGCCGTGGCGTCCGCGTGAATTCGACCCGCGGGTAATCTTCGTGGGTGGTGATCTGCAGGTAAGGAAATGTTTTGTCGTCTTTGAGATCGGAGTTAAACTTGGGCTGAACGTCTTTGATCAACCGGCTCTCCAGCAGCAGGGCGTCGACCTCGCTGTCGGCCTCGAGATAGTCGATGTCGCGAATCTCCTGCACGAGATCGGCTGTGCGTCGATCCTGTTCCGCAGCCTTGAGAAAATAGCTGGCTGCCCTGGCCCGCAGGTTTTTCGCTTTCCCGACATAGATGACTCGGCCAGCGGCGTCTTTCATCAGATAGACGCCCGGCGTCTGTGGGAACGTCTTGACCTTGGCCGCCGCCGTCGCACTATTCTCTGCGGTGACAGCCTGATCGGTGTCGGCGGGCATCGATTCGGCGGCGTCGCTCGCTGGTGTGTGGTCGCTCACATCGTCATTCTAGCCAGCCGAAGGCCAGGGAGCGGAGGCAGCGGCAGTTTTACACCCCCGCGCGTGACCGCAGATCGCGCTCCAGCGCGTCGAGCCGCACCGTTAGTTGCTGCTTGACGTTGGCGAGATCCTGGCTTCGGCAGGGCGGCGCCACGGTAAAGAGATAAAACTTGATCTTCGGCTCGGTACCCGAGGGCCGGGCGGCAACGCAGTTGGCCAGCGGTGGAAACCGGCCGGCCGCGACCGCCGCGGAATCAGTGGCAGCGACGAGCCCCGGCCCCGAGGAGCAGTCAAACATCACAAGATCTCCCGCGGCGCCCGTAAAGGCGACCGCCGCAGAGCCCGGCGTCGACGTCGTCAGCCCCAGGTAATCGCGAACCCTAACAACATTCAGCCCGCCGAGCGTCTTGGGCGGCTGTCCGCGGAGCGTGGCCATGATCTCCCGCATGCGATCCATGCCGGCGGCGCCCGGGAGCGTGATCGCCACCTGCCGCTCCTGATGGCAGCCGAAGGTGCAGAAGAGCGTGTTGAGCTGTTCGTGCACTGTCTTGCCCTGGGCCTTGAGCGCGGCGGCCAACTCGGCAAAGAGGAGCGCAGCCACGCTTGCATCCTTATCGCGGACATGCGTGCCCGCGAGGTAGCCGTGCGACTCCTCGCAGCCAAAGACGAACTGCTCGGGGCCGATCTGATCGATCGCCTGCCCGATCCACTTGAAGCCGACCTGCAGCGTATCGACTGTTGTCGCCCGATAAGCGTCGGCAATTCGTCGCACGAGGCCGGTCGTCACAAGCGTGGTGATCAAGTGATCGGTCGGCAGCAGCCTGCCACTCGCCTGCCGACACGAAAACACCCAATCGACCAGCAGCGCCGCGATCTGGTTGCCCGTAAACGTCTCCCATGGGCTGTCGGGAGCATGTGTCAGTGCTGCCGCCGCGCCGAGCCGATCGCAGTCGGGGTCACTGGCGAGCACGAGATCGTCGCCACGAATCTTTGCCTCTGCGATTGGCCCACTCAGGACAGCGGGGTTTTCTGGATTGGCCACATGGCCGGGCACATTGGGAAAATCACCGTCTGGCTGCGACTGCGGGCCGTAGAGCCGCAACTGTTCAAAGCCAGCGGCTTCGAGCACCGGCACGACGGCGCTGGCACCGACGCCGTGCAGCGGGGTATAGAGAATGGAAACATTCCGTGGGCCTGGCGTTGCCTGCTTGACCACTGCCGCCACGAAGGCTGGGTCGATTTCCTGCTCGACAAACAGCACGCGGCCGGCGGCGACGCCCGCCGCAAAGCTCTCGCGGCAGACCACGTCGCACTGCATCACGCGGTCGATGATCCCCTTGTCGTGCGGCGGCAGCACCTGCACGCCACCGGCCCAGTAGATCTTCACGGCGTTGTCGCTCGGCGGATTATGGCTGGCGGTCACCATGATGCCGCAGGCGCTCTGCGTGTGGCGAACGGCGTAGGAAAGCTCCGGCGTACTGCGAAAGCCGCGCAGGAAGAAGATCTTAAAGCCCGCCGCCAGCAGCACCTCTGAGCAGAGCTTCGCAAAATGCTCAGACCGGTGGCGGGTGTCGTAGGCGATCGCGCAGGAGGGCGTCTCGCTGGCAGGCACGACGCTCCGCACGTAGTCGGCCAGGCCCTGCGCGCTCTCGCCGATCGTGCGGTCGTTGATGGCGTTGGAGCCAACCGGATACATCTTGCCCCGGCGGCCGCCGGTGCCAAACGGAATCACCGTCCAGTAGGCATCGTCGAGTTCTTTCCAGATGGCCGGCTCCGCGGCAGTCCGGTCGATCCGCGTCGCGAGTTCTTCAGCAAACCCTGCGTAGCGGGGCTGGGTGAGCCAGTCTTGCATCGTGCGGGCGGAGTGGTCGGTGATTGTGCCGGCGGCGTGGGCGACCGTGATCGCGGCAAGACGCTTTTTCTGAGAGAGAATTGAGGCGGTCGACATGGGATACAAGACTCCGGCCGGCGGTGCTGGCTGTGATGAATGGGTCAGGCTGTGTGCGAAACCCAGGGGCCGTTTTATACTCTCAGCCCTGCCAGGCCGCCCACCACCGTTGCCCCGGAACCCCGCGATCATGTCCGACACCCTCATCGTTAGCGTTTCCGGGCTCCGCGGCATCGTGGGGGACAGCCTTACGCCCGCAGTCGCCGTTCGCTATGTACTGGCCTTTGCCGAGACGCTGCCCCCCGGGCCGATCGTGATCGGCCGCGACGGTCGGACCACCGGACTCATGCTGGCCACCGTGATCACCACCGCCCTCACGCAGGCGGGCCGCGACGTGATCGACGCCGGGATCGCGGCCACGCCGACCGTGGGCATTGTCGTGCGGCAGGAGGAGGCTGCTGGCGGCGTGCAGATTTCCGCGAGCCATAATCCGGCGCCCTATAATGGACTGAAGCTTTTTTCAGCCGCGGGCCGTGTGCTGCCGGGGGCTGCCGGAGCTGAGGTCTTAGAGCGGTTTCTAGCCGCCGCAGCTGCGACGGCTGGCGAGGGAGCCACGGGGCGGGGAAGCATCCGCACTGTCGATGGTGGGCCGGCGCACAGTGCGCTGGTTGCAGCGACCGTCGATGTCGAGGCGATCCGCCGCTGCCGGCTGCGGGTCTGGCTGGATGCCGCCCATGGGGCCGGCAGCCGCGTGGCCCGGCCGCTGCTTGAGTTGCTCGGCTGTGAGGTCGTGATCGATGGGGGTACACCGGACGGGCTGTTTGAACATCTGCCGGAGCCGACCGCCGAAAACCTTGCCGGCATGCTGCCGCGGATTGCCGCCTCCGGAGCTCACGTGGGCTTCTTCCAGGATCCCGATGCCGATCGGCTGGCGATCGCAACTGCGGATGGAAGATATATCGGCGAGGAGGCGACGCTGGCGCTGGCCGTGGAGGCGGTGCTCGCGAACCGCCGGGGACCGGTTGTCGTCAACTGTTCAACCAGTGGCATGACGGCGATCATTGCCGCACAGCATGGCGTGCCCTGCTTTGTGTCGGCCGTCGGTGAGGCGAACGTCGTCGATGCAATGCTCGCCAACCAGGCGATTCTTGGCGGGGAGGGAAATGGCGGCGTCATCGACCCGCGGGTGGTGCTCGTCCGCGACAGCTTCGTGGCGATGGCGCTGGTGCTCGAGCGGCTCTGCACTGCTGGCCTCGCAGCCGGTTCAGCCAGCATCACAACGATCGACAGTTTAGCGCGGGCGCTGCCGCAACTGGTGATGAAGAAGACGAAGGTCGACCTCTCGCCGGAGACCCGCGGGTCCGCGCTCGCCGCCACGCTGGATCGCATCGAGCGGGCGTTTCCGACCGCACAGTCGAGCCGGCTCGACGGCCTGCGGCTCGACTGGGACGGCGGCTGGCTGCTGGTCAGGGCGAGCAATACCGAGCCGATCGTGCGGATCGTGGCCGAAGGGGCCGCTGCCGCCGCGGTCGACGAGGCAATCGCGCGGGCCACGGCCGCCATCCGAGCGTAGACTGGAAGTCGATGAACGCCATTCCCATCCTCGCCATGGTCCTCGAGAGCCTCGCTGCTGAGCGGCTCGAGGCCGTTTTGATCGGTAATGCCGCTGCCGCGATCCACGGCGCCCCCGTGACAACGCTCGACTTCGATTTCATGTTTCGCGAAACCGCGACGACGCTGCGGAAGCTGAAGGCGGTCGCCCGGCGGCTCGACGCCGTGATCATGCGGCCCTACTACCCCGTCTCGAAACTCTACCGGGTGACCAACGATGCGGCTGGCATCCAGCTCGATTTCATGCCCGTGATCCACGGCGTCCGGTCGTTTGAGTCGCTGCGGAGCCGGGCTAGCGAGGTCGAAGTTGCCGGTCGCAGGTTGCTCGTGGCGTCGCTGGATGACATCATCAAGAGCAAGCAGGCGGCCGGTCGCGATCGGGATCTGGCGGTGCTCGACGTGCTCAAACAAACCCAGGGCCAGCAGCAAACCGCGGCCGGGAAATCTGATGACAAAGCAAAACCTCCAAAAAAAGACGCCGGCGCGAAGCGCAGGAAAATCTGAGCGGGTCAGGGGCTCGCGGGCCGGTGCGGACCGCGCTGCAGCCCTTGCTGTGCTCGCTGCCGAGACGGACCGACAGCTCATCGACCTGATTCGTCGTCGGCTGGCCCTGCCGGTCGAACAGCGAATGAACTTTTTGCGGCGGCGGCTCCCCGGCGGCGGTAGCTGCCTGTAGAGACGATCGAACCGTGGGATCAGTTTTCCCAACGTGTCCGCTTTACGCGAAACATCGCATCCTGCGATTTTCGCTTGGCGACCGCCGGT